>JAICYS010000243.1 GCA_025934105.1 Myxococcota bacterium | reverse complement strand
TCCGGCGCACCATCCGCGCCTTGAACGTCTCTGTGTACAACATCGTCTCGTCATCGTTCCTCCGCCCCCCTCGTCACGTCATCGGAGACGGCCGCCTTTCGGCCTCAGCTCCGGGCGGCAACTACCCTGTCACAGGGGGCACACGTCATACAACGTTGTTGAACTGGGGCGCGAACTGAACGTTTCTCTTCCACCAAGCGCCCGGGTGATCGGGGTCGAGCGCGAGGAAGGAATGGACGATCGCATCGGCGTCAAGATCGAGATCCCTCAGGATGATTGGCCGAGATTCATCGCCTCTACGCCCATAGACGCAGACGCCTTCGACCCGGGCGCACGGGGAATGCTCGGCCAGGACCACGGATTCTGGGACCCCCACCAGGCGCCCGGGCTCAGGACGGCGCAGGCACCGCTTCCGGGGGCTCGCTATCTGAACATAGGTGTCTCTGCCCCGACCAATGGATTCGTCGTCGTCTACATCGTCAACCACGGAACCTGAGACCCTCTCTGTCGTGCCGTGACCGCCCAGCCGCGTTTGGAAAGCCACACCGCTGCCTCGCAGCACACGTGCCCCACCGCTAGTCTAGCTGATCAAGAGAGTAAGGAATGACGGGACCCATGCCCTTCTGGTATCCCCGGGTGAAGAGGGTCACAATGTTGCCGCCGACCCGGCCCGTGTTCGATACGCCCGCCCCGGGATTAACGGTAACGATAACGTCGGTGCCATTCGGATCTCGGAAGTCCGCCGTCACCTAATACTTCCCATGAAGGCCGCTCCACGCGTCCTGGGCTTGTTGTATGAGCCTGCTAGTCCGATCGGATGACATCGGTTACCAGCTGGGTCGACGAACTTGCCAGTTAAATTCAGAACGCCGCATTGCGGGCGGCCGTGATGGCCGGGCGTTCATTGGTGCCCTGCCCGTCTGATGGAGCCAGTCGAAATCGCCGACACCCTCACCCCTATCGAAGAGAGCGGCCTGCCGGCCAAGGACGTTCCGATCCTCGCGGCGGCCGTGGCGGCCCGCTGCGAGGTGCTGCTCACCGGCGACGTGACGGATTTCGGGCACGTCATCGGTCAGATCGTGCAGGGCGTCCGCGTGCTGCCGCCGTCGATGCTGCTGGCCGAGATCGAGCGCGCACAGTCGTGATCGGCCAACCTTCATGGCGCGCAAGAGACATCTGATGTCCGAAGCATCGCCACCTTGTAGAGGGACCCCATGGCGCTGAAACGGATGGACAACATGGGCATCGTCCTCGATGACCTCGACGCGACGATCGCTTTCTTTCGCGAGCTCGGCCTCGATCTCGAAGGGCAGACCACGATCGAAGGCGGCGGCAAGAAGGGCGATTCGTTTCGGTACGGAGGGATCGTGAACTTCGACGGCACCCTCTCGCCCGTCCGGCGCGGGTACGTCGGCGATGCGGCAGGCCGGTTCGGGATCGTGGTCGACTTCTTTTCCGCTCTGCCACAAGGGGCCGCGGTCGCGACCGTGAGGGTCACACGGTTAAGCGGGCCGGAGCGTTGCTGGCCGTGGCTCTCTGCAGCCTCGCCGGCCCGGCTGGCTGGCGCCCCGGCCAGGCCGCCACGCCGCAGGTGATGTCCGTCGGGGCAGGCACGCCGCTGCCGGGCGACATCTGCTACCGATCGGGTCTCTGCTGGGATCGGCCCCGGCCGCAGGGCGAACAGCTGAACGCCGTATGGGCCGCCGGCGCCAACGACGTCTGGGCGGTGGGCGATCGCGGGACGGCGCTTCACTTCGACGGCGCGGCCTGGCGGCGGATCCCCACGGGCAGCGGCGCCACGCTGGTCGCTGTCTGGGGCGCGTCGCCCAAGAGCGTCTGGATGCTGGGCGAAGAGGGGCAGCTGCTCCGCTGGGACGGCCAGCGCGTCCGCACCAGCCTGACGTCGGCCGACGAGCGGGACTGGGCGGTCCGTCCGGCCGCCCGTACCAGCGCCGCGCCGGCCAGCACGCTGCTGCAGGTCGACGACCCGCTGACCCAGCACGTGGCGCCGCCCGCGGAGGACCTGGCCGATGACATGGCGGCCACCTACGCCGGGCTCTGGGGCGACGGCCACCAGCTCTGGATCGTGGGCGGCGCCCGACGCAAGCGGCAATCGCCCGGCGACCTGCGCGGCGGCGAGGTCGCCATCGTTCGCCAGTTCACGGGGCAGGAATGGCGCGTCGAGGTCATCAAGCGCGCGCCGCCGCTGGAATCGGTCTGGGGACGAGCCGGGAACGACATCTGGGCGGTGGGCCGCGACCTCGCGCGCGACAAGTCCGATCAAGCCCGCTCGTTTCACTTCGACGGGCATGCCTGGAGCGCGGCCCCGGCCATCCCGGCCGGCTGGCTGGCGGCGGGCCCCGCCCACTTCAGCGCCGCCACCAGGTTCGACGCCGGTGTTGCGCTGGTGGGGCCGCTGTGGAAGGGAAAGCGCGGACCGGTGTGGGTCCTCGATGCCGACGCGGTGGCCCGGCGCGCCACGGTCCCGGCGGTCGCCGCCGCGCACGCCGAGGGCGATCGGTTGTGGAAGCGGGTCGGCCCCCTCCGCGATCTGTTCGGCAGCGACGACGGCCAGGTCTGGTTCGTGGGGGCGCGCGGCACCTTGCGGAGGTTCGACGGCCAGCGCTGGGCGGGGCGGGTTCCCGGTGGCACCGACGAGCCCCTCTACGAGCTTCGTGGCGTCGCCGCGTTCGGGGACGAGGTGTGGGCGGTCGGCGCGGGGGGGATCCTCCGCCGTCAAGCTGGGCGCTGGTCATCGGTCCCCGCCGGGGCTGCGACGGACTTTTACGGTGCGTGGGGGGCCTCGGCCGACGACGTCTGGGTGGTCGGCAACTTCGGGGTGATCGTCCGCTGCTTGAAGGGGACCTGCCAGGAGGTGCGTCCGGCCAGGCGCACGAAACCGGCCCAGGCGCCGCTGTACGCCGTCGCGGGGCTTGGTCCCGATGACGTCTGGGCGGTCGGCTACAAGGGCGCCGGCGTTCATTGGGACGGGAAGAGCTGGACCGAGCAGGCGCTCCCGACCAAGGAAGCGGCCTCTCGCCTCTACACAGGGGATGGCGAGCTCTGGTTGTTCGACCAGCGCTGGGACGGTCACCGGTGGGCAAAGGGCGACCTCGGGGCGGTTGGCACGGGGCGGCGGATCTTCGGCGTGGTGCCCGGTGGCCGCGGCGAGCGCTGGGTGTTGACAAGCGACGGCCCCTTTCATCTCACGAAGGGCGTCGCCGAACGGGTCGCAAACACCTCTGCGCGGGGTGTGGCCTGCGCCGCTGAGCCCGGGACGCTCTGGCTGCTCGGCTCGAACGGCCAGGTCCGGATCGACGGAGCGCGCGCCACCACTTATGAGGAGGCAGCGCCGGCCTCTGCTGCCGCCGCGCAGGCGGCGCGAGATGGAACGCTGACGGCCTGCGCGTACGCGGATGGAACACTGTGGGTAACCGGTCGCGACGGGCGCGTGCTCCGTGGAGCCGTAGGCGCCAAGTCCGGCAAGGAGTAGGAATCGATGGCTGATACCGACGAAGCGTACGTTCCGGTCAGCACGGTGCTCACCGAGGATGTCTCGCCGACCGACTACTTCGGGTCGATCGACTTCTCCTTCCTGGACGCCGTCGCCTACGTGGGCGGGTCGATCGCGGACGACGAGTCGGGGTTGGCGGCCACCTTGGACCTGCAGATCATGGCGTCTCCGGTCGGACGGTCACGCAGCTACGACGGGGCGGCTATTCCGGCGAGGTAAGCTACCGCAGCCTGCTCGGCCAAGCTGCCCCGCTGCAGGGACAGGGTGGCGTGGTGCTCACGTAGCTCCCGATAGAGATCGATCGTGGCATAGATCGCGTCGGCGCAGCTGCGAACGTCGTGCTTCGCGACCGTCCTCAACAGCCGCGGAAGCTCGTCGCCGGCCAGGGATTCGATGCGGCGCACGCCGCGTGGCTGATGTCCTTTCTGCATCAACAACAGCGGCCCGATGACCTGACTGCGCAGATAGGAAATGAAGTCGATCACCTCGACCAGCTCGCGCCGCCCTAGCTTGCTGGCGGCATAGTGCACCCAGAGCCAGAACCTGTCTTCGATCCATTGCGGGTCGGGTTGCGGAAAGTGCGGGCGCGAGTCGCGGATCACCTTCGACAGGGCGTCCCCCCGTTCCCATAGGATCACGGGGTCTTCGACGCGTGAGGAGAGCTGCCCGAGCGAGATGAACTTGAGGTCCACGTGCATCAGCGGGTCGGCAAACAGACAGATCAGCAGGCGCGGCTCGCCGACGTGCTCGCCGGTAAAGGCCGCCAGCAGGTTCCCCATCCGCGCGGCGATCGCCTTGCGTTGTTCGAGCACCTCGGCCCACTTCTCGTCGGTCGACACGACCACCAGGTCGATGTCTGAGAACTCGTCCATGTGCTCGTCGATCCAGGAGCCTCCGACTGCCACCCCCAGGACCCGGCTGTCGTCTTGAAGCTGCGCAACGATTCGCTCCGCCAGCTCGCGATGAATCGCGGGGATCACGCTGCGCTCCGGCCGAAGGCTCTCATTAGCGAAACATTAGTCGGCCCCCGTCAACCACGTCAACCGCGCCCGGCGTTACGACGTGAGTCACTGAAGGACGCGTGGAGTGATTGATAGGCGCCTGGGGAAGCTCCGGACGGGGAGACGTAAAGAGTATGAGACTGCAACGCGCGACCTTCCTACGACGCTCGTCGTTGCGCGTTTCATTCGAGCAACTAATCGGTGCCGGCTGTCCTCGGTGTCGGCTCGCACGTAGTCTCGTCATCCACCGGCGCCGGATCGCGGAGTGGACCAGCGTTGGATGGGGTGAGACGGTGCCGGAGCTCGGGACGGTGTTGCGTGGGGACTGACTTTGCGGGAACAGACGGCGGGGTAATGCGGCCGGTGCGCCGAAGCGCGCAAGGCCAGCCTCCTCGTCCTCCGCATCCACAACCTGCGCGCCGCGATCAGGGGCTGCCGCCGGCTCGCCCTCGACGCCGACCCCGACATACCCTTCTGACACCCAATCAAACAATGTCCGATCCTCACGAGCCCCGGCCCCAACCCATCTCGGCGCCGGGGCTTTCTCTTTGCCCCACGGTCTCCCCGCTGATCAGCCTGCCCGCACATCGGCGTCGATGACGCCGAGCTCGATGACCAGCTACCGCATGTTGATGGGCGAGCGTGGCGCGCGCATCAACATGGGGCCCGTAATCCTCATCTGGGCCGCAACCGGCGGCATTGGCAGCTTCGCCCTCCAGTGCGCGCTGAAGAGCGACGCCATCCCGGGAATCCCCGGCGGCGGCTCTCGGCGTCAGCGATAGCCGCGCGAAAGAAGGAACTTGGCGCCAGCTTGAAAGGCCTTTGGTCCGGGCACGTCGAACGCAAAGGCGTCAGCGAGGCGGTCCGTTACGTTGAACGCGAAGCTGACGGCGAGGGCATCCTCGATCTGCGCCCGCGACGCGCCGGCCGCGAGCACGGCGCGAACGTCGTTCGCGTCCACGCTCCCCTCGCGAGCCAGCTTCCCGAGCATCCTCAAGGTCGCGCGCAGCGGCTCACCAATCGGCGCGGAGTCGAGGTCCGCGAGGGCGGCCGACACGCGCCCGGCATCGCCGTAGGCTCTCTCCGCCACGGCCGAGTGCGCCTTGATGCAGAACTCCGTGCCGTTCACCTTCGAGATGAACGCCGCCATGAGCTCCCGATCGCCGACCGACCAGGTGGACGGGCCCCGCATCGCTTCGTGGGTCACCTGCTTCATTGGACCGCCGTAAAAGTCCGGGCGGTACATGACCAGCTTCACGGCGTCGACGACGCGCTGGCCGGAAAAGAGCCGAATCATCGCGAACATGACCTTGGCCCCGAACCTATGCCCCTTGTCGAGAATGGCGAGACGCACGCTCACTCACCCCTTCGCCGCGGCATCGAGGGCGGCAAGGGCCGCCTCATGCTGTCGGACGGCCTGACCAACTGCCGCGCAGACGATGAGCTCGAAGATCTGGTCGTCGCTGAGACCAGATGCCCGCGCGGCTGCGACATCCTGGTCGGTGACGGTGCGAGCGTTGCGGGCGACCTTCCCGATCAAGGTCCTGAGCGGCTCGGCGAGCCCGGCGTTATCAAATGCCGCCTTCCGCTGCGCGTGCGGCTCGCGGCCGTCTCCCTCCAGGATGCGCGTCACAAGTACCTTGCGAGCGTTGGTGATGTTCGACATTCCTGCCTCCAGGGTTACGCCGCCTCGGCGGCGCGGGCGAAGAGCTCGAGCACGCGACCCCAATCGCCCTCTGTGTCGAATATGCGGCGCATCTCGTCGCGGCGAGCGCCGAAGCGGTCGAGGCGCCGGTGCTCGAGCTCGACCCGCGTGGCGTCCCGCCCCTCCGGAATGAAGCGCAACTCGATCTCGGTCTTCAGGTTGGGATCGTATTGCCAGTCAGCCGTGATGTCCCACGAGAGGACCAGCCTCGCATCGGGCTCCCATGCGAGAACGCTGCCCCATTCGCACGTGCTCCCATCCTCGCCTCGTTCGTACCAGCGCCCGCCCACCCTGGGCTCGAGAACAGCATCCACGGCTGTGGCCTTTCCGATCTTGTAACTCTGCAGCGGCCACCATGTGCCCATCTGCTCGGTGAACACGCGCCAGGCCACCGCTTGAGGAGCCCGGACCTTCATCACCTTACGCACGCTGTTGGGGTCGAAACCGCCGGGTGTCTGTTCGGGCATGACTCTCCGTAAGTTAGAACTAACCCTTCTGCCCGTCAAGGCGCGACGCCTTGACTATTTGGCGACTCCGAGAAGACTGAGCGTAAATGGTTCCTTACGCAGAGAAGGTTCTGGACGCGCTCGGAGATCCGACCCGGCGCGCCGTCTTCAAGCGCCTGCGCGGCGGCGCGCGATCGGTCAGCGAGCTCACCGCAGGTCTCGACGTGAGCCGGCCCGCGGTCTCACAGCACCTCAAGATCCTCAAGGCCGCGAGACTGGTGTCTGATCGCGCTGAAGGAACGCGCCGCCTGTACGCGGTGGACACCCACGGAATCGAAGCCCTGCGCCACTGGCTCGACGGATTCTGGGACGAGACCCTGACGGCGTTCAGAGAGGCCGCCGAGCGAGAAGCGGCGAAAGAGAAAATGCGATGAAGGTGGACCGGGCCGTCGGCGGGTCCGGAGCCTCTCGGTGACGGTCAGCGTCTCACCGCGCTCACCTCTTCGCCCTACTCTTCGCCTTGCTGGCAGCGGGCTTTTTGACCGGCGCCTTAGTCGCCCAGGCTCTTGCCTTGCTCGCGGATCGCTTCTTCCTCGCGGGAAGGCTGGCCGTGACTTCTAGTGCACCGGCGTCGAAATAGCGTCACGTTCGGCCGACGCTATTTCGACGGCGGTGTGCTAGCGCCTTCTGAATCCAGGCCCGGAGCTCATCGGGCTCCGCCATCACGGACTCCGGAAGGAACACGGTGTCGCGAATGACGCGACCGTTCCCCGCCGGATCGAACAACGTCGCACCATCGATGGCCAGGGCAGCCTCTTGATCCGCCTCGGAAAGCTTCACGACCGCGCCGCGCGCAAACAGGCCCGCTAACATCTGGCCGTTCACCTTATCGTGGTGCTCGTTCATACCGGTCATGTTCGACGGCATGACCACTGTCGTCGACGCTCTCCCTCTTGCCACTGGTGCTCGCCTGCGGGCGGGCGAGACGTTCATCCCGCGTGAGCTCCACACGCTGGCCGGCGGCACCGTGCGGATTCCCGATCCGCAAAAGCTGGTTCACCTCCAGATGCGCCAGTACGCCGGGTGTCCGATCTGCAGCCTTCATCCTCCTCGCCCAGGCTTCGCCTGGCGCTCGGCTTAGAGGGCCCCTTAGCGTGGGTTTCGCGCGTCCCGCGTAGCGACGGCGTGAGTCCGAGGACAGGAATAGCGAAAAGAGCTTGAAAAAGGCTCGGCGCGAGCGCTTGTGGTTGGTGTCTATGCAAACACGACCACCCACGCCGAGCACCCAGAAG
>JAICYS010000081.1 GCA_025934105.1 Myxococcota bacterium | reverse complement strand
GATCTTGGTCGCCGGCTTCGAAGCGGCGGCCGCGCGCGACAATGCCGGCGGCGACCTAGACTGGCTGCGCGCAGCCCTCGAGGTCGAAGACGACCACTTCTACCAGGGCGTCCTCAGCGTCGTCCTACGGCTCGTCTTTCTGCTTTACGCGGAGGAGCAGGGGCTGCTGCCCATCGACCATCCCCTCTATGCCCAGCACCTGAGTTTGCTCGCGCTATACGATCGCCTCGCCCAGGACGCTGGCGCCCACCCGGAGGCGATGCCCCATCGATTCGGCGCCTACGCCCAGATCCTGGCGCTTTTCCGGGCGGTATTCTACGGCGTCAGGCATGGCGATCTGGAGATGCCGCCACGGCAGGGCAAGCTCTTCGACCCGAACGTCTACCCGTTCCTCGAAGGCGGGCAGCCCGACTGGACCGCGGCCGTGAGCCCGCCCGCGGCCCGCGCGGCCGTGCGCGCGCCCAGTCTGGACGACGGCACCATCCACGTGGTCATGCGGCGGCTGATGGTGTTCGAGGGCCAGCGTTTGAGTTACCGCGCGCTGGACGTTGAACAGATCGGCTCAATTTACGAATCGCTGATGGGCTATCACGTCCGGCGCCTCACGAGCCCCGGTGTACGCATGGGCAAACATGGCGTCTGGGTCGAAACCGAGGAACTGGGCGCGACGGCGGCCGAGCGCACGCGCTTCTTCAAGGAGACCTGCGGTCTCACCCCGGTGCAGATCGCGTCGATCGAGAAGGATCTCGCGGCAGCGCCGAATCCGGATGCGCTCGTCGAGGCGCTCGCGGCGCACGCGATGGGTCGGCGCGCGGACCTACCGCGTCACCGAGCGATGGCGGGCCGACTGGTGTTGCAGCCAGGAGAAGAGCGGCGCCGAACCGGGAGCCACTACACGCCTCGTGAGCTCACGGAGAAGGTCGTTCGTCGAACGCTGGAGCCCATCCTCGCTTGCCTCGGCGAGGCGCCCACGGCTGACAAAATCCTCCAGCTCAAGATCTGCGACCCCGCGATGGGTTCGGGCGCGTTCCTCGTCGCGGCCTGCCGTCAGCTCGCGGACGAGATCGTGCGTTCCTGGACACGCAGCGGAGAGCTGGCCGGCATGACCGAACGGTACGGCGACGCGCACCTGCACGCCCGCCGGCTGGTCGCGCAGCGCTGTCTCTACGGCGTCGACAGGAATGCGGCGGCAGTGGAACTGGCGAAGTTGTCGCTGTGGCTGGTGACTCTAAGTCGCCAGCTCCCGTTTACGTTTGTCGATCACTCCCTTCGTCACGGCGATAGCCTGGTTGGCCTCGACTTCGCGCAAATCCGAGCGTTCCACTGGAAGCCGCAGAAGCAGGTCGCGTTCTGCGAAAAGGCTCTTTCAGAGGCTCTGGAGCAGGCGATCGCGCTCAGGCAGCAGATCCTTGCCCTGGCCGAAAGCGAGGATCCGGTTGCCCAGGGCGAGAAGCGGCGACTCCTTGAGTGGTCGCGCCAGGCGGTCGACAAGGTCCGCCTCGTCGCAGACGTCTGCGTCGGTGCGTTCTTCGCCGAGGCGAAGGACGCTGCACGCGAAAAGGAGCGGTTGCGCCGATTGGCTCTCGTGGAGAGGTGGCTCGGCGGTGATGAGAGTGTGCGCGCAGAGCTGGATGACCTTGCCGCTGGGCTCCGCGCAAAGTCACCACCGTCCAAGAGGGTGTACCCATTCCACTGGTGGGTCGAACTGCCAGAGGTGTTCTTCGAGGAGCGCCCCGATCCGCTCCAGGACAGCGCTGTGAATGGCGTGGCGTTGATGGAGGCGGTTGTCGGCAATCCACCGTTCGGTGGGAAGAACACGATCATCGACGGCCACGCCGAGGGATATCTCGATTGGCTTAAGGCCGTCCACAGCGGGGCTCATGGCAATAGCGATCTCTCGGCGCACTTCTTTCGCCGGGCAGCGACGTTAATCGGCGCCCACGGCAGCTTCGGGCTCGTCGCCACTAACACGATCGCGCGTGGTGATACACGGACGACGGGACTCAAGCTGTTGGTCAGCTCAGGTTGGACAATCTACGACGCGACCGATTCCATGCCTTGGCCGGGCGATAGCGCGGCAGTGACCGTATCGGTAGTCCACGCGGCACATGGAGCCGTCGTGGGACGCACGGAAATCCGACTGGGCGGCGAGCTTGTACCGGCGCTCAATTCGCGTTTGAGGCCCAAACAAGAGCGGCCGGATCCCGTTGCTCTCGTCGCGAGCTCGGAGTGTGCGTTCGTCGGGAGTTATGTCCTCGGCGAGGGGTTCACGTTGGAGCCAGCGGAGAAGGACCGCCTCGTCCTAAGCGATGCCAGGAACGCGGAACGGATCTTTCCTTACCTTGGGGGTGAAGAGGTGAACACGAGTCCGACCCAAGCCTTTGACCGGTACGTCATCAACTTCGGCCAAATGACGCTGGAAGACGCCGAGCGGTGGCCGGACCTCGTCCGGATCGTGCGCGAGAAGGTCAAATCGGATCGGGACAAGGACAAGCGCGGTGCCTATCGCAATCGGTGGTGGCTATTCGCCGAGTATCGGCCTGCACTCTTTGCCGCCATTGCGCCACTCTCCCGCTGCCTTGTAATCCCACAACAATTTCCGACTTGTGTGCGCGCGGCATTTCAGCCGACGGATCGCGTGCTGTCCCAAAAGTTGGTGGTTGTTCCGTCGAGTGCCGCTTCGACGTTCGCCGTGATCCAGAGCCGCGTGCACGATTCGTGGGTGCAGCTGTTTTGCGGAAGGATGGGTGCCGCCAACACCCCGGTTTATTCTCCGTCGGAATGTTTGGGCACCTTCCCCTTTCCCCGCCCCGATCCGCGAACCGTTCTCTCGCCGCTCGAGGTCATCGGCGAACGTCTCTATGAAGCCCGGGCCGTGTTCATGCGCGACACCGACCAGGGCCTCACGAAGACCTATAACTCACTTAAGGACCCCGCCTGTGACGATCCGCGCATCCTTGAGCTGCGCCGCTTACACGAGGAAATGGACCGAGCCGTCCTCGACGCATACAGCTGGACCAACGTTCCCATCCCCCCCTTTTGCCCCGCGACCGACGCCGAGCGAGCCTCTGTCCGTGCTTTCGAGGACGAAGTGATCGACCGCCTCTACCTCCTCAACGCCGAACGAGCCCGCGAGGAGCAGCGGCTCGGTGCAGCAGGCGCGAAGCCCAAGACTGGCAAGAGAAAGGGGTCTGCTCGCAAGAAGAGGTCCGATCCACAAGGAGAGCTGTTTTGAGCACTGTGCAGCGGCGAGCGGCCGGAAAATACTTGACAGGTGTGCAGGTATCCCCAGATCGTGGTAGGAGGGGTGCGCGATGACGGAGAAGGAGAAGAGGGAGACCACCGCTCCAGTGCCGCCCGGCGGCGCCGTCGTAATCGATCCGGCCAAGCTCGAGCAGCTCGCCGTGGAGGGGTTGCGCCTCCGGCGTGAGCTTGAGGAGCGGATCGCGCCTATGAAGACGATCACTGCCAACGATCTTCAGCTCCGATCTCGATAGCCGAATGGTCGGGAGGCCCCCCCTCTCGCTCCGCCTGCTGGCGTTCGACGAGACTTCTCTCGTTTCGGAAATCCGCGTGGCCTGCCGGGGCGAGGCGCTCGGCGACGCCGAGCAGGTGCCTCCGCAGATCGGGTATCTCGCGGCCTATCTCAGACGCCACGATCGACCAGCAAAGGCCCTCCTGATCGAGAGCCCCTATGTCGATCGGCACTATCTGGAGGAGTTCGCCGGCTACTACGCGACGGCGCTTTATCCGCCGCCGTCGAAGACCACCCGGATTCACGTCCTCACGGACAACCTGACCGAGGATCAGTTACGTTCGCTCATCCGTCGTGCCGGAGAAGGCCATTTCGAGGAGAGCTGCGCCGAGCTGCAGCGCATGTACCTCGGATACATCGTCGTGCGCCCAATTCCGAGCGCGCCCATCGGGCGCACCGTGCTCGCTCCGTACGAGACGTCCAAGAACCGGCGCTGCTTCGCCCCAGCAACGACGCGGCATAACGTCCATCTGGCAGGGTTGAACATCCACGTAGATGGCGTCCCCTTCCAGCAACAGGATCAAGCTGTCGGGGCCTGCGCGACGACCGCTCTGTGGTCCGCTATCTCGCGGGTCGCGCGGGCGGATGGCGGGCGCGCTCCGACACCCTTGGCGATCACGATGGCCGCGACGCGCCACCTGCTCAGCGACCGACCGCTGCCGGCAGTGGCTGGCCTCGACCTTAGTCAGACCCTGGCGGCGATTCGGGAGAGCGGCTTCTCGCCATGGGTGCTCAAGGCCGAGCATGAGCACGACGCTTTCAAGCTCGCGCTGAAGTGCTGTGTGAGATCGGGCATTCCGGTAATCCTGCAGCTCAAGTACGAAGGCGATCCCGCCCTACATGCCGTGACCGTCGTCGGGTTTCGTGAAGACGATGCCGACGAGCCGGCGGGGGACATCGCCGTAGCCCTAGGTGGAGGTTCGGTCACGTTGCGAGCAAAGGGGATGAGCCGGGTGTATGCCCACGACGATCGCCTCGGTCCGTACGCCCGCTTCGTGTGGCATACGCCCGACAAGAAGGAGACGTGGCCACAGATCAAATTTGTGCCTGGCAGGACCGGGTTCGAGAGGTACGAGGCGCCCGGGACAATCTGGAACGCGATCGTCCCCCTGTATCCGAAGTTGCGGCTGGCGCCCACCGACCTCATCGCCCTAGCCTCGGAGTTGCTCCCTCTGATGCGCGAGCTCGCGGGCCCGGAGTATCGCCACCGCCTGAACGTTGATCTTCAGTACGCCCAAGCGGGCCGATACCTGGAAGAGGTGTTTCGTCTCGGCATTGCTAGTGAGCGGTCGGCCAAGGTGGCCACTGAGGCGATCCTGCCGCGGTACGTGGGCGTGGTCCGATTCAGCATCGACGACGAATGGTTGATCGACATCGTGTCAGACACCACGGACATCAAGCGTGACGCGCCGGCGCCAATCCTACTGGCGATTCCGCGGTACCTGGCCCACATTCCGGCGCTTCAACAGTTTCGCGCCCTATCGCTCGGATGGGTCGCCTGATGACTCCCCGCGACGTCCGACGGAGCCTCGTCGAGGCGCTGGAAGCAGACTTGGTCGGGCCGTTCGCCCCCGACGGGCAGGAGGTCCTGCCGATCGCTCCCTCGCGGTGGTATCTGACTGGCTTCCTCGCGCCGCAAGGGGGCCGCGTACCGGACGCGGACGACCGCGATTCCGAGCCCGGTGAGCTGGCGGCCGGCGCCGAGAGCCAGGCCGAAGATGCTGGTCGCGACGAGCCCGAGGCCAAGCGGCCGGTGCGGTTCCCGGCCTCGATGGGCCTGAGCGTGTTCCTGCCTCCAAGCGCGAGCGGTGACGCGGACTCGATCAACGTCGACGTTTGGTACGCGGACTACGACAAGATCGACGTTCAGATCGACAACACCGCCAACGTCCGACCCGGTTGGAAGCGGGTGGCGCACGGCCCGGTGCGCATCGTCGTGCCGCTGGACCCTAAGGCAATTCAGAAGAAGGAAGGAATCGTGGTCCCCGGTTCGCGGGGATTGCTGCTCAAGGGGGAGCTGCGCACGACAACGATGAAAGGCCTCGAAGGGGTGCGCGTGCTCAGCCTCTTCTTGGTGAACGATCGCGCGATCGCCGAACGCGAACGGGACACCCAGTTCGTTTTCCAGGTTCGGCTGGGACTCGAGTACCCTCGCGGATTCCTGCCGCGTCCAAATCGGCGGGGCGAGGATGCCGATGATCACGATCAGCGTGTTCTAGCGCTGACGTTCCGGGAACAGGTGGAATGGGCTGTTGGTCACAACACCAGCCTCGCGCAGCCAGAGGTCTCCGGCGGGGTCGTTACCCGCATTCAGACGACGCAGCTCCCCTGTTACGAGGTGCCACGGGTTGCGCACCGGACGTTCCGTGACGTCACGACGGGCATGGCGGAGCTCGCCAAGCTGGACGGCAAAGGACTCGCGAACGCCCTCACGCCGCTCGTCGACGAATACGCCGCCTGGATCGACCAGCAGCGCGACATCGATCTCGACCGCGACGCATTCGAGAAGACGCGCAAGGACCTGCTCGGAAAGGCCGACCATGCAAAGGCCCGAATCGAGCAAGGGATCGCGCTCTTGGGCAGAGATGCCCAGGTTTTGCGCGCCTTCCAGCTTGCGAACCAGGGAATGCACGCCGCGGCGCTTCAGGCTGACAAGATCCGCGAGGACAAACGGTACGTGAATGGGCGGCAGCCCGAATGGCGTCCGTTCCAGATCGCGTTCGTCCTCATGAACCTGGCGTCCGTCGCCGACGCAGGGCATGACGATCGAAAGCTGGCGGAGCTGATCTACTTCCCCACCGGAGGCGGGAAGACCGAGGCGTACCTCGGTCTCATAGCCTTCACCCTGGCCCTTCGCCGCTTGCGCGGGCAGGGAACGTCGCACGAGGGGCGCGGCGTCGCAGTGATTCTGCGCTACACGCTGCGTCTGCTGACACTGGACCAGCTCAGTCGCGCTGCCACGCTCATCTGCGCATTGGAGGAGATCCGCCGAAGGAACCCGAAGGAGCTCGGGAATGCACGGTTCACGATCGGGCTTTGGGTCGGGCTCTCGGCGAGCGCGAACCGCTTGAGCGACGTCCACAAAGCACTACACGACTTCTCGCCGGGGCGCGCCGACTCACCCTTTCCGCTGACGGCCTGTCCCTGGTGTGGCGATTCGATCAAGATCCAAAACATCAAGCTGGTCGACCGGGACGGGAAGCCGACCAAGAAGAACTTCGCCCGGGCGGTCGTCTACTGCGACAACAAGAGCGGCTGCCCTTTCACCGAGGCCAAGGCGGAGGGGCGCGGGCTGCCGGTGCTGTTTGTCGACGAGCAGATCTATTGGGAGGTTCCGAGCTTCATCGTCGCCACCGTAGATAAGTTCGCGATGATGCCCTGGCGGGGAGATGCCGGAATGTTGTTCGGGCGCGCCACGCACCTCGACGCCGAACGTGCGTACGGCGTAATGGAGTCGCCGCCGGCGGGAGCGAGGCCGCTGCCCGAAGGGCTGTTGCCGCCCGAGCTCATCGTCCAGGACGAGCTGCACCTGATCAGCGGGCCACTCGGAACGATGGTGGGACTCTACGAGGCCGCCGTGGACTATCTGTGCGATCGGCCCATCGCAGGCGCGCCCCGCCCGCCCAAGATCGTCTGTTCGACGGCTACGGTTCGCCGGGCCCGCGAGCAGATCCGGGCGTTGTTCGGGCGTCCCATGAGCATATTCCCGGCGCGCGGAGTCACCGAAGGGGACAACTTCTTCTCTGAGCTGCTGCGTGACACTGACAAGGAACCTGGACGCCTTTACGTCGGTGTGGGCGCCTCGGGTCGGGCTCTCCGCGCGGTCTCGGTGCGGGCCTATGCCACGGTGTTGGCAGCGGCCGAGAAGCACTTCGACGCGAGAGGTGAGGCTAGCCAACCCGCTGATCCCTACATGACCCTCGTCGGGTACTTCAACTCGCTGCGGGAGCTCGGGGGCATGCGCCGGCTGGTGGAAGACGAGGTCCAGAACAGGATCAGCAACATCGAGATCGAGAAACGGCCTTTGCAGTTCGTTGGACCGCATCCTTGGGCGGCGAACCGCCGGCTCGTCTTGCCCGCGGAACTGACGTCGCGAGAAAAGACCGATCGGGTCAAGGATACGAAGCGGCGTTTGGCGGTGCGGAAGACCCTGAAAGATCAGGAACCGCTGGACGTGGTGCTCGCCTCTAACATGATCTCGGTCGGTTTGGACGTCGATCGCTTGGGCCTTATGGTCGTCGCCGGTCAGCCCAAGACCGCCAGCGAGTACATCCAGGCGACCAGCCGGATTGGGCGCAGTTACCCCGGGCTGGTGGTCACGTGCTTAAACGTCATGCGACCGCGCGATCGATCGCACTATGAGCGGTTCGTCGCCTACCACGAGAGCTTCTACCGGGAGGTGGAAGCGACCAGCGTGACGCCGTATAGCGGGCAGGCGCTAGATCGCGGCCTGGTCGGGACGTTGCTGTCGATGATCCGGCACGGCATCCGCGAGATGGAGCCGCCGACAGGGGTGATGCGCCTCCATACGAACCGGGACCGCGCCGAGAGAGTGCTCGAGTGGCTGATTGGGCGGGCGCGCGGGCACCGCGACTGGGCCGACGACGCTGCTGAAACGCGAATCGCCGATCTGATACGGGCCAGGGGCAAGAGCTTCCTCGACGCCTGGGAGCGTGTTGTCGATCGAGCAACAGCTGGAGCGGGTGCCCGCACCTACAGCAAGAACGACAAGGCGGGGACGGAGGGGCTGCCGCTGATGTTCACTGCCAACGACGATCCGCCGGTCGACAGCGACGAGCGCTACTTCCAAGCACCCACATCGATGCGCGACGTGGAGCCGAACGTCCACGTCTGGGTGCGATTCAAACCTCTCGACGAGCGGAACTGACCATGGCTCTGCGGACAAGGAAGCGGGAACCTGGGCACCCTCCCGACGGCAACCTCAGACAGAGCCATCTCGTCGGGGCGTTCGGACCGGGGGCGATGGTCGACCTCATCGACCGAGCTGTGGTTGTCGGCGGGCTCGAGCACTGGGGCTATGGACGAGAGAAGCCCGTATCCCTCGACGACGCGCGACTGCGACGATCGCTCGTTCCCCGACTGAAGGCACTCGACCCAGACCTCGATCTCGCACGAACTGACTACTTTCGGATGGCGCCGGAAGGGGACGCTCAGGACGCCTACCCTGGCGTCGGCGTCAGGGCGGTTGAATTTCCACGCTGGTTCGTGTGCCAGGGGTGCCGCGCGCTCGCGCGGGCACGTGACAAGTTCGACGACAAGAGCGGGCGGTACATCCACGAGTGTGTCCGGGGTAAGAAGGCCAGCGCGGTTCCGGTTCGATTCGTGGCGGCCTGTCGAAGAGGGCACCTCTCGGACTTTCCATGGATCCCATTCGCGCATATGGACCGGATCGGGGGTACTTGCGATAGACCGGACCTGCGTCTCGACGAACGGGCGCTCGGCGACATCGCGCAGATCTTCGTCGAGTGCACGAACTGCAGCGCGCGCACACCGATGAGCCGCGCCGAGGGTCTACCCTATTCCTGCACGGGGGATCGACCGTGGCTGGGCGGACGTGCCGCCAACGAGCCCTGTGACCAGCGGCTGAAGATGCTGGTCAGGACGGCATCGGACGCATACTTTGCTCAAGTCGTGAGCGCACTTCGGCTGCGCGATCCGGATCCCGATCCGCTGCGCGAGCGTGTACGCGCCAAAGAGGTCTGGAGCATCGTCCAGAACGTCGCGAATAGTGCGGATCTGGAACAGCTCGCCCGTCTCGTCCCCGTGGTCGGGAGCCTGATGGTTGGACAGTCGTCGGGAGCGGTCGTCGCCGCGATCAAGGCCGAGCGCGAGGCTGGAGACAAGCAGGCCGAACGGCCACTGAGAAGCGTGGAGTTCGAGCGGATCACGACCGCGCCGGTCGAGCAGCCCGGCGTGCTACCCGACGCCGGCATCGAGTTCGCGGCCTATCGGGTGCCAAAACAGCGGATCGACCTGCCCGTGGGCGTGCGCAGTCTCATCGTGATCCCTGAGCTGCGCGAAGTACGCGTCCAGGTCAGCTTCAGCCGGTTCGACGCTGTGGGTGCCAACCTACAAGGCGAGTTCGACTTCGACGACAAGAAGGTCAAGCCGGCGGTCCTCACGCTGCCCACTGGCAATGAAAAGTGGCTACCAGCCGCCGAGATTCGCGGCGAAGGGATTTTTGTCGAGCTCGACGATGCAGCGGTTCGCGATTGGGAGCAACGGTCCGTCGTAAAGGAACGGACCGACAGACTGCTGCGCGCGTTCGCCGTCGACCCGTCAGGCGAGTTCCCCGGGGCCCGCTTCTACCTGTTGCATTCGCTCTCTCACCTGCTGCTCACGGCTATTAGCCTCGAGTGCGGTTACGCCGCCAGTGCCATCCGCGAACGCATCTATTGCGGCCAAGCGGAGAAGAGCGGCCCGAACATGGCCGCCGTTATGCTGTCGACCGGGACGACCGGTAGCGAAGGGACCCTTGGAGGTCTGGTCGAGGAGGGGCGCCGCCTGCGCCACCACCTTCGAGAGGCATGGGATCTGGGCCGTTTGTGCTCGAACGATCCGGTGTGCGCCGCCCACGATCCGAGCGCCGAGTCCAGCGACCGCCGGACGGAGGGCGCCGCCTGCCATGGCTGCCTCTACATCGCCGAGCCCTCGTGCGAACGATTTAACCGCTTCCTCGATCGGGCGCTCGTGGTTCCGACGATTGGTAACGACCCAGAGTTGGCGTTCTTCCGAGAGCGACCTTGAAGGATCAGCGTCCGACCCTGCGGGAGGTCAGCTCCTCTGCGGTCGAACGAGTGCGGGCCGCGATTGCCACCGGACAGCTCAAGACACCAATCGACCGAGCTGCGTTGCTGGGGTGCGGGATCCGGCACCAGCTCGACGCGATCGAGACTGCACTCGGGGGGCACCGCAGCGCCGCGTGCCTGGCTATCCTCGACGTCGTCCTGGCAGAACGCGAGGTTCGCCGGCCCACGCCCCAGCTCGTCTGGACAGGCCCGGAGGAGCCAGGTGGTGCCGCGCGGGACACCGCTATCGTACTGCGCGAGCTCTTCGAGAGTGCCCGCGAGAGCGTAATCCTCGCCGGCTACAGCTTTGACCACGCCGCCACCGTGCTGGCGCCGCTCCACACCGCGATGAGGGACCACCGCGTCAGGGCCTCGTTCTTCGTGAACATCCCGCAGGCCGAGCGGTCGGACCTTGCCGACGGCGAACATCTCGGCCGACACCTTGGCGGGTTCGTTCAGACCAACTGGCCCTTTGGCCCGCCGCTCCCGGTCCTCTACTACGACAAGCGAGCGCTTGTTCCCGGACCACCCTTCTGCAGCCTTCACGCCAAGTGCGTGGTCGTCGACGCTGCTCGTGCCTTTGTCTCAAGCGCGAACTTCACTCAACGTGGGCAGGATCGCAACATCGAGGTCGGCGTGCTCGTCGAGGATCCGAGCTTCGCGAGCTACCTCGCCGCCCAGTGGTTGGGCCTGGTTGACGCGGGCATCGTGGGTGAATACCGGGGATGAGCGACGCTCCCGTCCGTCGGCACCAGCTGCGCGTGACGGTAAGAGCAACCCTACCTAAAGTCATCGGGCAGCGCGGACCGATACCGGCCCTGACCTGATCCCCTGGACTGGTCCACTCAAGCTGCGGGTCCGACGGTTGATGAATACTCCTTGGGCATCAGGTCGCCAAGCGAGCTGCGTGGCCTGACCTCGTTGTAATCGCGCCCGGCACCGTGAGCCGGCACGGCGGCGGCGACACCGTTGTCACAATCCATCGCCACTGGCCGCTTTTGGATCAGTGGAGGTCGAGATGGACGCCTGTGCTCCCGAAGTTGCGGTCGAGAGACAACCGTTGACCGTGCACGCGTCAGAGCGATGCTTGTCGTCGTGCGCGAAATGGAGCGATCTGTGAGTACCGTTGAGACGAAGCCGCTCAGCGAGCTCGAGGCGCAGCGGCAGGGCCTCTGGACCACGAAGGAGGTGGCTGCCTTCTTACGCGTGAGCCGGTCGTGGGTGTACCACCAGGCCGAGGCCGGCCTGCTCCCGTGTCTGCGCGTCGGCTCGCTGCTTCGCTACGACCCTGAAGCGATCCGCCGATTCGCGCGCGGCGAGTGGAAGCCAGCGAACGTTATCGACCTCGCGAAGAAGGGCGACGGGAGTCGCTGACATGGCGTCGGTCTACGAGAAGCGCGGCACCTGGTACATCCGCTATAAGAACGAGCGGGGGCGCTGGACGGCACAGGCGTCGAGTGCGGTGACCAAGACGGAGGCGCGGCGGCTGGCCGACGACTTCGAGCGTAAGGCCGAGCGGATCCGCCTGGGACTCGAGCCGGCGCTGGTGGTGACGGGCGACCGCACGGTCGGCGACATCGTCTCGTGGTGGCTCGAGAACGTCTGGATCGGGCGGCCGTCGTACCCGAAGGCGAAGAGCGCGATCTCGGCGCACATCCTCTCAGCGCCGTTCGCGCGGAAGCGCCCCCAGGACGTCACGCCGGCCGAGATCGAGCACTATCTCGAAGCCAAGCAGCGCATCCCGGGCAAGAAGGGCAAGCCGCTCGGCGCTCAGAGTTTGAACCACCTGCGCGAGTTCATGCGACGGGCGTTCAAAGCGGCGATCGGGGAGCGGCTGATGCCGGGCCCGAACCCGATCGACACCGTTCGCCGATGGGTCGTCCCGAAGCGCCTCCCTGACTTCCTGCGCTTCCATGAGGTTCCGCTCGTTCTCGCCGCCCTCAGGTCGAAGTGGCGCGATCTCTTCGCGACGGCGATCTACGCCGGCCTCCGCAAGGGCGAGTTGTTCGGCCTGCGCAAGACGGACGTCGATCTCGACGTCGGCGTCATCATGGTCAAGCGCTCGTACAATCGTGTGACGACGAAAGGGAAGCGCAGCGATGCCATCCCTGTCGCCGCGGAGCTGCGGCCGTACCTCGAGCACGCGCTGCGAGTCTCGCCGAGCGACCTGGTGTTCCCCCGCGAGGACGGGACCATGCACGCGGAGACCACGCAGCTCGAGATGGTCCTGCGGCGCGCGCTCCGTAAGGCGGGGCTCGCGAGCGGCTACCGCCACAAGTGCCGGAAGCCGGGGTGCGGCTACGTCGAGGCGGCGGCCGACCCGGGGCTCCGCAAGTGCCCACGTCACAGGAAGAACAACCAGCTCTGGGTGACCCAAGTGGTCCGCCCGATCCGCTTCCACGACCTCCGCCACACGACCGGCAGCCTGCTCACGATGCGCGGCGCGAACACCCGGTTCGTGCAGCGGATCATGCGGCACAGCGACCCGCGGATGACCGAGCGCTACACGCACCTCGACCCGGCGTACCTGCACGGCGAGATGGACGCGCTGATGCGGTTTCAGCCCGCCACAGCCGCGCCGTGTGCCCCGCAACCCACCCCGGTGGCTGCAACCGCCGGAGCGCCCTCCGCGCCGGCCACACAGCGCGAATCCGCGCCGTTTGTTACCCGGTTGTTACCCGAGGCCCCGGAGGGCGCTTCGGCGGCCCTCGACGGGATCACGACTTCCGTAGGAATTCCCGACGTTACGGGTGGAGCGGGATACCGGGTTCGAACCGGCGACATTCAGCTTGGGAAGCTGACACTCTACCAACTGAGTTAATCCCGCGAGCCACGTTTGTATGTCGCTTTTCGGCGCGACCGTCAAGAGGCGGCGGCGCGGCGGACTCAGTCGGCGAAGGGGTCGACCCAGCCCTTGCCGATATTGGCCTTGGCGGGGCGGGCCGGCTTCGCAGAGGCGGCGCTGCCGCGGGTGCTCGCGACCCTCTTCACGATCGGTCGCGAGGTGGTGTGCCTCACCGCGGGGTGCTCGGCGGGCGGCGGCGGGACGGCCTCCGCGATGGCAGGCTCCGTCGCGGCCGGCGCTGCTGCGGCCGGCGCGGGCGTGGGGGCAGGTGCCGGGGCGGCGGGCGCCGGGGCGGCGGCGGGGGCCGGCGCGGGAGGGGCGGCGGCGGGCGCTGCGGCGATCACCGGCGCGATGGGCGCGACGGCGGGGGGCGGTGCCGCCGGCGCGGGCGCCCGGTTGGGGGCGGCCACCATGACGGGCGCAGCCGCCCGGGTGCCCAGCGACTTGCCGATCACCAGACCCACCACCAGAAAGCCGACGCACGAGGCGGCCAGCACGACCAGCGGCAGCTGCACTTTGCGGTAGATGCCCCCGGTACTGGACGCGACGGCGAACGCACCCGACGGCGCGGGAATCTGCAGCGCCGGGGTCGGGCCGGTCGGAGCGGGCGAGATGGTGCGCGGGTAGGGCGCGCCCGCCGGAGCGACGCGCGCCGAGAAGGGCGACGCGGCCGGCGGCGGCGAGGAGGGACTGGGCGGCAAGGTCAGTCCCAGGCCAGAACTGGGCGTGGGCAAGCGGCCACCGAAGCCGGTCTCGGCGCGGCTGAGCGGCGTCGACGCCGAGAACGGCGGCCCGGCGAACGGCGAGACACCGCTCAACGGCGCGGCGGGCCGGCGCGGCGCCAGCACCGCCTCCAGCTCCGACGAGGGCTCCTCGGCGTCGGCCGAGTAGGCGTTGGTCGCGCGGTCGTCGTCTTCCGCGCCGTCGTCGTCCTCGACGGAGACGACGCCCGGCGTCTCGCCGCTCAGCGAGATGGCATCGTCCGACGACGAGGGCTCCGAAAACTCGGAGGCGGACGGCTCGCCCGCGCGGTAGCTGTGTGCCGACAGCGGGACGTCCAGCGACGGTGGAAACGACTTGCGCAGCGCGCGTTCGCGCTCGACGCTGGCCTGGGTCGACAGCGCCGCGGTCAGCTCGTCGTCCTCGTCCTTCGTCGCGGCGGCGCGAAGGGCGGTTTCGGTCGGTTCGACCTTGGTGGCTTCTTCCTCGTCGTCGGTCACCGACGGACGAGCCATCACGGTGACCTCGTCGTCATCCTCGCCCACCTCGGGCTCGGATTCGTCGTCGTCGCTCGACGAAAGGCTCGACCGGCGCGAGGCCGCGCTGGAGCCGGGCAACGGCATCGACGAAAACGGCATGCCCAGCAGGGTGGGCGCGCCGCGCACGGCCACCGCCCCGGCCACGGATGTGGGCGGCGGCGTCACCATCGACCCCAGCCCCATCATCGGCGCCGGCGTGGGCAACGGCGTTTCGGTCCCGGCGGCCTCGTCGTCGAGCTCCAGCGTGGATTCCTCGGACGCTTCGACCGTGACGTCCTGCGAGGAATCGACGACGATCTGGTCGGACAGATCCTCGACGTCGTGGTCCGATCCATCGGAACGTCCGGTGGCCGCCAGTCCAAACGGGGGCTTCATGGTCATGCCGGCAGAATCCTTTCCGGGAGAATTCGGGGTGTCAATCCGGAATTCAAGCACTCAAGCCTACACGCAACCCTTTGACAGGGGAAGGCGCGGTCTCTATGGTGCCGCGCCGTGAGGAAGCCAGCGCGGCAATCCAGGCCGCAACAAACCGAGCCCGGCGTCAGGCTGCGTGTCGGGCAATATAGGTTACAAAGCGACATTGCCTCACGTGTGCAGGCAGGTCATCCGTGGGTTTTCCGCGACGCTTTGGGGCCTCGCGGCATTGCCGAGGAAACGGGGGCCATCGTTGATCTTTTGTCCGGCAACCGTGAATTTGTCGCGCGAGGTTTCGTCGACCGGGAACACGCAATCGCGATCCGAATCCTGACGCGCAACCCGCACGAGGACGTGGCGCCGGGGCGCGGCGTCATCGCGCAGCGCTTTGCGCGGGCTGTCGCGTTGCGCAAGATGCTGTTCGGGGCCGCCCCGCCCGAGGCCGGCCGTCTGTTCACCGGCGAAAGCGAGGGCCTGCCCGGGGTGACCGTCGATCGTTACGGCGAATTCATCGTTGTCCAATGGTTGTCGGCCGGCGCGCTTCCATGGCGCGATGAGCTTTATGGGTCCATCGAGACGGAATTGTCGCCGGCAGCCATTTATGAGCAGCGGCGCCTGCGGCCCTTGGGCGGCTCGGCCCCGCCCGAGCCGGCCGTGCGCGCCAGCGGCGAGGAAGCTCCGGTCGAGCTCGTGGTCTCCGATCGTGGCTGCCGATTCGGCGTGGACGTGACCGCTCCGCTGGGCGTCGGGCTGTTCCCCGACATGCGGCTGGGGTGGACGGCGGTGGCCGCGCGCGCCCCGGGCCGCCGCATGCTGAACCTGTTCTCGTACACCGGCGCCTTTTCGGTGCACGCGGCCAAGGCGGGCGCGGCCGAGGTCGTGGCCATCGACCTGGCGGCCAAGGCCCACGCGCGGGCCCGCCGCAACTATGAGCTGTCCGGCCTCGACCCCGCCAAGCTGGAGGCCATCACCGGCGATGTGGTGAAGTCGCTCGACCGGTTCGCCGACCGCGGGCGGCGCTTCGATCTGGTGGTCTGCGATCCGCCGACGTTCTCGCAGGGACCAGCCGGACAGTTCCAGGTGACGCGCGATCTGGCGCGCCTGGCGGCTGGTTGCGCGCTGGTGCTGGACAGCGGGGGCCTGCTGGTCTTGGCCACGAACTCGACGAAGGTCTCGGCCGCGGACGTCGACAAGGCGCTGGGCGAGGGCGGGGCCGCCGCCGGGGCCGACCTGCGCATCGTCGAGCGGGTCGGGTTGCCGCCGGATTATCCGGTGGCCCCGGGTTTCCCCGAAGGGAACTACCTGAAGGTCGTGGTTGCAGCCCGCGCCTGAACGCGGGCCCAACCCGGGCCGCTAGGCCGCCTCCCGGCGGCACGTCGGGCATGGTTCGCTGCCGCTCACCGTTGCCTTACGGCAACGCCCTCCTAGCGGGCGCTCTTTTCGGGGCGGTCGCCCCGACTCTTCACCTCGTCGATGAAGTGCCGGACGGTCCCCTCCACGGACTCGTTGAAGCGAACCTTGGAGCTGGCAATCTCGCGCAGCGCCGTCACGGCTGGTTTGTTGGCGCAGGCGATCAGCGGCCGCCCGCCGTTGGCGAGCTGACGCGCGCGCTCGGCGGCCAGCACGACCAGGGCGAAGCGGTTGTTGACCTTCTCCAGACAATCTTCGACGGTGACGCGAGCCAAGACGACCTCCAGGGCGACGGTTCGAAAAAAATGAAGCGCGCAGTCTAGTCCGGCCCTCCCCCCGAAGTCAAAGCCACGGCGGGCGCCGTGGCTATTTGTGAACTGCGGACGAGTTCGGTTGCAAAGCGTGCCCGGACCCGTAGACTTTCTTCATTATTTTTACCGCCGTGCTTCTTCTGGGGAGGAGGGGCTCGGGGAAAGCGCGGGGTCGATGCCCATTACCGTGAATTGGAGCGATCTGGAGATTGCGTTTGAACGCAACTCTCCGGATCAAGAGAGCTTTTTGGATTTGGAGAACGGCGATCTGCTGTCGATCGTCGACGGAGAGCCGGACGCTGCGTCGCGACGCGCGCGGGTGGCCACCAACCCCGAACGGTACCTGCGGATCGACCCGGCGTCGTCGCGCGAACAGTACCGCTGGATGGAACGGTTCGTCGGTTCGGTCGCCGACGAGGCGCTGCGCGAACGGCTGTTGATCGCCATCGACGGCAAAGGCGCGTTCCGGCGGTTCAAGGACGTGCTGCTGGCGTTCCCGGCCGAGCGCGAGCGCTGGTTCGCGTACCGCTCCGAGCTATTGCACTTTCACATCCAGACCTGGCTCGATCACATGAAGATCGAGGTCTCCAACCAGCCGCCGTGGGGGCGCGTGGTCCAGCCGGCGGAACCTGCCGAGCTGCCGCGGTCGTCCCCGTCCGGCGAAGCGCCGGGCGAGATCCTGCGCCGCCAAGCCCGCGAGCTGTTGGACGAGATCCCGGCCGCCGAGCTGCCGCCGGCGCTGGCCTTTCTCGAGTTCCTGCGCGACCGGGGGGCCAGCCTCTTGCTGGGGCCCACCGGCGATCGCCGCCGCGACGATCTCGACGACGAGCGGGACGACGACTTCGGTTCGCCCGCCCTGGCGCGATAACCGGCGTCAGCCTTCGGCGGCGGTTTTTTCCTGCTCGGCGCGAGCGGGCGGCGTCCAGATCCACCCGTCGCGCAGGCGAGCTTCGTCGTCGCGCGGCTCGGCGGCGGGCGGCAAGAGCCAGCCGTCGCGCGCCCACAGAAAGCCGGTGAACGCGCAGATCACCGCCTCGAACAGGTGATCGCTCTGGATGCAGAGCTCGCGCCAGACGCCGGGCCCGAACCGCAGCTCGCCCGAGAGCGCCTCCAAGATGCCGGCGCGCGTCTCGCGCTCGCGCAGGTGCTTCTTGAACGGCGTGGCCAGCCCCAGCATCGAAAGCGTGGCCTTCGGATACGCCTCGATCAGGTTTTCGTTCAGGCGGAATCGGTCGGCCAGGGCCCGCACCAGATGCGCGGCGCGGGCGGCCAGCGGCCCGGTTCCCTGGCCCAACCCTTCGCGGGCCGCAATGCCGATCCGATGCGCCAGGTGCACCTCGGTCGCGCGTTGCGTGTAAGGCGTGATGGGCGGCTTGCCGCGGCGGCTGTCGCGGCCGCGCGTCCGGTCGCCCTCGGCCGACAGCGCCCGCATCTCGACCACCGACGGATCGACGCAGGCGTCCTGGCCCGGGCAGATCGGCACGGCACAGCGGAGGCAGGGGGGCAGGGTCAGCGGCGCGTCGATGCACAGCAGCGTCTCGTCGCCGTACTGCCGGATCGTCTCGACCAGCGCCGCGTCATAAAACGGCATCGCGCCGTTGCGCGGGGCGATGTCGACCACGGTCGCCTGCGCGCCGTCCACTCGCAACGTGGCCAGGGCGGTCTTCTTCCCTTTGCCGCCGCCGAGGTCGATCCCCAGCACGTGGACGAAATTGCGCGCGTTCACGTTGGGTCAGCCTGCGGGATCGGGCGGCACCCGTCAACCTTTGACTTGCCGGCTGCGGGCCCGTATTCTTGCCCTTGAAACGCGCCGGGACCCTAGGTGGCCTGGACGAGGTTTCAACATGCGTCGGACCCTCTTCAAATCGAAGATTCACCGCGCGACCGTCACGCAAGCCGACCTCGACTACGAGGGCTCGGTGACGATCGACGCCTCCCTGATGCGGGCTGCGAACATCCTGCCGTATGAAAAGGTCGCGATCTGGAATCGCACCAACGGCACGCGGCTCGAGACTTACGCGCTGGAAGGGCCGCCGGGCTCGGGCGTCATCTGCGTGAATGGCGCGGCGGCGCACCTGGCCCGCCCCGGCGACATGGTCATCATCGCCACCTTCGCCGAGGCCGCCGACGAGGCGGAGGCGGCCTCCTGGAAACCCGTCGTCGTGCACGTCGACGCCCAGAACCGGATCGTCCCCCTTTCGGACGAGGTTCCAGGGCCCGAACGCCGGCTTCAGTCGATCTGATGGCCCGCGCCGACGCGCTGAAGGCGTTCATCGCCAGCAAGCCGAACGATCCGTTTCCGAAGTACGCGCTGGCGCTGGAGTACAAGAACACCGGGCAGCTGGCCGAGGCGTGCGCGCAGTTCGAGATCCTGATGCGGGATCACGGCGACTACGTGGCGGCCTACCTTCACGCCGGCCAAACGCTGCTGGCCCTCGGCGATCGCCCGGCCGCGCGGGCCGCTTTCACCCGCGGCGTCGAGGTCGCCACGCGGCGCGGAGACGCGCACGCGCGCGGCGAGCTCGAGGGCGCGTTGGGGACGCTCCCCGAAGGGTGAGACCCCGATCAGCGGTTGTGGCGCCGGCGCGTGGCGGCCGCGCGCTTGGCGGCCTGAGACCGCCCGCGAGACCCCTTGGTGGCGGCCCCTTTCTTGGCGGCGCGCGATCGCTCGCCGGAGCTGCGGCGCTGCGCCGCCCGATGTCCTTGCCGCGACAGCGCGGGCTTGCTGGCGGCCCGCGACCCCTCGCGCTGCAACGCACGTGAGGTGGCCTTGCGCCGCCGGCTCGATGTCGCGCGTGGCTTGCGGCGGCCCTGGCCGGTGGCGTAGTCGCGCGAGGCCGATTTGCGGGTGCGCGACGTCGTGCGGCCCCGCCGCGGCGCTTTCAGCGGCACGCCCGACCGGCGCGCCTTCGACAAGCCGATCGCGATCGCCTGCTGGGGTGAGCGCGCGCCGTGCTTGTGCTCGCGGATGTGGTCCATCTCTTCGTGGACGAATTCGCCCGCGGCCGTCGAAGGGCTCTTGCCTTCGGCCAGGTCGCGCTTCGCTTTTTGGACGGTGCTCTTGCTTGGCATAGTGTGAAACGTGAATCGCGTGTGGCGCTGCACAAGGGGCCGTCAGGCCCTGCTGAGTTGCATAGGAGTTGCCGTCGTGGTAACAGGCGCGCGCCTGGCCCGCGCGGACGTGCGCTGCCCGCCGCCCTCGGGCGCCGAGGCGCGCCTCGGCGACATCGACGGGCGCGCGCGCCTGGTCTGGATCGACCAGCGCCTGTCGCGCGAGGCGCCGCGCATGAACTTCTGGAACTGGGGATGGGCGATCGCGATCGGCGGCGCCGGCGTCGGGACGTTGATCGCGGTGCCGTTCGCCAGCCGGGAGAGCCGCATCGACTACTACACGGGCGCGGCCGCGGCGGCCATCGGCGTCGCGCCGTTCATCCTGTCGCCGCCGCGGGTGGTGGCGGACGCGCGCGAGCTGCACGGCAAGCTGACCGGCGCGCCGCCGCAGACGGACGCCGAGGTTTGCCGGCTGCTGGCCGACGCCGAGCACAAGCTGGTGCGGGACGCGCGCAACGCGCACGCGACCACCGCCTGGTGGGCTCACGTCGGCAATGTGGTTTTCAACGCTGGATTGGTGTTGTTTGAGGGACTGGCTTACAAGCGTTGGACGGGAGGCCTCATCAACGGCATCTCGGGGGTGGCGGTGGGCGAGGCGGTGATCCTCACCCAGCCCACGCGGAACATCGACGATCTGGCTGCCTACAATCGCGGAGACCTCGACCCTTGAATGGACCGGATGGCAAAGTGTCGTTGATCGTTCACGGGGGGGCCGGGGCGCTGGACCCCGGCGATCCCGACGGGGCTGCGCACGTGGCCGGTTGTCAGGCGGCGGCGCGCGCCGGACACGCGGTGCTGAAGGCGGGTGGCTCGGCGGCCGACGCCGTCGTCGCGGCGGTGACCGTGCTCGAGGACGACCCGCTGTTCAATGCCGGCACGGGGGCGGCGCTGACCGAGGACGGCGCGGTCGAGTGCGACGCCTCGGTGATGACCGGCCAAGGCGCGGCCGGCGCGGTCGGCGCCGTGCGCGACGTGAAGAATCCGGTTCGCCTGGCCCGGCTGGTGATGGAGCGGACGGCGCACGTGCTGCTGGTCGGTGCGGGGGCCGAGGCGTTCGCCGCACGGCAGGGAGTGAGGCGCCTCGAAGCGGGGGCGCTGGTCACGGACCGCATGCGCGCCAAGTGGCAGGCGGCCAAGATCAAGGCGACCACGCCGGCGGGTGGCGGCACCGTGGGATGCGTGGCGCGCGATGCGCAGGGCCACGTGGCGGCGGCCACGTCGACGGGGGGCATTCTGATGAAGTTGTCCGGCCGCGTGGGCGACTCGGCCCTCATCGGCGCCGGCACCTACGCGGACGACCGCGCCGGCGCGGCTTCGTGCACGGGGCTGGGCGAAGCGTTCATGAAGGCCCTGGGGGCCAAGGTGGCGGTCGAAGCGATGCTGGCGGGAGCGCCGCCCGACGCGGCCGCGCGCCAGGCGCTGGCGGCGGTGCGCCGGGCCGGCGGCGACGGCGGCATCATCTGCGCCGACGCCGCCGGACGGGTCGGGTTCGCCTTCAACACGCCCGGCATGTCGCGCGCGGCGATCAGCACCGCCGGCGTCGAGACGTCGGGCGTGTGAGGCGCGGCCGGTTCAGCGGCGCCGTCGCCGGCGGCCGATGACCAGGCCGCCGATCAACAGGAACGCCACCGTCGAGCCATTCGTCTGGTAAGGCGCCATGTCGCAGCTGCACCCGTTGCCGCCGGCATTCTCGTGCGAGTCGGCCGCGCCCCCGTTGCCGGATTGGCCGCCGGTCGCGGCCGCGCCTGCCGTGCCGGTCTGTCCGGCCGCGCCGCTTTGCCCGGCGAGCTGACCACCGCCGCTGCCGGCCGTGGCGCCGTTGCCTCCGGCCCCGCCGGCGTTCGCGCCGAGGCCACCGGCGCCGCCGGAATGAGCGCTGCCGCCGGCTCCGCCGGAACTGACACCGTTGCCGCCGGCGCCGCCCGAATTCGCGTTGCCGCCGGCGCCGCCCGAATTCG
>JAICYS010000056.1 GCA_025934105.1 Myxococcota bacterium | reverse complement strand
CGCCGATCTCGCCCGGCTCGGTCGCGGTCCGCCGGCGCGCACCAGCAGCAGCGCCGCCGCCGCCGCGCAGGTCCCTGCTCCGGCTGCCAGCAGCGCGCGGCGCCAGCGGCGGCGAACCGCCAAGCGCCGGATGGCCTCGCCGACCTCGCCGATGTCCCGCTCGGCCGAGCCGGCGCGCCCGGGCGCGATCCGGCTGCGCGCCCGCCGCAGCAGGCGCGCGGCGCGATCCACCTGCGGCGGCAGATCGTTCAAGCCTCCCCCGTCGCCGTTCGTCACGTCTCCCCCCTCTCCAGCGCCTCGGCCAGCGACGGATCCGCCGCGATGCGATCGTGCAGGTCGCGCCGCCCGCGCACGAGCCGGCTCTGCGCGGCCGCCACCGAAACGCCGCAGATGTGCGCGATCTCGTCCAGCGAGTAGCCGCACACGTCGTGCAGCACGAATGCCCACGAGCGGTCCGGGCGCATGGCGGCCAGGTGATCGGCCACCCGCCGGGTGGCGTCCCGGACCAGCATCTGTCGAACGCCACCGGTCGCCGGGGCATCGGCGCCGTCGAACGCGCCTTCGAAGATCCGCCGCTCGAGCCGGCGGCGGCGAATGTGTTTGTAGACGACGTTCGCCGCGACGGCCGAGACCCAGGCGTCGAGCGGGCACTCGCCCCGATACCCGGCCAGCGACTCGAGGATCTGGATGAGCGCGATCTGGACCAGGTCCTCCCCGTCGCAGTCCGCCCGCCCGAACAGCCGCCGGACCGTCCGGTCCACGACCGGCTTGACCCGCCAGTAAAAATCGGTGGCGACGCGGGAATCGCCGCTTCGCACGGCGGCCAGGATCGCCTCGTCGCTCTGCAGCGGCTTCCGGTCCGCCGAACCGGCGAGCAGGGTGAGCGCGGGAGCTGACGGGCGTGGAAGGACCATGGAAGCCGCCTGGTTCAGAGTACCGCGACGGCGCTGCCGCCAGGCATCAGAAGCGCGACAAGATTCCCAGCTCGACGACCAGGCGGCCACGTGAAAGCGTTGCGTCATCCCGGCCGGGCACGACCACCGTGGCCTCCGTGAACCGTTCTTCGAGCCCCACGGCCGCCAGCAACATGGTGGCGCGCGACAGCCCCAGCCCCGGTTCCAGCAGCGCATCCACGGCGCCCGACCAAAACGCCTGCTCGGTGACGGCCAGCGGCCGATCCTGCGAGACGCGGACCGATTCCCGCATGGCCAGCAGATCCAGCCGCACGGCCAGGGTGAACGCGCCGCCCGGCCCGAACCGCGGCAACGACCAGCCCAGCCCCACCATCCCGTTGAACGAGCGGCCGGTCAGAACGACGTCCCGCTCGGTCAAGCGAAAGCCGAGCCCCAGCCGCGCGAAGAGAGCCCGGGGCAGCAGCCGGCGCAGCCCGACCCCGCCGCCGATGATGTCGTCACCGTCGGTCCCGCGCTCGAAGGCGGTCGTGACGCGGGCGTCGATTCCCCAGGCCGTTCCGTCCTCGGCGGGCGCGGCCGCGGTGACCTCTTCGGCGGCCGCGGCGCCCGGCGCGCCGGCCTGCGCCGCCGGCGGGGCGGGCGGCGGGGCAAGCGCGCGCCGGACCACGGCCTGGTTGCCCGAGCGCTTCGCTTCCGGCTCGGGCAATCCCTCCTGCACGACCGACGCGATGACCAGGCCCAGCGCCCGCACGCGTTCGGGAAGCTGGTCGCCCGGAGAGAACGTCACGGCCCGCGCGATCCAGCGCGCCCGGTCGGGCAAGCCGACCACCGCCCGAACGTCCGCGCCCAGCAGATTGGCGTCCGGCCACGAGACGACCACCGCCGCCGTGGCGGCGGCCGCCTTGGCGTCGGCGGCCAGCGCCGCGTCGGTGGGGGCCGCCGCCACCGTCCGCGAGATCGGACGTGTGCCGGCCGGCAAGGCCCGCAGGCAAGCGGCGACCACGTCGCCGGCCGGCCCCTGAACGGCGCCGTGGGTCACGAACACGAACAGCACAGCCACCGAGGGCGTCATTCCGTTCTCCAGATTGCCGGATCCCGCGCGGCGGTGCACGCCGCTGCCGGTGCGACGCAGAACCTGCGCCCACTGCGACGCAGAACGCAGGAGCTGCATTGCCGCGGCGGTCCGGCCCCCGGGTTTGGCTGGCATCGGACCTGCACAGAGCCGGCCCATGACCCACACAGCCCGCAACCTGACCATCGGCGCCACCCTCGTCGCGGCGGCGCTGGGCGCTGCCGCCCGCGCCGACGCACCGGTCGAAACGGCGGAGCACGGCGTCTACCAGATCGACGCCAAGCGCAGCCGGTTCATCGTCGAGACGCAGACCAGCGGCCTGTCGACGCTGTTCGCGCACGACCACCGCATCGAGCTGCGCGACTTCGGCGGCCAGGCGGCGTTCGCGCGCAACCAGAAGTCCGGATCGCTTCAGTTCACGGCGCGCGCCCGGTCGCTGATGCTGATCGGCGAGGACGACCTGGGGGCGCGCCAGGCCATCGAGTCGACCCTGCGCGAAGACGTGCTGGAGACCGACAAGTACCCGGAGGTCACGTTCAGGACCAAGAGCGTGACGACCTCGCGGCGCGGAGACGGGACCTTCGACGTTCGGCTGAACGGCGAGCTGGCCCTGCATGGGGTCAAGCGCGCGATCACCGTCCCGGCCCGGGTGTCGCTGGAGGCCGGCACGCTGCACGCCATCGGCGTCTTCGAGCTGCGCCAGACCGATTACGACATCACGCCCTTTTCGTTCGCGAACGGCACGGTCGGAATCAGGGACGTCGTCACCCTCTCGTTCGACATCGTCGCCAGCCCGGTCAAGTCATGAACGGCGCACGCCCGCGGCCTGGCAGGTCGGCCGGCTCGCGCCCGCCGGCCAGCATGTCAACCCGCGCGCCGATCCGGCGGCCGGCGGCCGTGGCGGTCCTGCTGGGCGCGCCTGCGATGGATCACCGGCCGGTGGTCCAGGGGGGCGCGTCGCTGGCCGGGAAACTCTCGCGGCTGGCCAGGTCGACCGCCGGATCGACGGTCACGCGCGTCTCGATGGTGATTTCGCCCGTCAGCGTCCGCGAGACCGGGCAAGCGTCCGCGGCGTGTTCGAGCTGGGCGCGGTCGGCCTCGCTGAGATCGCCCGAGAGCACCAGCGAGCGCCGGAAGACGTGCCCCTGGGCGGTGCGGGCCTGGGTCAGCCGCACCTCGACGTGCTCCAGCGGGATCCGGCGTTTTTCGGCGGCCCACTGCACGGTCATCGCCGTGCAGGCGCCCAGCGAGGCCAGCAGCAGGTCGTGGGGCCCGGGGCCGCTGTCCTCGCCGTCCTCGTCGGCGGGCAGGTCCGTGACCACGCGATGGGGCCCGATGGCCACCACCTGGCGGCGCGGGCGAGCCGTGCTCTCGACGCGCGCGTCGCGAAACACGGCGTGCAGCGGCGCGGCCAGACGCTTGAAGCGGGCGATGGCGTCGGGCAAGCGATCCAGCGCGTCCTCGAACCGGATCCCGTTGATGAAGAACGTGGGCGTCGCGATCACGTGGCTGTGCCAGCCCGAGATCTCCTGCGCCTTGACCGCCGGCCGCTCGTTTCCGGCCGCCCAGGCACGCTCGAGTTCGGCCGGATCCAGTTCCAGCTCGCGCGCGATCTGCAACAGCCGCTCTTTGCCGACGCCGTCGGCGCTCTCGAACAGGCGGTCGTGCATCTCCCAGAACTTGCCGTGGACGGCGGCGAACTCCGCGGCCTCGGCGGCGGGCTCGGCGTCGGGGAACAGGTGGCTGCGCGGGTTGGCGCGGAACACGAACCGAACGTCCGGGTTGCGCGCCAGGACGTCCCGCACCGCCCCGTAGGCCGCCCGGCAGGCCGGGCAGGCGAAGTCGCCGTACTCGAGCAACGTGACGTCGGCGGCGCCGGGGCCGCGGATGTGGTCGCGCGGGCCGACCGGCTCGGACAGGACCGTCGGGTGCGCCTGGTCGAAGTAGCTCATGGTCACAGCTCCTCGAGCGCGCGGTGCAGAAGCTGCACGCAGATCGAGCCCTCGCCCACCGCGGAAGCGACGCGCTTGACGCTGGTCGAACGCACGTCGCCGACGCAGAAGACCCCCGGAATGCTGGTCTCCATCAGGTGAGGCGGGCGTTTGAGCAGCCAGCCCGCCCCCGCCAGGTCGTCGAGGGTCAAGTCGGCACCGGTCTTCACGAAGCGCTTCTTGTCCATCAGCAGACAGCCCTCCAGCCAGGCGGTGTTGGGGTCGGCGCCGGTCATCACGAACAGGCTGCCGATCGGTTGCGTCGTCTCCTGGCCGGTCTCGAGGTTGCGCCAGGTGAGCCGTTCCAGCCGGCCGTCGCCCTCGGCCGCCACCACCTGGCAGCGCACCCTGAGGTCGATCGACGGGCTGCATTCGATCCGCTGGATCAGATAGCGCGACATGCTGTCGGCCAACCCGCGGCCGCGGACCAGGATCTGCACGCGCGCGGCGATCTGCGACAGGAACACCGCCGCCTGGCCGGCGGAGTTGCCGCCGCCCACGATGACCACCTGTTGCCCGTCGCAGAGCTGACCCTCGAGGTGGGTCGCGCTGTGATAGACGCCGGCGCCTTCGAACCGCTCCAGCCCCGGGACGTCCAGCCTGCGGTAGCGGACGCCGCTGGCGATCACGACCGAGCGCGTGCGCACCTCGGTGCCGTCCGACAGGAAGACCCGATAGGGGCGGCTGTCGCAATTCAGGCGCGTCACCGTTCGCCCGATGGCCACCTCGGCGCCGAATTTTTCAGCCTGGCTGAGGGCACGCCCGGCCAGCGCCTGCCCCGAGATCCCGGTCGGAAAGCCCAGGTAGTTCTCGATGCGCGAGCTGGTGCCGGCCTGGCCCCCCGGCGCGGTCGCCTCCAGGACCAGCGCGTCCAGCCCCTCGGACGCGGCGTACACGGCCGCCGCCAGGCCGGCCGGCCCGGCGCCGACGATCACCACGTCGCGCACCGCCGTCGGATCCAGCGTGGCGTCCAGGCCCACCGCCGCCGCCAGCGTCTCGACGCTGGGGTTCTTCAGCACGTGACCGGCCTGGCAGACGACGATCGGGATCTCGTTGACGCCGACGTGGAACCGCTCGAGCAACACCTCGACGGACGGATCGGTCTCGACGTCCTCGTATTGAAACGGCTGGCCGTTGCGGCTCAGGAACTCTTTGATGCGCAAGGTGTCGGCCGAGTGCCGCGACCCGATCAGCACCAGCGCGTCGCTGCCCCCCTGCACCAGCATCACCCGGCGCAGGATGAAGGCCCGCATCAGGATCTCGCTCAGCTCGGGATCGGTCTGCACCAGCCGGCGCAGCGCCTCGCGATCGGCGACCACCAGCTGGCTGGGCGTGGTGGTGCGGGCGCGGACCAGGCTGCGCCGCGCGGACAGCATGTTGATCTCGCCGGTGAACTGGCCGGCGCCGTGCCGGACGATCGTCCGGTCGAGGTCGGCGGCCGGCTGGCGAATCTCGATCTCGCCCGACAGCACCACGAAGAAGCGCGTGTTCTGCTGGCCGGCGTCGAACAGCAGCTCGCCGGCCGGGACGGTGATCCGCTGCCCGACGGCCGCGATGCGATCGATCTGCCCCGGCGTCAGGCTGGGAAATATCTGCTCGGCGCGGTCCATGTCGGGTCACAACGGATCGAAGCCCACTTCGTCGACGTAGCACCACCCCCACCGCTCGCCCGGCTCGAGCGAACGGATGATGGGGTGCCGGGTGCCGTGAAAGTGCTTGGTGGCGTGCCGGTTCTTCGAGTCGTCGCAGCAGCCGACGTGACCGCAGGTCATGCAGAGCCGCAGGTGGACCCACTGGTCGCCCATCTTCAGGCACTCCTCGCAACCGTGGCTGTTGGGATGGATGTGGCGATCGATCGTCGCCAGGTGAACACAAGAAGCCGCCTCCTCATCACGCACGCGCACACCTCCTCGGTGCGCGAATCATGAAGGACCGGCCGGGCAAACGCTACCGGGCCGCCTCCCTAACCGCGCGCGCGATCGCGCCGGCGTCGATGCCGGCTTCTTCCAGCTCTTCTTGCGGGGTGGCCGAATCGGGCATGATCCGGACCGCCAGCCGTCGGATGGCCGGGGCCGGGCCGCCCTCGAACGCCTCGGCCACCGCGTCGCCGAGGCCGCCCTCCGGGTGATGGTCCTCGACGACGATCAGCCCGCCCGGGCACTCGCGGGCCGCCTCGCGCAGGGTCGCGCCGTCTGCCGGCTTGACGGAGTAGAGATCGATCACCCGCACCGCGATCCCCTCGCCGCGCAGCTGGTCGTGCGCCTTCAAGGCTTCGTGCAGGGTGACACCGGCCGCGACGACGGCCACTCGATCGCCCGGCGAGCGCCGGAGCACCTTCGAGCCGCCGATCGGGAACGGCTCGCCCGGGGGGTAGAGGACGGGGGTCTTTTCGCGCGTGGTCCGCAGATACTGGATGCCGGCGCGGCCGGCCATCTCGGCGGTCAGCCGGGCGGTCGCGTTGGCGCAGCACGGGTAGAGGACCACGCTGCCGTGCACGGCGCGCATCATGGCCAGATCTTCGACGCCCATTTGCGACGGGCCGTCCTCGCCGATCGAGACGCCGGCGTGCGACCCGACCAGGTTCAACGTCGCGCCCGAGATGGCGGCCATGCGGATCTGGTCGAAGGCCCGGGTCAGGAACGCCGCGAACGTCGACGCGAACGGCGTCCAGCCGAGCACCTGCATGCCGACCGCCGCCGACACCATCTGCTGTTCGGCGATGTACATCTGGAAGAAGCGGTCGGGGTGCGCCTTCGCGAACCGGTCGGTGTAGGTCGAGTTCGAGACCTCGCCGTCCAGCGCCACCAGGCGCGGATTGGCGGCGCCGACCGCGGCCAGCGCGTCGCCGAATGCCGCGCGCGTCGCGACCTGCGTGCCCGGTTCGTAGCTGGGCAGCTCCAGCTTGGCCGCCGGCTGCGTGGCCGGCTTCTTGGCGGGCGCGGCGCGGGCCGGCTTGACGACGCGCGACGGGACCCGATCGCCGGCGCCCAGCTCCGCCAGCGCGCGCTTGGCCTCGTCGGCGGACAGCGCCTTGCCGTGCCAGCCGTCCTTGTCCTCGACGAAGGACACACCGGCGCCCTTCTTCGTGCGCGCCACGACCAGCGTGGGCCGCGACGCGCCCTCGGCGGCCAGATAGGCGGCATGGATGGCGCCCGGGTCGTGGCCGTCGATGACCGCCGCATCCCACCCGAAGGCCCGCGCGCGCGCCGCATAGGCCTCGCCGTCCCAGCCCAGCATGGTCTGGCCGCGTTGGCCCAGCCGGTTCATGTCGAGGATCGCGACCAGGCGGGACAGCCCGTAGAAGGAGGCCGCCTCCAGCGACTCGTAGACGCTCCCCTCGGCCATCTCGCTGTCGCCCAGCAGCGCCCAGAAGCGCGCCTCGGTACCGCCCAGGCGCTTGGCCGCCAGCGCCATCCCCACCGCCATGGCCAGCCCCTGCCCCAGCGAGCCGGTCGCCACCTCGACGAAGGGCAGCGCGGGCGACGGGTGCCCCTGGATGGGGCTGCCCCGCTTGCGCAGCGACATCATCTGGGCGTCCGAGATGGCGCCGGCCGCCTTGAGGACGGCGTAAAGCAGCGGCGCCGCGTGCCCCTTCGACAGGATCAACCGGTCGTTGCGCGGCGCGCGCGGCTCGTCGAGGTCGATCCGCAGGTGCGACGCCAGCAGCACCGCCATCAGATCGGCGGCGGACATCGACGAGGTTGGATGCCCCGACCCGGCCGCCGTCGTCGACCGGATGCTGTCGGCCCGGAGCTGGGTGGCCAGCTCCTTCCACAGGCCGCTGGTGTCCCCTGATTGACCGGACTCATCACCCGCGCTCATGCCGCTTGGATAACCATTTCCGGGTCAATGCGAAGGGTCGGGCGGACGGCGCGGCAAATGCACGAGGAAGCTGGTCCGACCCTGGCCGGATGACAGCTCGACCCGGCCGCCGTGCGAGCCGGCCACGGCCTGAACGATGAACAGCCCCAGGCCCAGCCCCTCCCCGCCCTGGCCCGGACCGCGCGAGAACGCCTCGAACAGGCGCTCGCGGCGTTCCGGCGGGATCTCCGGGCCGCGGTTGGCGACGGCGACCGCGACCTCCTCGCCGCGGGACTCGGCGTCGATGCAGACGGGCGCGTCGGGCGCGCCGTAGCGGAGCGCGTTCGACACCAGGTTCCCCAGCATCTGCACCAGGCGATCGCTGTCCCACACCCCCTGAAGGTCCCCCTCGGCCTGGATGCTGAGGCGGCCCGACGCGCCGCCCAGCTCGGTCTCGGCCGCCACCTGTTCGAGGACCTGGCGCAAGTCGATGGGCGCGACGTTCAGCGGCAGCTGGCCGCCCGCGCGCGCCCGCGCGAAGTCCAGCAGCTCGTCGATCAGCCGGCGCATGCGCGACGCGCTGGAGGCCAGGCGCGCCACCGTGCCCGACACGCCGCCGGGCAGATCCGTCCGCGCCTCCAGCCGCCGCGCCGCCATCAAGATGGCCGCCAGCGGGTTGCGCAGGTCATGACCGAGGACGGCCAGGAAGCGCTCGCGCAGCTGGGCTTCGTCCTCCAGCCGGTGCTGCGTCTCTTTCAGCTCGGTGATGTCGACGAACGCCACCACCGCGGCCGCCAGGGCGCCGCGGTCGTCCAGCACCGGAGCCGCGCTGCTCAGGATGTAGCCGCAGGTCCCGTTGCCGCGGTCGATCCTCAGCTCGCGCGTGGTCTCGCGCCGCTGCTTGAAGGCGATGGTCAGCGGGTATTCGGCCGGGTCCAGCAGCCGGCCGTCCAGGTCCCGCACCTTGCCCGCCCGATACTGGTCCAGCCGCGCGCCGGACAGCGGCCCGCGGAAGATGCTCTCGACCGCCCGGTTGCTGAGCCGGATGACCCCGTCGCGGTCGGCCACGATCACGCCTGCCGGAACCTGGTCCAAGGTCGCCTCCAGCAGGCGGGACTCCTCGTCCACCCGCTGGCGCAGCCGGGTCTCCGTGATGAGGCCGGCCGCCCGCTCCGCGATGGCCCGGAACAGCAGCATGTCGGCCTGCGAGAACTCGTAAGCGGTCAGGGACCCCATGTGGGCCACGCCGATGACCTGGTCGGCGTCGGTCAGCGGCACGCCGTAAAGCGCCCGCACTTTCCGGTCGCGGATGAAGTGGCTCACCAGCAGCGGATCGTTGGCCGCGTCGCGGAGCAACAGCGGCGCGCGGGTGGCGGCGATGGTGCCGGCGAAGCCTTCGCCGACGGCCACCGAAAAGCCGGCGTCGCGTTCGGCGACCAGGCCCACGGCGGCGCGGGCCCGCAGCCGGTCCCCTTCCCGCAGAAAGATGGTCGCCGTGTCGGTCGCGGCGGTGCTCTCCATGATCACCGTCAAGAGGCGCCCCAGGAGCTCGTCCAGCGACCACGAGCCCAGCGCCTCGCGCGACAGGCGATCGAGCGACTCCAGCACCCGCCGGTTGGCGGCGGCGTAAGAAGACACCGCGACGCCCACGGCGTGATCGATCACGCGATCCACCACGCGCGCGTGGCCGATGTCGCACCCCGGGACCTGGCTCATCACGTCGAACAGGCACTGGCGCAGGATCCCGTACTCGGCGACCAGGTCTCCAAGCGGGAACCCGCGGCTCAGCCGGTCCAGCGCGTGCATCTCGGGTTCGGCGCCCGACAGCGCGGCGGCCAGATCGCCGCTGGCCACCACGTCGGCGATGCGGCTCAAGATCTTGGGCAGGTTGTCGCGCAGCGCGGACTCGCTGAGCGGCGCCGCGGCCCGCGACTGATGGACGGCCGCCTCCCACGCGCCGACGATCGCCTCGAACCGATCGATCAGGGCCGCGGCGAGCGCGCGGGCGGCCGACGACGCCCGCTCGTCCGCGCGCTGTCCATCACGGGGACCGCTCACCCGTGAAAAATGACCACGCGTGGCGGCGGCGCTACGGGCCTAGCTCGGGCCCATGATGAAGTACTTGGCCCACTGGGCGATGTGGTTGGATGTGGTCACGTCCTGGAACGGCAGGCAGAAGGCTGGGTAGCTGGGATCGGCGTCGCCGACACTGGGGTTCACGCCCACCATCCAGATGAGGGTGCCGGAGGTCGTCTCGCTGGGATCGGCCGTCGAGCGGGTCGGGCTGCGCAAGCCGTACTGCCGGGTGGACGAGAACGTCAGCCAGACCAGGTTGTGCCCTTCGTCCAGCTTCTGCACGAACGGCGCCCAGCGCGGGAAGGAATTGGTGAGCGCGGTCGTCGTCCCGTCGGCGACGCCGGGCGCGTTCGCCCGGTCCATGGCGACCGGCGTCGCGCCCGAATTGAACGAGACGGTGTACATCGTGGCGGTGGGATCCGTGTCGGCGTCGCACGAGACGTCGGGCGCCTGCCCCATCGCCGGCGTCCCCTTCGTGCAGGTCGACTCGTCGTAGACGACCAGCTTTCCGTCGGGCGAGATGGCCGGGTAGTAGCGGTTCTTGCCGAGCTCGGAGGGGACCATCTCCTGCGGCTGCCCCCAGTTGCCGCCGCTGTCCATCCGGACGTAATCGATGGCCCCGGTGGCCGGCTTCTGGTCGGTGGTGGGCGCGGTGGCGTCGATCGACGTGAACACGATCGTGTCCGGGCCCTCCGGATTCTTCGACCAGTCCGGGTGATCGGCCCGCAGGCCGCCCAGCGCGATGGTCGAGATCACCTGGCCGCTGGCGCCGTCGAAGACCATCAGATCGGAGGCGCCCTTGTGCTGAGGCAGATTGTCGCCGTAGACGCCGACGAACTGGGTGCCCATCGAGTTCCACGATTCGAACTGGCTCTTTTGCGTGAGCGGGAACCGTTGCGCCGCGACGTTTCCGGCCACGTTCCAGAGCAGCAGCCGCCCGTCGTTCTGCCCGCCGGCGCTGGCGATCAACTTGTCGCCGTTGGGAGACAGGGCGTGGCAGCCGACGCAGGTGCGGCCGTCGGTGTTGGTGGGCGTGAGGTACGGCATCGCCGCAGCCGTGCTGCCGGCGAAGTCCCAGCGCATGATGGCGGTCTTGCCGCTGGTGGTCCAGTAGTAGAGCGCGCCCTCGATGTTGTCCTGGGCGAACAGCATGCTGAACTGGGCGCTGGTCCCTTTGGCTGTTCCGTTGTCGTCGGTGCCGGTCACGCTGAGCTTGACGGCGCCCTGGCCGGCGTTGGCGCCGGCCACCGAGGCCCACAGGGCCGGGTCGGGCAGATAGATGCAGCCGTTGATCCCGTTCGGCGCCGTGCAACGCACAAAGGTCGAGATCGTCGAGAAGGGGCCGGCGAACGTCACCTGAAAGAGCGTGTTGTTCGCCCCGGGCAAAAAGTGCACCTCGATGCCGGTGATGTTGGGGGGAAACAGGACGCCGTCGTTCGGGTAGACCAGCTGCGGCGCGCGCGAGTCGTCGTTCGGCGCTCCCGAGACGATCGTCTGCGCGTTCTGCGGAACGCCGTTGCCGGCCGGCCCGGGGTCGGGGCCGGTGTACGAGTAGTTCACGACCAGCGTCGCCTGCGTCGACAGATTGCCGGAGCTGGCCGTGATGGTGACGCGCCCTCCCGCCTTACCGGTGGCGGTCGCCAGCCCCTTGTTGTCGACGGTGACGATCCCGTTGGGCGTCGCGACGTACGTGACCTTCGAGGTCAGGTTCTGCGACTGGCCGTTCACCGTGCCGGTCACGGTGTACTGCTTGGTCGCGGCCTGACCGCTGCTGACGGAGAGGGTGTCCATGGCCGGGTCGATCTGCAGCGCCGTGAGGCCGCCGATCGCCTGGGAGCCGCCCGTCCCGGTGCCGGTGTTCCCACCGGCACCGCTGGTTTCGTTCTTGGGGCTGAAGGTGCAAGCGGCGGTCGCCGAAACCACCAGGAGCGAGAGCAACGGCGACAAACGACAGGTAAGCGAACGATCAAAGAAGCGCGTCATCCACATAGCAGTGCCCCCTGGTGATGCCCGCGTCGCACCCTCCTGATCGCGCGGGCCTCACCACGCGGGCTTAACGCCCGAGGAACTGCATCAGCCAGGTCATGGCCGGCCGCATCGTCCCCGAGCTGCTCATGAGGCCGCTGTTCGTTTCCCAGGTCTGCCCTTCGATGTATCCCCAGACGGTCACACCTTTCACGTTCGGATCGTTCCAGAACATCGTGAAGAGCGACTGAAACTGGTTCTTCTGTTGGTTGTCGTCGGCGATGTTCAGATCGAACTCGCTGATGAAGACCGGCACGCCCGTCGCGGAGACCAGCTTGTCGATGTACATCTGCGTCGTGCTGGCGGAGGCGTTGGTCAGCCCATGCGCCTGGGCGCCGATGGCGTCGATGGGCGCCCCGGCGGCGCGCGCCTTGGTCACGAGATCGATCATATGGTTGTTGTCGCCGGACAGCTCGATGATGTTGTAGTCGTTCACGATGAGGACCGAGTTGGGGCAGTACTGGCGGGCCCATTTGAAGATGGTGACCACCCAGTCGTAGCCGCTGGCTCCGGCTCCGCCCAACGCAGCCATGTATGGCGGTGTTGTATGAGGCGGGGGCTCGTTCAAAACATCAATCATTTGTGTGTCGGGGTACCGGTTGCAGAACTGCTTGATCCAGTCCTCGACCGCCGCCTTCTGATCGGCCTGCGACAGGCCCCCGATCCAGCCGGGCTGCTGCGATCCCCAGACGAAGTTGTGCTGCTTGAAGGCGATGTGGTTCTGCTGGGCGTAGGTATGGATCCGGTCCAGCGCGGTCCAGTTGTAGCTGCCGCGCGTCCCCTCGACCGACCCCCACTTGCCTTCGTTCTCGGGAGTGATCTGGTCCCAGTACATGTTGTAGTTCGAAGGGATCTGCCCGCGCTGCGTGATGTTCCCGCAGAACTTCTTGGGGAACACCGGAGCGCCGCCCCCGCCGGTGGAGCCGCCGGTCGCGCCCGAGGAACCAGCCAGGCCGGAGCCCCCGCTGCCGGAATGGCCGCCGCCTCCGCGGCCCGAGTTGCCGGCCAGACCGCCGTGCCCGCCGGTAGTCGACGCGCCGCCCATTCCCGTCACGCCGCCCGAGCCGGTCTGGCCGCCGGTGGCGCCGCCGGTTCCGACGGTGCCGCCGGTTCCGACGGTGCCGCCGGTTCCGGTCCCGCCGGTGCCGGTCGAACCGCCCGAGCTGGAACCTCCCGTGCCGGTGACGGCACCATCTTCTCCGCTACCGGCGCATGCGCCGGAAAGAAGCGTGGCCAGCGCGATCCACATGACGCGCGGGCATCGAACCGAACGATTCGTATGACGCATACGGCCCCTCCAGGGTGCAGACAATCGGGAGGCGGAACGCGTCGGCGTGAACGGACGACGCCCACGCCACCTGGGGGATCTGTCGCGGGCGGGCGCTTGTTGTTACGCGTTTTGCGCCGGCCGCTCGATCGCCCCCCCGCGCCGAATAAAGTTCGACGACAGCCCGGGAGCGACGCCCCGAACACAAAGTCGGGGTCTACGCATCCTCAGTCGGCCGCGCTCGCAAGCGCCGCCGCTTCGGCGCGCCGGGCGTGGCGGTCGGGAAGAATCAAGCTTTTCTCGTTGGAGCGGATCGTTACGCTGGCGGGCGATGTCGCAGGTGACGTTTCCCGTTTGGTTGGCCCAGCTCCACCCCACCATCCCGCTGGCCGGCGCGCAGGCGGTTCTGGCCCTGGCTGAAGGGGGCGCGACCGTCCCCTTCATCGCCCGCTACCGCAAAGAGCAGACCGGCAACCTGGACGAGGTGGCGATCCGGCAGGTGCTGGAAACCAAGGAGCGCTGGGACACCATCCTGAAGCGGCAGGGCTTCATCCTGGAGGAGATCAAGAGCCAGGGAAAGCTGACGGCCGACCTGGAGGCGCGGATCCGCGACACCTTCGACGAGACGCTGCTGGAGGACCTCTACCTTCCGTACAAGCTGAAGCGGAAGACCAAGGCGCAGGCCGCCCGCGAAGCCGGCCTGGGCCCGCTGGCCGACTGGCTGTGGGGCGCGGCCCACGGCGAGGTCGATCCGGGCGCCGAGACCCCCGACGCGCGCGCGGCCGGGTTCGTGGCGCCCGACAAAGGGGTGGCGGACGCGGCCGCCGCCCTGGCCGGCGCCGGCGACATCCTGATCGAGCGCCTGTCCGAGGACGCCGGGTTGCGGCAGGAGGTCCGCACCGCCCTCTTCCAGCGCGGCTGCGCCCGGACGCGCAAAGGCGAGAAGGCCAAGACCCCCAGCCGGTTCGAGAACTACTTCAGCTACCAGGAGCCGGTGCGCGAGCTGATGAAGCCCGAGGCCTCGCACCGCTACCTGGCCATGCGGCGCGGCTGGATGGAGGAGGAGCTGGTGCTCTCGCTGGGCGGAGCGCTGGCCGAGGACGGCAGCACCGATCCGCTGAGCGACGAGCTGGTCGCGGCCTTCGAGGCCGTGGCCTGCCCGCCGGCCGCCGGCAAATTCGCCGGCGCGGGTCTGCTCAAGCGGGCGGCGCGGCTGGCGTACAAAGCTCACGTGGCCCCCTCCATCGACGCCGAGGTCCACAAGGCGTTGCGCGAGGTGGCCGACACGACGGCCATCGGCGTGTTCGCGGACAACGTCCGCAAGCTGCTGCTGGCGGCGCCCTTCGGCCCCAAGCCGGTCCTGGGCGTCGATCCGGGCCTGCGCACCGGGTGCAAGCTGGCGGTCGTCGACGCCTCGGGGCGCTACGTGGGCTCGGGCCTCATGCACCTCGAGACGCCCGGCGGGAAAGCCGCCGCCGCGCCGGTGCTGGCGCAGCTGGTGAAGGAGGGGGGCATCCGGGCGGTGGCCGTCGGCAACGGCACGGCGGGCCGCGAGACCGAAACCTTCGCGCGCGACACGCTCCGCCACTTCCAGCTGGACGTGCCGGTCGTGATGGTCAGCGAGGCCGGCGCCAGCGTCTACAGCGCCAGCGACGTCGCCCGCGACGAGTTCCCGGAGCTGGACGTCACCGTGCGGGGCGCGATCTCGATCGCGCGCCGACTGCAGGACCCGCTGGCCGAGCTGGTCAAGATCGATCCCAAGAGCATCGGCGTCGGGCAGTACCAGCACGACGTCTCGCCGACGGGGCTGAAGAAGAGCCTCGACGACGTGGTCGACTCGTGCGTGAACCAGGTGGGGGTCAACGTGAACACCGCCTCGTCGCACCTCCTGGCGCGCGTGTCGGGGATCGGCCCCGGCCTGGCGCGCGCCATCGTCGAGCACCGCGCCAAGTCGGGCCTGTTCCGGTCGCGCGACGCCCTGCTGGAGGTGCCGCGGTTCTCGAAGAAGACATTCGAGCAAGCGGCGGGGTTCCTGCGCGTGCCCGATTCGGCCGAGCCGCTGGACAACACCGGCGTCCACCCCGAGCGCTATCCCTCGCTGGCGCGCGCTGCCCAGGAGCTGGGCGTGCCGACCAAGGACTTGCTGGGCGCGGGCGTCAAGCTGGTCAAGCAGGCCGCGTCGCTGAAGAAAGAGCTGGGCGACTTCACCTTCGCGGACGTGGTGCGCGAGCTGGAGAAGCCGGGGCGCGACCCGCGCGACACGTTCGTGCCGTTTTCGTTCCGCTCCGACGTCCACGACCTGAAGGACCTTCAGCCGGGCATGGTCTGCCCCGGCGTCGTGACCAACGTGACCAACTTCGGCGCCTTCGTGGACATCGGCGTGCACCAGGACGGGCTGGTGCACATCTCGCAGCTCGCCGATCGTTTCGTGAAGGACCCGAAGGAAGTGGTCAGCGCCGGCGACCGCGTGACGGTGCGCGTGCTGGAGGTGAAGCTGGACAAAAAGCAGATCGCGCTGACCATGCGCAGCGAGCGGGCCGCCGGCGCGCCAAGCACCGCCGACCGCCCGCGGCCCTCCCCCGACCGCCCGCGCCCGACGGGCAGCCGGCCGCCCGTCGACCAGGCCCGCCCGGCCCCCCAGCCGGCCACCCCCTTCAACAACCCCTTCGCCGCCGCGCTCGCCAAGCGGAAATGACCGGGGCGGGCGGCCGGCTCTCGCCGGCGCGCGCCCCGAGGCGAGCTCAGAGGCGAAACAGATTTCCGATGCGCCGCCCCAGCACCGAGCGGGCAAACAGGAACGAGAACAGCAGGAACAGCATGGCCCACAGGCCCAGCGCCGCGGCGACCTGGCGCCCGTCGCCCAGCAGCTGGAAGAGCTCGTAGACGGCCTTGGTGATCGGGTAGGTGTCCTGGCGCTGCGCCAGGATCAGCGAGTCGGAGACCTCCAGCAGCGACAGCGCGAACGCGAACACCGCGCCCGCGAAGAGATGCGGCGCCACCAGCGGCAGCGTGATCCGGCGGAAGGTCCGCACCGGCCCCGCCCCCAGCGAGGCGGCCGCCTCCTCCAGCGTGGTGCTCACCTGCGCGAGCCCGGCGGCCGCCGAGCGCACGACCAGCGGCAGCCGCCGCATGGCGTAGGCGATCACCAGGAACGCCGTCGGATCGCGGACCGGATTCCAAAACGCGAACGGACGCCCCTCGCGCGAGATGGCCAAATACCCGAACGCCATCACCAGCCCCGGCACCGCCAGCGGCAGCATGGCCGCGGCGTCGATGACCCGCGCGACCGAGGAAGGGGCGCGCACGACGATCCAGGCGATGGCCGTCCCCAGCGCCAGATCGGCGGCCACCGACAGGCAGCCGTAGCGCAGGCTGTTTCCAATCGAGGGGATGACCATCTCGTGTGCGACGGCCGCCCGGAAGTGGTCCAGCGTGAACCCCGACGGCAGCACCGTCCCGTACCAATCCCTGCTCAAGGCCAGCAGCACCACGGCCAGGTTCGGCAGCGCGGCGGCCCCCACGGCCGCCACCAGGGCCGCGCAGGCCAGCGCCGCCCGCACGCCCCGCAGCTTGTGCGGCTGGCGGCGCCGGGACGCCTTGCTGACCACGGCCGGCGCGGCGCGCCCCAGCACGGCGCGCGAGCCCACGTACAGCGTCACCGACACGACCAGCACCACCGTGACCAGCGCGTACACGAACGGGTTGCGCCCGATGTCCTTGAGCCCGCTGAAGATCTGCACCGACGTCAGCTGCGTGAAGTCGCACACCAGCGGGACGCCCAGCTCGGTGAACCCCCAGATGAGCGCGATGCTGGTGCCGCCGAAGACGCTGGGCAGGATGAGCGGCAGCGTGATTTTCCAGAAGCGCCGCACGCCATGACAGCCCAGCGCGGCGGCCGCCTCTTCCAGCTCGACGTTCACGCCGGCGAGCGCGCTCTGCACGTTGAAGAAGACGATGGGCGCGAGGTGCAGCGCCGTCAGCACCACGACGGCCGCCAGCCGGCCCTGCCGCAGCCAATCGATGGGATGCGCCCCGGACAGCAGGCCCAGGTGCTCGAGCAGCGTGTTCACCGCCCCCGCCTGGCCGAGGAGCTGGCGGATGCCCATGGCGCCCACGAACGGCGGCAGCAGCAGCGGCAGCGGGATGAGCGGCGCCAGCCAGCGGCGGCCCGGCACCTCGGCGCGGTCCAGCAGCAACGCCAGCCCGATCCCCACCAGGTCGGCCACGAGCGCGCTGAAGAGCGCGACGATGAGCGCGTTCCGCAGCCCGGTCAGGTAGACCGGGTTGCGGAACGCGGCCAGGACGTAGGCGCCGGTCAGGTGCCCGTTGGCGTCGACGAAGGCGCCGCGCACCGCCTCCGCCAGCGGCCAGACGAGAAACAGCAGCATCGGCACCGCCACCAGCGCCGTCAGGACCCGGGTGCCGGGCCGCCGGGCCGTCATCGCCCTTGCCTGGCCAGCGCGACGGTGCGCGCGTACAGCCCGCGGAAGTGCCGCACCAGACGCCGCGCCCAGGCCGCCTGCTCCAGCGGGTCGGGCGAGCGCAGCGCCTGGCGGATCGGCCCGCTCACCGTCGGATAGTCGACCAGCGTCAGGTCGTCGAAGGCGGCCGTGGCTTCGGGCGGAGACCCCGCCGCGGCCAGCGCGGCGGCGGCGGCGCTCAGCTCGTCCTGCGTGTCGACGCACATGGTCCGGATCACGAACGTGATGGCCGGCATGATGGGCGCCGTCCAGGCGGCGTGGTAACCGAACTGCCGCGCCTCCTGGTACGGATCCTCCGCGCCGGCCGCTTCCGCCTGCAGGCCGGGCAGGATGGGCGAGCGCCCCAGCGTGTAGCGCTCCGGTCCGCCCGGCGCGCCGTGCGGCAGCGACCAGAGGCGCTGCCCCTCGGGCGACAGCACGAATGCCATGAACGCCAGCGCCAGCTCGCGGTGCGGCGCCCCGCGCAGCAGGCCGACCGGATCGGCGTTGACGACCGTCTCGCCGCGCGCGACCGAGAACCCGACGCGGTCCGGGTGGCCGGCCGCCGCCGCCGTGGCCTGCTGGAACCGCCCGTAGTAATCGATGCAGGTGCCGGCCGCCGCGTCGGCGTCGGCCACGTCCAGCGGGATGACGGCCGCGGCGTCGCTCCAGTACCGCGCGTTGCCGCCGATGCGCCGGATCAGCCGAACCGCGCGCGCCCATCCCTGTTCGGGGCCGGCGAGCTGCATCTCGCGCTGGACCAGGCTCTCGAACACGGTGGCGGCGGACCCGCTCTTGCCGGGATCGGCCAGCGCCACCTGCCCGCGCAGCCGCGGGTCGCCCAGCGCCTCCCACGACGACGGCACGCCGACGCCCAGCCGCGCCAGCAGGTCCCGGTTGAAGCAGATCCCGAAGGTCGACAGGCAGGTCCCGATCCAGCGCCCCTGCGCGTCCCAGAACGGCTGGTTGCCGACGCTCTGGGGGATGCCGCCCGGACCGAACAGCTCCGGGTGCGCCGCCACGAAGCCGCCGTCGACCAGGCGGCCGGCGTCGGCCTGTCGCTGGTGCTCGGTGCTGCCGCCGCCGAACAACAGGTCGACGCCGCAGCTCACGTTCGACTGCAGGAAGGCCCGCCGAGCCTCCGCCGGGTCGCCGGCGGCCGGCGCTTGCGGCCGCATGAAGGCCGACGCGATCTCGGACGACCAGCGCCGGCCCAGCGTGCGCGTCCAGTAGAGCTGGAACGAGGCCGTGTACTCGCCGGCCAGCACGCGGCCGATCTCGGCGGTCCCGCCCGGCGTGCGCCAGTCCACCTCGACCCGACGCCCCTGCCGCGCCATGTGCTCGCGGAAGGCGCGTCCGAATTCGTAGCGGACCGCCTGGTTGTGCGGCGTCAGCACCACCAGCGTCTCCGTCGCGCCCGACGGGCGGGGGCTCGCGCGCCGGCCGGACCGCGCGGCGAAGGGCGCCGCCAGGACGGCCAGCAGCGCGGCCAGGATGAGCAGCCGCCGCTTCATGCCCCCGCGGCACCCTGCGGCAGGACGACGACGTCGTCGGGATCGACGTGCAAGGTCACCGCGGCCCCACCGCCGTCGCCGGTCGCGCGCGGGTTGATCTCGAACGCCCGCAGCGGCTGCCCGCCCGCGTCCAGATGGTGCTCGGCGACGTCGCCCAGGTAGACGACCTGGCGGCGCGCGGCGGAAATGGTGTTGCCGCCGGAACCGCCCGGGCGCAGCGCCTCCGGGCGAATGGAGACCCAGACCTCGTCGCCCACCGCGAAACGCGCGTCCGGCGCCGGCGTGGCCCGCAGCCGCCCGATGGCGCTGTCGACCTCGAGGGCGCCGCCGGCGCGGCCGGCCACCCGGCCCGCGAACAGGTTGGTCTCGCCGATCAGCTCCGCCACCGCCCGCGCCGCCGGCCGCCGGTAGATCTCCTCCGGCGTGCCGACCTGCAGGAGCCGCCCCTTTTCCATGACCGCGATGCGATCGGCGACTGCCAGCGCCTCTTTCTGATCGTGGGTGACGAAAATCGACGCGAGCTGCGCCTCCTTGCAGATGCGCCGGATGCGTTCGCGCATCGACCGCCGCAGGCGCGCGTCCAGGTTGGCCAGCGGCTCGTCCAGCAGCAGACAGCGTGGCCGCACGACGAGCGCGCGCGCCAGCGCCACGCGTTGCTGCTCGCCCCCCGAGAGCTGATCGATGCGGCGCTGGTCGAAGCCCGGCAGCTCGACGGAGGCCAGCGCCGCCGCCACCCGTCCGGCGATCTCTCCGCGCGCGACGCCGGCCTCGCGCAGGCCGAAGCCGACGTTGTCGCCGACCGTCATGTGCGGCCAGAGCGCGAAGCTCTGGAACACCAGCCCGGCCCGGCGGGCGTGGGCCGGCTGGCGCGTGACCTCCTCGCCGCCGAAGCGGATGGTTCCGGCGCCGGCCTCGACGAAGCCGGCGATGGTGCGCAGCAGCGTGGTCTTGCCGCAGCCGCTCGGGCCCAGCAGCAGCAGGAGCTCGCCCGGGCCGACCGACAGGCTGACGCGATCGACGGCCGTGACCTCGCCGAAGCGGACGGTGACGTCCTGGACGGTGACGGCGGTGGGCGGCGGCGCGGGCGGCACGGTGAGCGCCAGCGTGAATCGTCCGCGCGCCTCGGTCAAACGCGCATCAGCGGCGCGCGCTCGCCAGACCACGCCCTGCCGCCATGGCCCTGCCGCGCCTGGGACGCCGCGACCGCCCGGCGCCGCCAGCCAGCCCGCTTTCGTCCCTGCTCAGGGCGTCGCGCCCAGGATGTCCCAGAAGCGCTGAATGGCGGCGGCCGGCGCGCTCCCGGTGACCAGCCAGGCCGGGCCGTTCGCGTTGGCCGTCAGATCGGGCCCGCTGGTGGCGCCCGCGGCGACGGGGCCGGCGGCGGAGACGCGCTGGACGGCGGTCGCGAAGTCGGGGACTGCCACGGCCATCACGCCCACCTGGTCGGCGGCTTGCGCCAGGTTCCAGATGTTCGGCTGCTTGGCGGCGATCCAGGCGCCGAACGGGTTGGCGGGGAGGTTCGCCAGCTTCGCCGCCGGAACGTCGGTCAGCTGATCGTAGTAGGCGCTCACCTGGACGAAGCGGAACGACGCGGTGACGATGGTGTCCGCCCAGGGATCCATCTCGCCGTTGGGCGGCCCCATCGCCGCGCCCGACGCCGTGGTGGTCCCCAGCGACGACACGACCACCACCCGGTCGGCGACGGCGGGATCCATCAGGTAGGCGTCGGCCACGTCGGTCAGGCGGCCGCCGGTCACCACCACCAGCGGCCGATACGGCAGGCTCAGCTGCGCCGACGTCTCCAGGATGGCGCGCGCCCCCTCCGATCGATTGGGGACCGTGGACGCGAGCTGGCCGTCGGCCGGCCGCACCAGCGGCGCGCCGATGCTGGTGGTCGGGTCGGGGACGCCGGTCATCCCCGCGTCGCGAGCCGCCTGCACCATGGCGCGCCACCCGGCGACGTTGGTGTCGATGTCCGGCCAGGGCCCGCTGGAGTTGATGATGATGGCGGCCAGCTTGGGGCCGCCGCCGTTCGCGAAGGCGATGGCGTACTCGCCTTGCCAGTTGTCGGTGGCGCTGTCATTGAGGAGGACGATCGGGTTCCGCTCGTCGACGGGCAGCATGCCGTGCGGAACCGTCGTGCCGAGGTCGCGCGTCTCGGTACAGGACGGCGCGACGCACAGCCAGAGAGCGGCCGCCATGGCCGCCGGCCAGCTTCTCGTCGCCGACGGCGAGTTCAGGCGCACCCCTTTGTCCTAGGGGAAGTGGACGCCGGCGTCCAGCCCCAGCGCGCCCGCGATCCAGGGCGCCTTCCAGACCGGCACGTGATCCAGCGTGGCCGCCCAGCGGCCGAGGACCGCGACACCGTCGAGGTGCGCGTCGACGAAGGCGCGATTCCCCAGCTCCTGGAGCACGCCCACGCGCGCGCCGGCTTCGACCACCGGGACCACGGCGGAGGCGGGGCGATCGATGTCCTGCCCGGCCAGACGGACTTCGCCCGCGCTGGCCAGCAGGCAGAGCCGCCAGCGGCTGGCGCGCGCGCAGCCGGCCAGCCCCATCATGAGCTGCTGCTGCGAAAATCCAGCGCCGTCGGGACGGCGCACGGTGGCCGGCAGGCTGACCTCGGCCTCCAGTTCCAGCCAGAGGCGCCGCCAGGCCAGCCCCCCGAAGGCCCGGCCGAGCAGCACCGGCGCCGACGACAGGCCGAGGCCGCCGCTGCCCGGCTCGCCAGCAGCTCGATCTGGACGGCCAGCGCGAATCCCATCGCGCGCGTCAAGCGCAGGCAGTCGGCGCTGACCTGCGGGAACGTCTGCTCTCCGACCAGGTCTCCCTTGGCGTCGCGCCACTCGAGGCTGCCGTCCAGCGCGTGACCGCGCGGCACGATCCGGACCAGCACGTGATCGGGGGCGCCGTCGCGGAACGGGTCGCGGCCCAGGCGGGCGGCCACCAGCGCCTGAAAGTCGGCCGCGTCCGGGCAGGCGGGGGCGGGCTGGTAATCCAGGGTGACGGTCAGCTCGGCGGCGCCCGCCCGAGCAGCCCCCGCCACCAGGGCGCCGGCCAACAGGGCGGCCAGCCGGACCCGAAGGGTCACTCCAGGGCCTTCTGCCCGTCGTCGTCAAAGAGCTGCGAACGCTGCAACAACACGCTGCGGGGGAACTGGACGGCGAACGCAACCGCGGCGCGATGCGCCTCCTCGGCGCGGCCGGCGCCGGCCAGCGACCGGACGCGCAGCGCTTCGCGCTCTTCCGCCAGCCGCCCGTGCGGGAACCGGCGCGCGTGCTCGGCGATGAGCGCCAGCGCCGCCGGGAAGATGCGGCGCGTGTAAGCGGCGTGCGCCCGCTGCAGCAGCTCCAGCTCCGCGGTGAAGAGGTCGGGCCCCGGCTGGGCGGCGCGGGCGTGCTTGCGGCCGATGGGCGCCGCCGGCCGCGCGGGGACCGGCAGGGTCCCGACCGGGCCCTCCGCGATGGGCACCGCGGCCGGCCCGGGCGCCGGCGCCACGACCGGCTCCGCCGCCGGCGGCTGGTACCGGCCCGCGATGACCGCGCCCACCGCGCCCGCCGCCGCCACCACGGCGACCGACGCGGCCACCGCCATGACCCTCAGGGCGCGGTTCCCGTGCGGCACCGGCGGCACCATCTCGGCCGGGTTGGGCGGCGACTCCGGCTCGCCGGCGCCGACCAGCGCGCGCCCCCGCGCCAGCAGGCGGGCCCGCATCTCGGGCGGCGCGCGCCGGGAAACCCGGCGGCCGCCCAGCAAGGCCCGCCACTCGGGATCCAACTCGGGCTCGGGCGCCTTCACGGAAACGCCTCCCGCCTCTGGAGCCGGCGCAGCGCGGACGCCAGCTCGCGTCGCGCCTTGTAGAGCCGCGCGTAGACGCCGAACTTGGTCATCGCCAGCCGGCGCGCGATCTCGACGACCTCGACGCCCTCCACGTCGTGCAGGGTCAGCACCAGCCGCCGCTCGACCGGCACCCGTTCGAGCGCGGCCGAGAACAGCGCCAGCGATTCCCGGTCTTCCAGCTGCGCCTCCGGGTCGCGCGCCGGATCCTCCAGCACCACCTCATCCGTCAAGACCTCGCGCGCCCGCCGCCGCCGGTGGTCCCGGACCACGCGGAACGCCACCCCGAACAGCCAGGGGCGCAGCGGCCGGCTCAGATCCAGGGTCGGCCAATGTCGGTAAAGGACCACGAAGATCTCCTGCAGCAGGTCCTCGACCTCCGGGCCCCGGACGCCGAACCGCTGCACCGCCGCGTAGAGGTAGTCGAGCTCTCGATCGAAGGCGTCCACGCAGTCCGCCCCCAGCCCCCGAATCGGAGCCCCAGACCGGACCAACCGCAGGTGACGCATCTGCGTGGGTATTGTCGGAAGCAGGTCATTTTTGGTTCGCCCCTGCCCAAAGACATTCCCGGCCGCGCCCTATCTGGGCTTCGGGGCCCCTATTTGGCGCTCACCACCACCTGGGTGCCGTCATATTTGACGCTCTGGTCGGGCGTGGCCGTGACGCCCAGGCCCGATCCGTGACCCGCCCCGACCCACACGACGTTGAAGGTGCGGCTGGCCAGCATGCCCGTGTAGGTGCCGCTCCGGGCGCCGATCGTGAGCTGCTGGGAGGCTTCGCTCCAGGAAATGGGGATCTGGGCGTACTGGCCGGTCTCGTAGTCATAAGTGTCGCCCGCGTCCTCGTACAGCGTGAAGCTGCCGTCCTGCCCCTTGTAGACGCGGATCTCGATCGGATCGGCGCTCTGCGTCGCGTACTGGATCATCGGCCCCATCGGGATGATCGATCCGGCGCGCACGTAGAGCGGAATCTGGCTGAGCGGCGCCATGGCGGTGGTCATGCCGCCGCCCATCGCCGTGGCCCCCGACCAGAAGTCGTACCAGGTGCCGGCCGGCAGGTAGACCGACCGGCTGGTGGCGCCCATGGCCGTGACCGGGTTGACCAGCAGGGCCGGCCCGAACATGAACTGGTCCTTGATGTTGTAGACGGCCGTGTCGTTCTGAAAGTCGAACACCAGCGGCCGCATGATGGTGTAGCCCTGGCTGGTCACCTTCCAGGCCAGGGAATAGATGTACGGCATCAAGCGATAGCGCAGCTGATCGACGGCCAGCATGTTGGCCTTGCCCGTGGTGCTCCACTGCGAGCCGTACAGCTCTTTCGACGCCTGGCCGTGAATGCGGAAGGTGGGGCAAAAGGCGCCGAACTGGAACCAGCGGGTGAAGAGCTCCTCGGTGGGCGTTCCGAAGTAGCCGCCGATGTCGGTGGTCCAGTAGGGCAGGCCCGAGATCGCGTAGCTGAGGCCGGCCGGGATCTGCGCGGTGTAGACGGCGGCCGTGGCGTTGATGTCGCCCGACCAGCAACCGGCCGCGTAACGCTGCTGCCCCGCGAACCCGCTGCGGGTCAGGATGTAGACGCGCTTGTTGTCGGGACCAATCTTGCGCCAGCCTTCGTAAATGCCGCGATTGTGCTCGAGGGGATAAGCGTTGATGTAGAACGCGCCCTTGCCCAACGCCGTGTTGGCGGCGTGCACGTTGACGCCCTCCGGATAGCTTTGGGGCTCGGTGTTGTCGGCCCAGATGGCGTCCCAACCGTACTTGCCAATCAGGCGGTCGTAGTCCTGCTGGTACGTGAGCGTGCGCGCCATGGCGTTGAAGGTGTCGTAGAAGTGATACGTTCCACCGCTGGTCGTGTCCGGGTAAAGCGCGTTGATGGCGTTCAACGCGTTGTAGTTGTCGAGCTCGCCCGCGACGGTGGCCATGCCGTTCGAGCGCGTCTGGTAAAGCGGCCAGATCGAGATCATCGTGTGGATGTTCGCCATGTGCAGCTGGTTGACGAGGCCGGCCGGATCCGGGTACCGGCTGGAATCCATCAGATGCGAGCCCCACACCGCGTTGCCCCAGTACTGCCAGTCCTGAACGATGACGTCGACGGGGATGTTGGCGTTGCGATATCCCTTCTCGACGTTCAGCAGCTCGGTCGAGCTCTGGTAGTGGTCCTTCGATTGGAACAGGCCATAGGCCCACTTCGGAAACAGCGGCGCGGCGCCGGTGGCGGTCCGGTAACCGGCGATCACCTGGTCGATGGTCGGCCCATAAAAGAAGTAATAGTCGACCAGGTCGCCGGTCTCCGAGCTGAAGCTGTACTTCGTGTTGTTGCTGACGTTCCCCGCGAAGTTGGTCGTCGAGTAGTTGTCCCAGAACACGCCATAGCCCTTGTTCGACACCACCACCGGAATCTGGATCTCCGTGTTGGCGTTCAGCATCCGCAGCGTCGACCCCTTGCGGTTGATGACGCCGTCCTGGTGCTGCCCCAGGCCGAACAGCGCCTCGTTGGCCGGCGAATTGAAAGTCGTCGCCACCGTGTGGGTGGCCGTGCCCTCGACGGTCGCCGCGGTCAGGCTCTTGCTGGCTTCCGACAGCAGCGTGGCGCCGGACAGGTCGGCGTAGGTGACGTTGCCCGTCGTCTCGTCGACCATGACCTTCATCCGGCTGGTCGTGATGGTGACCGTGCCCGCCGACTCGGTGACGCAGAACGGGACTGTCGCGCTCCAGTCGTTGCTCACGGACAGCGACGTCTTGGCGGGCAGCGTGCTGCCGGTGGCGTACTCCACCCGGATGATGTCCTCCTTGCAGACCTGCACCTTCTGCTTGCCGCTGCCCACCGTGAACGTCACGCCGGAGGCGTCGACGGTGAACGACGCGCCGGTCGCGTTCGGCGACGAGCAGGCGAACGTGCCCGAGCCGCCGGCCCCCGCGGCGCCCCCCGTCCCTTTCATGCCGCCCGACGCCGCGCCCCCCGAGCCCGGCGAGCCGCCGGCCCCGCCCTTGCCGGCGACGGTTCCCCCCGCGCCCGTGCTGGCGGCGCCGGCGCTTCCCCCGG
>JAICYS010000001.1 GCA_025934105.1 Myxococcota bacterium | reverse complement strand
GGAAGCCTCCCGTCTCGGACGGGAAGAGCAGGCCGGTCTTGGCCCTGATTTCCTCGCGGATCTGGTGACCGACATGCTATCGCAAGGCGTCCAGGAGCTCGGTAGGACGAAAGAGCTTCTGGCGCTTCTTGGTCTGGTCGTCTCCATCACCTCGTCCCCAACCCTCTGAGAGCGCCGGACCAGGAGCACGTTCTCGTCCCACTTCACGTCCGCGAGCGGACCGCACCGCCGGAGCGGCCGGAGACTCGAAGGACGCAGCCCAACCGAGCGTCGCCATCGCGAAGTCCTGCGGGAACGCCGCCTTCAGAGCCGCCAGGAACTTCCGGACCTCCTCCACCGTGAGCGAGTTGGGCTCCTCTTCGGTGTAGGTGGGGTGCTCGGAATTATCGAAGCGATCGATGCCGGTGATCGGATTTCTCTCCCACTCGAACTCCACCGCCGCTGCGGCGAGGGTGCGTCCGAGCAGCGCGAGCCTATCGTTCGCGGTGTTCGGGTGCAGCTCGCCAGCCTGGATCATCTCTCCCATCGATTCTTTCCAGGCCTTGATGTCCGTCCGACGGATCGCATCGACGAAGAGATCACCGAACGCCAGAGCCAGGTGCAGCCGGCTCACCGACTCCCACTTCTGGCGCGACTTGGCTGACTTCACTCGCCTCGTTTTGAGCTTGTCTTCGAAGAGCGAGGCCGGCGAATTCGGTGAAGCGGATCCTCTTCGCTGGACCCTTCGGTTTGAGACCGTCCCGCACCATCGCGAGCTCGTCCTGCGGCCGGTGGTAGGCGTCGAGAGCGTCGACCCCCCGTCTCATCGCGGTGCTTGCGTTCACGGTGGTGCGCGTTGCCCTGGTCGACATCGACGATTTTCCGAGAAACGTGGGGCCTGGATCGTCCGGCTCCTACGCGATAGACCGGATCGGTGTGGATCGATATCGCTAGGCGCGGTGTCGTGTTCATGGTGCACGTCGTGGCCACCCGGGTGAGCCTCCGCGATCGGCGGCGCGTTGAGGTTGCGTCCGGTCGGGTGTCGAGCCGGCCGGTCATGTCCTGCTGCCCCGCCTCTGGTCGCGCATGGAGCCGCCGGTCCTTTCACGAGGCTTCATCAACACCGGCCGGCTCATCGACAGCAACATCACCACCGCAGGGGCAGCGAGAAGATGTTGGACATCATTGGCCGGGCGTGGGAACGCCTTCCTGCGCCGGCGCTCGGATCAGATCGCGCATCGCGGTATCGTGCTGGCGCCCTGTTAGAAGTGAGCTCTCTCGGGCCCCTCAGGATTTTGAGTCTCGCGCGACACGGCTGTCGTGACCCTGATGGGATATCGGCGCGACTGAAGCGGATAAAGCCGTCGGTATACCAATTGCTGCGTTCTGGAACAGAATGACCGGACGGAGGCCCATGTGAGCTGGCAAGAGCGGTTGCGACAGATGGTCCTCGCTGGCGGCGTAGTGCTCGCCGGCTGCAGCGCCAGCGAGAAGCTCGGCACAGACGCAACCGGCGGCGCGGCCGCCGGCGGCACGGCCGGAGCATCCATGCCCGTCAACACAGGTGGCACGGGGACCGGTGGGGTGGGTGGAGCGCCGGTCACCGGTGGGGCGGGTGGCGGCGCTGGGCCCGGCGGGGCGGGCGGAGCAGCCAGCACAGCGAGCACAGGTGGAAGCACCGGCACTGGTGGCAGCCTCCCCCCCCCCTGTGGGAACGGGAACCCAGACCCGTGCATCTGTGGCCGGCCTGAAGCGAGCAGCGTCTTGGCGGAAGCATGCGCGGAAGAGACTGCTTGCCGCGCGGCGGGGGGGACCTGGTGGCTCGGCACGGGCTCCGTGCCGGCGACTGGCGGGCCGTGCAGGATCGATGGCGGTGTTGTCGTGCTCGATGGCGCTACCGGCCACGTTGATGGGGGTGTCGGGGATTGATGGCCGTAAGGTCGCTCCAAACCGGGGACTGCCGGTCCCCCGACGGACCCGCCAAGGATGACGACGGCGGCTCCCGGGGCTGACCGCGGCGCTTTCCTGCAGGCAGGAGGTCCCCTAGACCAGTTCCCGCTGCCGGTACTGGCTGGATACGAGCAGGCCGAAGTTGCGTTCGCGCGTAACGCGTGGCCGCTGAGAGCCGCCGAAGAGCTCCGGTCCGCGCTGATCTTCCGGGCCCTTGCGCGGGCGAGCACCCGATCGCCGATCGGTGCGGGCTGGACCGCGCTGTTCCTTGCGGCGGCGCACGACGAGATCTTCCACGCGAAGCTGTGCGCGGCGACTGGCGCGCGGCTCGGTGCGCCGCCACCTCGCTACGACGCGAGTCTCGTTCATGCCCGGCTGGGGCCGCTGACAGACCCGACGAGGCGCGTCTGCGCTCTGGTGCTGATCGAGGTCGCCGTCGGAGAGACCATCTCGCTCGCCATGTTCCGGGCGGGCCGGCGCGCCGCCCGCGAGCCGCTCACGCGGGCGGTACTGGAGCGGATCCTGATTGATGAGGTCCGGCACCAGCGGCTCGGATGGAGCGCGATCTCCGCTTGGTGGCCTGCACTCGATGAGCCAGCTCGCGCAGCGCTGCAGCAGGAGGCGCGCGCCGGTCTGGGGGCGATGGAGCAACAGATCGCGGCTCCGGCACTGCACTGGCTTCAGGCGAATGTTGCCTTCAATTCGAAATACGCCGAGCTCGGCGTACTCGAGCCTGAGGCGCGGGTCGAAGCATTTTATGCGGCTGTCGAACGGCTGGTCGTCCCGCGACTAACCCGGCTCGGGCTCGACGGCAGGCGCGCGTGGCGCGACCGGTACAGTGCGGGTCGGTAGACGCCGGCCTCGGCGATCTGTTCCGCGAGCTCGAGCTCTCACAGGCGTGGCCAGCGCCACCGTCGCCGATTGGGGCGGGATCCCGGCGTCACCAATCCATTGACGTTGATCATCACCAAAAGGGACGAACGGCTATGACGTCGGCGGCCCCGCCAACGGGTAACGACCAAAGGCTGTCCGGGAATCCGTTCGGCGCGGTTATGTTCGAGTCGATGCCGGTGATGTTGTCTCACGAGATCATGGAGACGATGTCCGACCCCGTCATCTTGCAGGGGAATGACACCGGCTGGTACGCGCAGACCGGCACTTTCAGCACGAACAACGGCGAGATCGCCGATCAATGCGAGGACTCGAGCAACGGAGACGCTGACGTCAACGCCAACGCGCCGCTGGCCGGCGCGCTGGAGTACGCTTCTGGGTGCAGCCGCTGGACGTCTATTACGTCGACACGAACGGCCACGTGAAGGCCCTGGAGTGGGAGTACCCGGCCGGCCGCTGACGACGGGCCCTTACGACTTCGGCCAGCCCTGGCCGACGGTAAAGGCCGTCGCAGAGCCGGCCATGGTCTGGGCCCGAGAACGGCGACGGCCGGGGTGCTCACGAAGGACGGCGTCACATACGTCGTGTTGTCCCGACCGTTCCCCATTTGACCCTGGCCGGCTCGGCCAGCTGCCGGACGATCGATTGTACTCGGTGCTGCCGCCCGCGCTGGGCGAGCTGCCCATGAACGGCATCTCGCTCGGCAGCGGCCGGATCGACCTGCGGCTGGAGAACCACCACCAGACCCTGAGCCTCACGGTCCTCCGCCGCGAAGGTCAGGTCAGCGTGGGCGTCGTGAAGTGAGCCTCCGGCGGGCGCCGCGGCCTGCGCGCGGGAACACAGGGCGAGGCCCGCGGCGCGGTCACTCCGCCGTTCGATAAAAGGCGACGCGAGCGAACCGTCCAGCTGTTGAGCGCGACTTGGTTTGCTCCAACACTTATGTGCGACGGCGTGAAAGCGTTCGGCGTGCGCTTGGGTTGTTCGCGGCGTCACAGAAGATTGGCCGAGCATGCCGGCGGCGGCGGGAGTTGACGCAAAATGATCCGCGACTTCGATGACTTGCGTGATGTTGTCAATGTTTTTGATCATTCGACATCGCGCAACGATTTGACGTCAAACGATTGAAAATAATTGCGAGCGAAAAACTCGCTGATTACAGTCCGGGCGCCAATGGAGCAGGGGTCGGTGTGGCCGAGGGGTGGCCGAGGCTCGCGATCCTGCACGTCCCTCTCAAAGGAGAACTCAATGCATCGATCGAAGGTGGTGGCAGTAGTGTTCGGCGTCTGTGTGCTGGCGGCCTCGCAGTTTGCGTCGGCTTCGGCCCTCTCGATGAATCCCGACGCCTGCGTGCTGGTGTCGGGAACCTCTCCGTATCCGCAGCTCTCGTGCGCGCCTGGTTCGACCAGCTGCGCGCTCGGCGGAAGCGGCCAGTTCACGAACAATTCGGGGGGGTACGCCTGGGCCATGTGTCCGATGGCGTGGCAAGACGGCGCCTACAACTTCGCGATCGCCACGAGCAGCACGAGCGCGACGTGTTACCTGATTACGTCCGCCAGCGGGGGAGGCTCGTCGGTCTACACGGGCACGCGAGCGGGGAACATCGTGTCGTTCTACGTCCCGTTGACGGCCGGATCGTACAGCGCGGAAATTCAGTGTTACATCCCGAACTCGTCGTCGGTTTGGTGGAGCGCCAACTACTAGTTGACAGCTGGCCGAAGGTCTAAAACGATCTGCGGCCTCTTTGCAAAACCGAGTGGCTCCCGGCACCCTGCCCCAGGGCGGAGAGATCCGGGAGCCACTTTGTTCGATCACCTGCGCATTGAGACACAAGGGTGGAGGGCGATAAGATGCGGAAATCGATTCCTGTTGTGGTGTCCGTCGTTGGGGTAGTCCTGGTTGGCGTGGCGGCTTACCGGCTCGGAAGGGGACGGGCCCCCCGAGCTGTCGATGCGACCTCTGCCACCGCTGAGCGGGCCCCAGCCGGCGCACCGACGGGCGACGACCGCCTCGTGCAATCGATGGACCGAATGGAGCGCCGCCTGTCCGTTCTGGAGCTCAGGCAACTCGCCGCCAATGCGGCGGGTTCGCAGGCGGCGCCCAAGGCACCCGACGGGCCGCCGGACTTCGAGGCGCTGAAGGAGAAGGAGCAGGATCGGGCCGAGGCCATCGCGGCGGCGCTGAAGAGCCAGGTGCGGGATGGGGCCTGGGCCTCCGCCATGGAGTCGGAGCTGCAGGGCGCCGCGGACGCCGCCGCCAAGGACGGCGCTCAGTTCAAGGTCCAGAGCGTCCGCTGTCTGACCAGCCTCTGCGAGATCGTGCTCTCCGCCTCCAAACCCGACGAGCTCAGTCGCGGCACCGCCATGTCGCTCGCGCGGGGTCTTCCCGACATGGGCAGCTTGGACATCGCCCCGACGCAGACCGAGGTTGACGGGACCGCCACCGCGACCCTTCGGCTCTTCCGCAAAGGTTATCCGCGGCCCGACCAGGGAACGTAGCCGACGCGTCAGCCGCGCGGAAGACGGCGGAGGCCTCGCGCTACAGCGCGAACGCGCGCGGCAGCGGCGCGTCCAGCGTCCTGGTATCGCCGGCGCCGATCGGGCCGGAGATGATCACTGCGGTATCGCCGCCACGGCGTTGCGTTCCGCGCAGACGGCCAGACCGTAGCAGGCGTTCTCGTTGCAGCCGACGGGCATCTTCGCCCTGCCGGCTGTTGCCCGCGCTCAAGTCAAGGGCGGGTCGGCAAACCCAAAGGACCGGAACTACCTTTTGGCTGTTGCGGGCGGCGTGACGTGCAATATCGGTCATGGGAGCTGCTGGCTGAATGATGGACAGCAGATCGTCGTCTGGAACCAAGCCGCCGGCGATCAAATGTGGTGGGTCCACGAGAACACGACGAACATCGTCCAGAACGTAACCGGTGACCAGAGCGGCAACCACCTTTCTGGGTATGAGCGGGGGTTACACGAATCCCGGTCAACCGCTGGTCGTGTGGCCATGTGACAATCAGGCGCATTCGGACCAGAACTGGGCCGTGATTCCGGCTACCCGGGGGCGTTCACGCCCTGGCGAACGTCCGCAGGGGACGCTTGTCCTTCCATGAAGCGGAAAGGGCACACCACCGTCACCGCCCCACCAGCCGGCTCGCGGAATGTCCAGCAGGACATGGTGTTCAACGGGCATCACGAGGGTGGCCGCCCGCTATGAACGCTTCACAAACCTCAGGTAAAACGCCGCGAACACCAGGACGATTCCGACGTTCACCATCAGCCGCTCCCAAAAGCGGTGTCTGAAGAACAGGACGTCCACGCAGACCACGACGGCCAGCAGGGCGAGCACGTAAAGCACGACAACCGCCTGTCTTCCCATGGTCCTTTTCTTCGCGGGGCTATCCCCGGTACCCGCCCCGCCGCACACACCTTTCATTAAGCGCTTGAACCCGAAAGGGAAGCAGCTATCGGCGGGTGGGTACAAGCGCCGACAACGGGCTGCGTGCTCCCAACCAGGCTATGCGTGCGACGTTCGGGTATCAAAGCGCGTTCCCCAGGAAAGGGAGCGGAGCGGAACTTCGAGATCGCGGTGATGAGGGAGATCGCGGCAAGACATGGTGAGCGGGCCCGCCCGGCGGCAGCAGGTCGAGTGCAGGTCATTTGGCGTCGGCTCCCGCCGGTGAGCCCGTGCGCTCTGTCGGCTTGAGCCTTTGCCCGCTCCGAATCGAGTCCGTTGCATTCTTCACGACCTGGTCGCCGGCCTGGAGAGCCCCGACGACTTCGATCTCTCCCTTGAGGCTCTGACCGGTCTGGACTGTGACCCACTCCGCCGTGGCGCCCGTGACACGAATGACGAATGTCCGCTGCTGGTCGGTCGCGACGGCTGATGTCGGAACGAACAAGGTCGGGTAGGTGCGCTCGACCGGCCACGTCACCGTGGCGAAGCTCCCCGGCGCAAGCTTCCCATTCGGGTTTGTCACGTCGAGCTCGACGTGCATCGTCCGTGTTTGCACGTTGACGTCCTGCGAGATGCGCGCGATCGGCGCCGAGAAGGTCTGGCCGAGGAAGGCTGGGACGACGAAGGGGACCTGCTCGCCGAGTGTCATCGCGCCCACCTCCGCTTCCGGCACCGGCACCACGAGACGCAGGCGATCGGCGTCGACGATCTGGAGGATGGGTTGCGCGCCCGATTGGCCGGACGCCGGGCCAACCAGCGCACCGGGATGCAGGTTGCGCCGACTGACCACCCCGCTGAACGGGGCCTCGACCTTCAGGTACGCCTCCATCTGAGATACGGCGCGGAGCGCGTCCTGAGCCGCCTTGACCTGGCTCTCCGACGCCGCAACGCCGCCGCGGTCAGCCGCCGCGGCCTGCGTGGCGACCATGACGTCGTTCTCCGCCACCACCCCTGGCGTCTTCGACGCGGCTTCGAGCCGGGCTCGGGTGCCTTCGTCCGACTTGAGCTTGGCTTCCGCGCTCGAGAGTTGCGACTCCGCGGCGTGCAGCGCCGCCTCCGCCTGCGCGCGCTGCGAGACCAGTTCCGGCGCGGAGAGCCGCACCAGGAGCTGCCCCTTTTTGACGCGAGCCCCGACGTCCACACGGACCTCTTCCACGAATCCCGTGACCTTCGGAAAGATGTCGACCGATTCGTACGCCAAAAGCTGCGCCGGAAGCTGGTCGGTTGTTTTCAGCGTCTTCGAGATGACGGCAACAGTCTCGACGGTCTGCGGTGCGGTTTCTCGCGGTCGCCTGGCCGGCGGACGGGCGCAACCAGTCGCTGCTGCCAGCAGGAGACACGGCACCAAAGCGAAGGACCTCATGGTGAAGACTCCTGCTGTCGGTTCAATCGGCTCTCGGGATCCTCGGGGTCCAGCGACCGGGATCCACGCCGGGCGTGGCGCTGGACGATCCCGAAGATGGTCGGCAACGCGAACAAGGTGGCAAGAGTCGCAAACACGAGACCGCCGATGACGGCCCGCCCGAGGGGGGCTGTCTCCTCGCTGCCCTGACCGACGGCGAGTGCCATCGGGATCATCCCCGCGATCATGGCCAACGTCGTCATGAGTACGGGGCGCAGGCGCTCTGTCGCGGCCGTTCGAGCGGCGACGTGAGACTCAGCGCCCGACTGGCGGTTCTGCTCCGCGAACGTGACCAACAGGATCGCATTGGCGACCGCCACGCCGATCGCCATGATGGTCCCCATGAAGCTCTCCATGTTCACCGAGGTCCCCGTGACGAGCAGCGTGAGGGCGACACCAACGATCGCGGCAGGCGTCGTCGACAGCACGACCAACGCCAGCCGAAACGACTGGAAGTTGGCCGTCAGCAGCAGGAGGATCACCACGATCGCCGCCGCCAGGCCGCCCGCCAGCTCGCGAAAGACCTGGCGAAGCGCGCTCACCTGACCGCGCACCGAGATGGTCACGCCTCGCGGTGGCGGGCCCAGCTCGGCGAGAGCGCGATCGATCGCCCGCGCGGAGCCGCCGAGGTCGTTGGTCGCCGGATTGGCAGAAACGACCAGCATCCAGAGGCCGTTCTTTCGATCCAGCTCGCCGGGAACCGTCGTGGGCGTCAGGGTCGCGACCTGCTTCAGCAGCGGACTGGCCCCCGTAGAGCTGGGGACCGGTATGTTGCCGATGTCGCTGATCGAGGTTACTTCCGGCTGGGGCACCTGGACCTGCACCTGGTAGCTGACGCCCGACTTCGGATCGCGCCAGAAGCTCGGAGCGACGAAGCGGCTCGACGCGGTAGCGGCGACCACGGCCGCCGCTACACCGTCGGCAGTGGCGCCGAGCTGGCCGGCCAGGACCCGGTCGATCTTCACGTCGACGGTCGGATACCGCAGGGGCTCCTCGAACTCGACGTCCCGCAACTCCTCGATCTGGGCCAGGCGGCCGCGAACGAGCTCGGCGTAGCTCTTGACGTCCGAATACTTCGGTCCCGTGACGGCGACCTCCGCCGTGGATGGAGCCCCGAAGCTCAGGACCTGACTGACGAGATCGCCGGGATCGAACGAGAAGTGGAGACCTGGGAAAGTCTGAGCGAGCTTTCGCCGAAGCCGCTCTTCCAGACCCCGAAGGTCGATGCTGCTTCGGCGGCTGAGGGCGACGGTGATGATCGCTTGCTGAGGCCCGCTGGTCCAAAGGAACACCGTGTTGATCGGGTACGACGAGGCCTGCGTGCCGACGTAACCGAGGCTCAGATCGATGTTTTCGGGGCCAGCCTCTTCCGAGATCGCCCCGAGCACTCGCCGCACGCTGTCCTCCGTCACGGCGACACGCGTGCCGTCGGGGCCGTCGATGCGCAGGCGGAACTGCGTGGAGGCAGAAGCCGGGAAGATCTCCTGCGCGAGGCGTGGCGCGACGAGCACGATGGCAAGCGTGGCGGCGAGCGCGTAGACGCCGAGCAACAACGCCGGACGTCTCATGATCCGCGACAGGATCCCGTCGAACCGGTCACGGAACCGCGCGAATGGCCGGCCCGCGGGCGGTCTCTCCGCGTCGCCGGCGAAGTGCCGTTCGCGGAGCATCCAGTTGCCGAGCACCGGAACCAGCGTGCTCGACAAGAGATAAGACGCCCCCATCGAGAAGCCGACCGCCAGCGAGAGCGGCAAGAACAGCGACTGCGCGGGGCCGCTCATGAAGAACGAGGGAAGAAACACCGCGAACACGCTCAGCATCGCCAGCCAGCGAGGCTTGGCCACTTCCCGGCTGGCAGCGAGGACCGCGTCCGCCCGCGTCCGCCCGCGTTCCAGGTGGACGTGGATGTTTTCGAGCAGCACGGTCCCTTCATCCACCAGCACGCCGACGGCGAGCGCCAGGCCGCCGAGGGTCATGACGTTGATCGTCTGGCCGGAGAGCCGAAGGGCCACGACCGCACTGAGCAGCGCGGAGGGGATCGTGATCACGACGATCAGCGACGAGCGCCAGTCGCGCAGAAACAGAAGCAGCATGAGGCCAGTCAGAGCCGCCCCGATCAGCGCCTCGCGCAGAACGGCCCCGAGCGCCGCGCGGACGTACTCCGACTGATCGAGCTCGTAGCTCACGTGGACGTCGTCCGGGAGCAGGGCCTGGAAACGGCCGAGGCTGCTCTTGACCTCGTTCACGACGGTGATCGTCGAGGCGTCGGGCCGCTTGGTGACCGGAATGTAGATCGTCCGCTTGCCGTTGAGCAGGGCGTAGCCGGTGAGCACATCCGACGAGTCGGCCACGGTGGCGACGTCACGAATGTAGACCGACGCGCCAGCCCCGACCGAGAGCGGGATGTTCAGCAGCTGCTCGTAGTTGGCGACGGTCGAATCGGTCGCCACCAGCGCCAGGGAGCTCCCGACGTTCGCGTTGCCGGCCGGTTGGATGCTGTTGCCGCTCGCGAGCGCCCGAACGAGATCTTCGGGCGAGCGACCGTAGGACCGCAGCCGGTCCGGATTCACATTGAGAACGATGGTCCGCTGACTGGCGCCGAACGGTGGCGGAGAGGAGACTCCCGGCAGCGTCGCGAAGGCGGGGCGGACCCGATTGAGGGCCAGGTCCTGAATCTGGGCGAGGGTCCGGCTGGCGCTGGAAAATACGAGATAGCCGACGGGAAGGGTACCGGCGTCAAAGCGGATGACGAATGGCGGGACGGTTCCCGGCGGCATGAACGCCTTCGCACGGTTCACGTACGAGATCGTCTGGGCCAGCGCCTGGCTCATGTCGGTCCCAGGATGGAAGCTCAATTTCAGCTGCGCCGTTCCCTGGATCGACTTCGCCTCGACGCTCTCGATATTGTCGATGTAGAGGAAGTGGTACTCGTAGTAATACGAGATGAAGCCCTCCATCTGCTGGGGGCTCATCCCGCCGTAGGGCTGCGCTACGTAGATGGTCGGGACGTTCAGGTCGGGCAGGATGTCGATCCGCGTGCGGGTCAGCGCCACGATCGAGAGCAGCGCGACGGTGACGACGGCGACGACCACCGTGATCGGCCGCCGGAGCGCAACCCGAATGAGCCACATCAGCCTGCTCCCGGACGAAGTTGGGCGAAGAAGGGATCGAGGTCCCCGACGGCGCGGGCGACGAGCAGCTGGGCGCGCCAGACGTCGATGCGCGCCACGGCGTCCTCCGCTTCGGCCTCTGCCAGAAGGCGCTGCGCTTCAGCCACTTCGACCACCGTGGCCAGACCGGCCCTGTAGCGCGCCGTCGCCTGCGACTCGGCGGCCCGCGCCGCCGCCAGCGCAACCGGCGTGTTCGCCGCGACCTGCTGGGCCGCGGCCAATGACTTCCGTGCGGCGTCGAGCTGGCTCTGGATCGCCTGTTCGACGTCGCTACGGCGCGCGTGGGCAGCCTCTCCGCGAGCCGCAGCGGCGCGGCTTCGCGCGTGGGTCGCGACGATCTCGAGGGCCGGCCAGGTGAGGACCAGCCCGGCGGCCCAGTTCGGAGTATCCGGGAGCAGGCCATCGGCCGGCGTCGGCGGTAGCGCGCCGGTGGAGGTCCCGTTGCTGAGACCGCTTCCACGCGTCCACAGCGAGGCCACCAAGTCCAACCTGGGGGCGTATTGCCACCTCACGGCGCGGTGCCGGGCGTTCGCGGCGCGCTCAGCGGCCGCCGCCTGGAGGACCAAAGGATTTTTCGTTCCTTGCGTCGCAACTCCCGCCGCCGATCGGACCAGCAGCAGGGCATCACCTCGTACGCCAATGGTGTGGCCGGCGGCGCCGAGCGCCCGTGCCAGTGCCACCTGGCTGACGGCTGCTGATTGCCCTGCTCGAATGACCTGGGTCACGGCGAGAGCGAGCTCGGCCTGCGCCCGCGAAGCGTCGGCGCCCGGACGAAGTTGCTGGGCCACGAGCGTGTCGACGATCCTGGCCAGCGTCCGAGCACGATCGACGTTCGCGTTTGCCGCGCGCGCGATCTGTTCCCGCGATACGAGGTCCAAGAACTGGTCGGCGGCGCCGTACGCGACAGCGAGGCGTTCGACCGCGACTTGCGCCTGCGCCTCCTGCTCACCCGCCAGCGCCGCGTCCACTTGGGCGATCTGTTCGGGCAACCCGAGTGCGTTCCACGACGCCCCGACGCCCGCCAGCGTCCCGAAGCTGGCATCAGAAAGACCGCGGCCAAGGGGCGGCCCCGATACAGAGGGAATGTCGGCCATCGGGAAAAGTGCGCCTCGAAGCACATTGCCGGTCCCTGCAATGACCTGCAGGGAAGCATCGAGCTGCGGCAGGTATGCCGCCCGAGCGACGTCCACGCCGGCTTTCTGCGCCGCCGCTTCGGCCGTCCGAGCCTGCACCGCCGGGTGATGGGCCAGCGCATAGGCGACCGCATCGTAGAGGTCGAACGGGCCCAGATCCTGCGCGCGGGCCAGGCCCGGCACCAGAATCGCGAACGCCAGAACGCCAGCCTGGGGAAGCGCTTTCATTCCTCGAACAGCTCCCCGAACAACTCGCGAACCTTCTGCTTGGCCGATCTGAGCGCCGCGTTTCCCTGGCCTGTCGCGCGATAGAAGCGTCGGACGCGTTTCCCCTCACGTCGCGTGCTCGAGCGCAGATAGCCTTTCCCCTCGAGGCTGTGAAGGAGCGGGTACAGGGTCCCGGCGCTGAGCCGATAGCCATGCCGCGCCAACTCCTCCGCGATTCCCTGGCCGAAGATGGGTTCTTTGGCGGCGTGATGGAGGATGTGCAGTCGAACCAGACCGGACAACAGGTCTCTATCGAAGTTCGACATCGGCGTCCGATATATCCGCCGCCATCGGAGCTGTCAACGGATCGCCAGGGAGACCTGGCCGGCTGCCGACGAAAGGGGGAAGCGCTTGGCGGAGCGCCCCATTATCGGACTGACCGGTCAGTCACAACCGGAGTACGGCATGACCGTCACCGTGCTTCCGAAGAAGCTTCCGTTGATGGTGCCGACGCCGATGTCCAGGTGACCGTCGTTGTTGAAGTCGCCGAGCGCGACTGACCGTGCGGTGCGGCCATAGTTGAGCGTGTCGTACGGGCCGGTGCTCACGTACCGGAGAGCCGTCTGGAAGGTGCCGTCTCCCTTTCCGAGCAGCACCGACACCACCGATGAGTTGGACACGACGAGGTCTGTTTTGCTGTCGCCGTTGACGTCGCCGATCGCGATGCCGGTGGGCGAGGTCGCGACGGCGTAGGAGACGGCGGTCTGGAAGGTGCCATTGCCGTTGCCAAGAAGCACGCTCACCGTGCCCGCCGTGTAGTTGGCCGTCACGATGTCGATCTGTCCGTTGCCGAGGTTCGCCATCGCGACCGCGTACGGCCCCTGTCCGACGCTGTAGCTGACCGCCGTCGGGAAGCTGCCGTCGCCCGCGCCCAGCATCACGCTGACGCTGGCCGACCCATAGTTCGCGGTCACGAGATCGCGCTTCGAGTCGCCGTCGACGTCGGCGGCCGCCAGCGACATGGTCATCGTCCCGCTCGACGGGTACGATTTGGCGGTGGCGAAGCTGCCCGTGCCGTCGCCAAGGAGGATGCTGACGGCCCCCGGCGACGTGCGGTTGGCGACGGCGATGTCCTGCAAAGTGTCGCCGTTGAAGTCGCCGGTCGCGACCGCGTAGGGCGCCGTGCCCGCGGCGAAGGTGCGAGCCCCCCAAAGGCCTCCCCCGCCGGAGCCGTAAAGCACGGTCACGTTCGCGCTGCCGGAGTTTGCGACCACCAGGTCGGGCAGAGAATCGGCGTTGAACGTCGCCGCCCCGATGCCGGTCGGGTTGGTTCCGACCGTGTAGGCGGATAAGGATCCGCTGACCGGGTTCAGGTAGACGTCGACCTTGCCGTTCGTGTAGTCGGTCCCGATCAGGTCGGGCTTCCCGTCGCCGCTCAGATCGGCGGCCAAGAGACCATAGACCTCGGCCCCCGCGTAGCTGGTCGGCAGCAGGAAGGTGTTGTCACCCTTGCTCAGGAACACGCTGGTGCCGACGGCGATGTCCGGGTGGCCGTCTCGATTGAAGTCGCCCACGACGGGCGGCAGGCTCCCGACGGCGTCGATGTTGCCCAGCCAGTTCAGGCCCGAGGTGAACGCGGTGGCGCCACCCTGGAGGATGCTGGTGTTGCCGGAGTTGGTCACGACCAGGTCGGCGTAGCCGTCTCCGTTGAAGTCGGCGGCGCTCACATATCGCGTCGGGTTGTTGTCGTAGTTCGTCAGGGCGGCGCCGAACGTTCCGTCTCCGTTGCCGGCCAGCGTGTAGATGATGTCGTTGCCGCTGGTGGTCACGGCGACGTCCGTTCTTCCGTCCTTGTTGAAGTCACCCGCCGCGATCTGAGCGGCGGTCCCCCCCACGCTGCTCGTCTTCTGAGTCTTGAAGGTGCCGTCGCCGTTGCCGAGCCAGACACCGACGGTGCCGGCCCCTGCGACCGCCAGGTCGAGAGCGCTGTCCGAGTTGAAGTTCGAGACCGTGATCGAGGTGATGGCCGGGCCGCTGGTGAGGGTCGTCGGCGATCCCAGGCTGCCGGTGCCGGTTCCCAAGAAGATGCTCACGTGGGTGCCGCTGCCGGCGGCCACGTCGACGTGGCCATCGCCGTTGAAGTCGCCGACGGCGACCACTGGCGAGGAGGTTCCCGCCGGCGTGTAGCTGGTCGGGGAGGGGAAGGTGCCGTCTCCATTGTTGATCATGACGTAGACGTTGTTGGCCGCCGTGAGGACCAGATCCGACACACCGTCGCCGTTCAGGTCCGGGGCCAACACGGAGGCCGGGCTGGACGTCACGGTGTAGTTCGCCGCCGTGCCGAAAGTCCCGTCACCATTGCCCATCAGGATGCTGACGTCACCGCTGCCGCTGTTCGCGATGGCCAGGTCGGGCAGGCCGTCGCCGTTGAAGTCGCCGACGGCGTCCGCAACGGGGCTCGTGTGCGCGGTCACCAGCGGGAGGTCGGAGAAGATCGGCGTTCCGAGGCAAGCCGTCCCGCTGGAAGGTGTCACCGCGTTGGACGAGCTGGTCGGCCCGGTGCCGCTGCTGTTGGTCGCGGCGACGGTGAACTGGTACCGCGTGCCGTTGGCCAGGCCCGTCACGGTGTCGCTGGAGACGTTGCCCAGGTTGATGGCTGTCTGACTGATGCCCGCCGCATGGGGCGTCACGACGTATCCGGTCACTGCCGATCCCCCGCTGCTGGACGGCGCCTGCCAGGTCAGCGTCACCGTCCCGTCGCCGGCGGTCGCTTTGACGAGCTGAGGCGCCGTCGGAGGTCCCGCCGGGGTGACCCCGCCGGATCCGCTCGACGCTGCGCCGGTCCCAGCCGCGTTGGTCGCCGCGACGGTGAAGGAGTAGGTCGTCCCATTGGTCAAGCCGGTGACCGTCCAGGTGGTGGCCACCGAGCCAGTCGTGATCGCGGTCTGCGCCGACGCCCCGACGTAAGCAACGATCCGGTAGCTCGTGATCGAGAAGCCTCCGGTGTCGGCGGGGGCGCTCCAGGATAACGCGACGCTGCCGTTGCCCGCGGTCGCGGTGGGTGCGGCGGGCGCAGCCGGAACCGTTCCGGGCGTGACCGCGTTGGAGGCGGTCGAGGCCGGCCCGGAGCCGATGCTGTTGGTTGCCGTCACCGTGAAGGTGTAGGTGGTGCCGTTGGCGAGCCCCGTCACGAGGAACGACGGATTGGTCGAATTGGTCGAGATCGGTGCCTGTGCCACGCCGGCGACGTATGGGGTCACCTGATACCCGGTGATCGGGGCTCCGTTGTTCGCCGGCGCGATCCAGGTCAGCAAGGCCCGGGTGCTGGAGGCGGTCGCGGCGACCGAAGTGGGCGCGTCCGGGGCCGACGCCGGCGTGGCGGCGGTGGACGCAGCGGAAGCCGCTCCGGTGCCGAGGCTGTTGGCGGCCGCCACCGTGAACGTGTAGCTCGTGCCGTTGGCGAGCCCGTTGACCGTGAACATCGTCGACGGCGAGCCGGTCGAAATGGAGGTCTGGGCGACCGTCCCGACGTACGGCGTGATCGCGTAGCCCGCGATCGCGGCACCGCCGTCGCTGGCCGGAACGCTCCAGGTCAGCGAGATGGAGCCGTTGCCAATCCCAGTGACGGCCGGCGTTCCCGGCGCACCCGGCTGGGTGGCCGGCGTGGCCGCGACCGAGGGTGCCGACGTCGGTCCGGTGCCCCAGCTGTTCGTCGCCGCGACGGAGAACGTGTACGCGGTGCCGTTCGGCAGGCCTGTGACCGTGGCGCTGGTGAGGTTCGTCCCGGTGTCGAACCCAGTCTGGGCGACCCCGCCGAGGTACGGCGTCACGTGATAGCTGGTGATGGCAGCGCCGCCACTGTTGGTGGGGGCGCTCCAGGCCAGCGAAACCTGCCTGTCGCCGGCGGCGACGGACGGTGGCCCCGGCGCGTCCGGCGTCGTTCCGGGGGTGGCGGGCGACGAGGGTGCGGATGCCGCGCCCGTGCCGTTGGCGTTCACGGCCGCGATCGTGAACGTGTACGTGGTGCCGTTGACCAGCCCCGTGACCGTGTACGCCAGCGCGTCGCCCACCGGGAGGGACATCTGCGCCGACGCCCCGACGTACAGCGTGACGACATAGCCGGTGATGAGGGCTCCGCCGTCGTTGGCGGGGCCCGTCCAGGTGAGCGCGACCTGCGTGTCGCCGGCCGTGGCGGAGGGCGTGCCCGGCGCATCAGCGGTCGTGGCCGGCGTGACCGCGTTCGACGGCGCTGACGCGACGCCGGTTCCGCTGGCGTTCACGGCCGCCACCGTGAACGTGTACGTGGTGCCGTTCGTGAGTCCGGTGAGCGTGTAGGTGACAACGTCGCCGACGGAGACGGGCGTCTGAGCCGTGCTCCCGACGTACGGCGTGACGATGTAGCTCATGATCGAGGCTCCGCCGTCGTCGGCCGGCGCCGTCCAGGCGAGGGTGACCTGTCGATCGCCAGCGACCACCGTCGGGGCTCCGGGCGCGCCCGCCACCACCGCTCCGGTGCCCGCGTCCCCGCCCTGACCCGTGCCCGCACCGCCGCCCGTGCCCGTGTCGCCCGCCCTGCCGGCAACGCCGCCTGCGCCGCCGGTTCCGGCGACGCCCCCCCAGCCGGCGACGGCCCCCGTGCCCGCGCCGCCGCCGGTGCCGGCGACATCCCCGGTGCCGGCGGCGCCCCCTGCGGCGGCGCCCCCCATGCCCACGACACCGCCCATGCCAGCGGCGCCGATTCCCGCGACGCCGCCGGTTGCGGCGACGCCGCCCGTGCCGACCGCGCCCCCCGTTCCGGGTCCGCCGTCGACCTTTCGGCCACCGCCCCCGGCCGCTGCGTCCGATGACTCTCTCGCGCCGTCGCTGCCGCCCCCACAGCCAAGCGCCATCAGCGCGAGAGCGGCGGGGATCCAGACGAGACGCACGGACGATCGTGAGGTCGCAGAGCGGGGCACGCCCTGAGATCGGCGGTCGGATCGCCTGACTCAAGAGATGGGCGCTCCATCACGCGGTTCATTTCGCACCTCTGGCCCAGATGTAGGCCCTCGAACCACGCCGCGATCGGGCCCCGAAGGACGCCGGCCAGCTGGGCTCGATCACCGCGTCGAGGCGCGGGAACGATTCCGGGCGGATCGTTGCCTTGGCCGCGGTGGGCCGACCGCGGGCGGCGCGGCGCGCTACGGACAGACGACCGCGAAGTGCGTCGCGGTCACCCCGGTGCGGTCGTCAGGCCAGGCGACGCCGTAACCGCGGCCGGTCCAGACGAACCCGACCTCGTCCGGAAATGGATCGGCGTTGGAGTCGGACACCAACGCGGGCGTGCTCGGGGCGGTGCCGCTCGCGTCGATGGTCGACAGGAAGATCTGTCCACCGGCCGTCCCGTCGGTCACCAGCGCGTACTGTGTCCCGGTCCACAGGACTGGCGCGGGCGCATCGTTGATGACGACGTCCGTCGCCGTGCGATTGCCCGCCTCGTCCAGCCGGACCAGCGTGGGATTGTCGACCTGGTATGTGACCGCGAAGCCCGTGCTGCTCGCGGCGATGTAACTGGGGACCCGGACCCCGCTGCTCGTCGACAGCTGCATCTCTTGTCCGATCTTCGCGCCATTGGCATCCACCAGCGCCAGGAAGACCTCGGTCTCCCCCTGCCGCGAGTCCTGGAACGAGATCCCGTATCGGTTCCCGGTCCACGCAATCGCGGGATTGAACGCACCGAACCCCAGGTTCGTGAGCTGGACCTCGGTACCGAGCCGCTTGGCGGATTCGTCGAAGCGCGACAAAAAAATCTCGGCCATCGCAGCGCCGCGCGCCGAGTGATAGGCGAGCGCGAAGGTCTGATCGGCCCAGACCATCGACGGGATCCCGTTCGACGCACCGACGTCGACGACCGACCCCTGCGGCGTACCATCCGCCGCCAATATTTCGAAGTACGCCTCCGTCGGCGTCGGCGCCGGCGAGACCTCGGTCGCGAACGCCAGGCCGAACGCTGTCCCGTTCCAGGCGATGACCGGGAGAGCTGCGTCCGTCGACATCGAGGTGACCGCGCGATCGGCGCCGATCTTTGTCCCGGTGGCGTCCAGCCGAGCAAAATAGATCTGCGAGACGCCCTGCCGGGCATCCGCCCAGACGACGCCGTAGCCGTCACCGGTCCAGGCCAACGCGGAATGCCCGGTCACCCCGGCGGGGTCGGATATCGCGTGGTCGGCGACCGGCACGCACCCGGAGGTCGTCGGTGTGTCGCCGCTCGCGTCGGAAGAACGGGGGTTCCCGGCGTCGGCGGCGCCCGCGTCGCGGGGTTTGCTGTTGGCGCCTCCACAAGAGGCCAGCACCGTGACGAGGCACGGCACTGCCATAGATACGCACCGGCAAGAAAGCACGGCGCGCAGCGTATGCCAAAACAGTCCCGACGCGCGACCTTCAAGTGTCTCCAGCGCACCAATCGCCCAGAGTGCTCTCGCGTCGCAGCTCGTGCAGCCACTATGGGAAGATCGCCAGCCCACGCCCGCATCCGGCGCGAATTCCTTGCGGGAATTTCCGCTCCCCTGGTAGAGGGGCCATCAAAGCTGACCGGACCCGCCGTTTCGCTTCTGCCTGCTTCACGCACGCGAGACTGCGCCGGCCGCTACCCGCCCGAAAGACGTCCTCCGTCGGAGACGTCATCGCTGGGCGTCACCTGCATGGTGGCGACACGCGCCGCTGCGAGAGGTGCTCGCAGATGCCCCGCCGCGTTCGTCGACCGTGGATACGATCCGAAGGCGCTGGACGGTGATGAGTCAGGCTTGGTGTTGCAGCACCGCGCGGTACCGGACTTTGCCGGCCAGCAGCCGCTCGCGAGCTTCGTTGGCCTTGGCGAGTGGGTAAAGCTCGATCTTCGGTTTGACCTTCCCGGCCGCGGCCAGGGTCAACGTCTCGTACAAATCGGAGCGCTCGTCCTGCGAGCTGCCGCGAAGCTGACGCTGTCCCCACATCAGGATCTGCGGGTCGATGACCAGCGGCCCGTCGGGGACGCCCATGTTGACGTAACGTCCGCCCGGACGGAGGCCGGCGAACGCCGCGGCGATTTGCTTGGCGGAGTTGGTCGTCGACAGAATCACGTCCGCGCCTCCCGCCGCCTTCAGCGCCGCGCCGGCATTGTCGCCCGCCAGCAGCACCTCGTCGGCCCCGAACCCGAGCAGCTCGGGCTTCTTGTCGGCCTGGCCGGTCACCGCGAAGGTCTCGACTCCGACGGCTTTGCTGAGCTGAAGCGCGAGATGCCCGAGTCCGCCCAGGCCCAGCACCGCGACCCGCTCACCTGGCTTGGGATCGCCGTTGCGCAGCCCGCTCATCACGGTGTACCCACCACAAAAGAGCGGCGCAGCCGCCTCGAACGACAGTCCGTCGGGAATGAGCGCGCAGCCGGACGCCCAGGCCAGCATCAACTCTGAATTGGCGCCCCCGATGTTCATCCAGCTCTGCGCGGCCGGACAGTGCCCGGGCCGCCCGGACTGGCAGGTGGCGCATCGCCCGCACCCCTTCTGGTTCCAGAACACGCCGACCCGGTCGCCGACCTCAAGGTCCAGCACCCCGGCTCCGAGCTCGACGATCTCGCCCGCCGGCTCGTGCCCGAGCACGATCGGCAGCCTGGCGCCCAGGTGCCCGTGATGGGCATGCAGATCCGTCCCGCACATCCCGCTCGCGCGAATCCGGATGACGACCTGGCCGGGCGCGGGCCGCGGATCGGGGAGGGTCTGGAATTGCCAGTCGTGGTTGAATTCGGTCAGGACAGCGGCTCGCATGGGATCTCCTTCGTGGGCGGCAGAAGACTACGCCATAAGTGGCGGACCTGGGCCCGTCCGGGGAAAGCCGTCCGTCGGGGGTCGGGTGGAGCACCGCTCGTCGGCTCGACAAATTGTCGGCCAGGGACATAGTACCGGCACGAGCCAAGGCATCGAGGAAGCCGCGTCGCTTGGTGGTACCGTTCGGGAAGGAGCGCCGGAGTGTGTTTTTGATTTTGCTGGTGGTCGGATTGGTCGGCCTGGGGTTGATGGCGGTGCCCGCCTTCGGCGGACATCATCACGGGTTCGGCGTCCGCGGCCACGCGCATGCCCCCGGTGGCGCGCCCGGACAGCCCGCGGGCCTCGTCCGTGGAGGTGCGCCGACCGCTGGCCTGGCGCAGCGGTTTCTTCCTTCCCCGCGCGGCGTGTTCAGCGTGCTCGCGCTCTATGGCGCGTTCGGCAATGCGCTGATTCGCGCGGCACACCTGCACCGAGGCTCCGCGGCGGTGCTGGCGATCGCCCCGGCGCTGATCATCGAATGGGCCCTGGTACGGCCGCTCTGGAACCTGCTCTACCGGTTTCAAGGTCAGCCGAGCACGCCCCTGGAAGCGCTGATTCTGAGCGAAGCCGAGGCGGTGGTTCCGTTCCGCAATGGACGCGGGCTGGTCGCCACGGTGCGCGACGGCCGCCGCGTGCAGCTCAGCGCGCGCCTGTCCGAGCAGCAGGCCGCGTTGCCGGTCGCCGTCGGCCAGCGGCTCCGGATCGAAGACGTCGACGGGCGCCGCGAATGCGTGACCGTCTCCGTCTTGCCCGCCGGCAACGATTCCAGCGGCCGGGCAAGCTGACGCCAACTGACCAACGTAGCCAACAATAAGGAGAGATTATCGTGGAGCCGTCACTCGTTCTGATAGGAGGCGTCGTCGCGGGGGTATTGGTCCTCACCTCGATCATCATCACCACGTTCCTGCGCAGCGTCGACGCGGGCGAGATCCTGCTCGCCAGCCGTGGCCGCAACCTGCAGATCTACCGCGGCCCCTGCAAGGCGCTCATCGTCCCGATCATCACGCAGACTCGCGTGATCCCCGCGCAAGCCATCAACGTGGATATCGAGATCACCGACCAGACCGCCGACGTCGATGCGGGGGGCCGGTCGGCCCCGGTCAAGGTGACGGTCCGCGCGTCTGCGATCGTCAGCGTTGGCGAGGACGAGGCGATGGTCAACACCGCCGCCAATAAATTTTTCTCGAAGTCGGCGGCCGAGCAGCTGTCGACGTTGACCGATGTATTGTCGTCCGCGGGCCGGCGAGCCATCAACCTGCTCAAGCACGATCAGCTCTTCAACGCCCGTTCGGGAGGCCCGTCGCCTTCGGCCGCCACGGCGCTCGTCCCGGCGGCGCCGGCGGCGCTGGCGCTCACCAACCGCGGCGAAGACGACGAGCTGGCGGTGATCATCAAGGACGCCTGCTCGCGCGAGCTGATGGACATCGGCCTTTCGTTCAACAGCCTCAACATCAAGGCCGTCCTGAGCGAGGTGGCCGAGGCCCGGCGGCGCGAATCGGGCGCCCGCGCCAAGGCCGACGCGGACGTCGTGCAGGCCCAGGAAGAGCAGCGCGCGCGCATCGCCCAGCTCGAGGCGGCGCAGAAGATCAACGATCAAGAGCGCGCGCTCAACATGCAGATCGCCTCCAACGGGGCCGCCATCGCCAAGGCCGAGGCCGAGAAGCAGGCTGCCGTGCGCCAGCAGCGCGAGGCCGAGCTGGGGGCCAACCAGATCACCCAGGCCCGCGCCGACGCCGACCAGAACGTGATCAATCAAGAGGCCGATGGCCGTGCTCAGGCGGCGCGGATTCGCGCCATTGCGCAGGCCGAGGCCGAGGCCATTCGCATCAAGGCCCAGGCCCTGATCGAGGCCGGGGCTCTTTATCTGGATCTGCGGCGCCTTGAAATGGCGCCCGCGCTGGCCGAGCAGGTGGCGAGTGCGCTGTCCAACAGCCAGTTCGTCAACTTCGGCGGCGGTGACGACCACAGCGCCGTGAGCACCGGGTCGAATGACGTGCTGCGCGTCGTGCAGACGCTTTTGGCGGCGCAGATCGTCACCGGGAACGGAACCGGAACCGGAGTGGGTGCCAGCGGCCCCGCGCCGGACGGGCCGGCAAAGTCCGCCCGACCGGTGCCGGGCCCCGGCCCCAGATAGCCGCAGACGCGCTCACGGTGGGCGCCCCTACCCAACAAGCCGGCGCCCAGCACCCGCCCGAATTTACGGCACTCGTGAGGTTGACGCTCTTCACGCTCGTGAGCGGCGGCCGCCGAACTGTCTTGACAGCCGTACCGACTAGTTGGTATGTGCTGACCTGTGGCGGCGCCTACGGCCAAAGAGAAATTGCTGGCGGGCTCGTTGTCGTTGATTCGCGAGCAGGGGTTCGCGGCGACGACCGTCGACGATCTCTGCGCGCGCGCGGGCGTCACCAAGGGCGCCTTCTTTCACCACTTCGACAGCAAGGACGCGCTGGGCGTGGCGGCGGTGGAGCATTGGTCGCGGAGCACGGAGGCGCTGTTCCAGGCGGCGCACTACCACCGGGCGGCTGACGGCCTCGGGCGCGTGCGCGCCTACCTGGCGCTTCGGAAATCGCTGATCCGGGGACAGATCCCGGAGTTCACCTGCGTGGCGGGGACGCTGGTGCAAGAGACGTACGCTTCTCACCCGGCCATTCGCGCCGCGTGCGCGGACAGCATCTTCGGACACGCGGCCACGCTGGTCGACGACTTCGCGGCGGCGATCGAAGAGCGCGGGGTGGGCGGCGCCGTGACCGCCGAGAGCCTGGCCGCCCACACGCAGTGCGTGCTGCAGGGGGCGTTCATCCTGGCCAAGGCCAGCGGCGAGCCGCGGCGGGCGGTCGAATCGCTCGAGCACCTCGAGCGGTACATCGACCTCGTTTTTAACGTCAAACAGCGGTTACGGTCACCCAAACGGAGGAGGAGCCCATGAATCCCGTCGTCCATTTCGAGATTCCCTACGAGAACGCCGAACGCGCGGCAGCGTTCTATCGCGCGGCTTTCGGCTGGCAGACGCAGCAGTACGGCGGAGACATGGGCAACTACGTGGTCGTGACCACCGCGACGACGGACGCCAAGCCCGATGCCCCGCGCGGCGCCATCAACGGCGGCCTTTACCAGAAGAAGGCCGACTACCCCGCCCAATACCCGTCGATCGTGATCGCGGTCGACGACGTGGAACGCTCGATGCGCGCCGTGCGCGAGGCAGGGGGCCAGGTCCTGGGCACTCCGTCCGACATCCCCGGAATCGGCCTTTACGTGTCGTTCGTCGATACGGAAGGCAATCGAAGCAGCATGTTGCAGCCCAAAGGAATGGGCGGCCGCTGAGGAGCTGCTCCCGACGTTGCTCGGAGATTGGTCCGTTCTGCTGATAGACGGGCCGCGCTGGAAGTTCTCGTCGTGTGCCATCCAGATCCTGGCACTGCGGCGCAAGCTCCAGCTGTCGACGCGCGACGTACCCGCAGACCTATTTGGAACCTGCCTGGAGCACAATGCGGACCTGAACGGTGCCCATCGCCGTGGCCCACGGCGTCTGGCAGCCGAGCTCGTTGCGCGCCTTCAATCCGAGTGAGTCATGCGCCACTTCGAGTACGAGCTTTTGGCCGACTATTTTCAGTTTTATCTTCAAGACGAGTCCGCTGACGGGAGCCTTGGTGAGAGCTGGACCGAGGAGGCAGTAGCGCGCCTTCTTGCGGTGGCGCCAGGTGCCATCGGCATTGGTACGGTTCGCAATATGCAGGTTCCTGTGATTGTCGAGGTACTGGAACGGCGCAACTGCGCGGCTTGACCTGCCCGGCCGGCGCCGCCCCGGTCGCGCGCGCGAACGGACTCGTCGGATGCGGCGTTTGCCAGCCCGGGTGACGGCGGGTGGCGGGCTGGTCGCCGCGCTGCTGGTTCAATCCCTTCAACCGCCCACGACAAAGGCTGCACAGGTAAGGGGCGAGGCGGCGACCGACGAAAACGACATGGGCCTCAACCCGACCGCGCGCTGCTGACGATGATCGCAGGCCCGTCTCACGGCACCGCGTAGCACCCGAGATCCGCCAGCGTATTGGTCGGGATCCCGAAGGTCGCGACCTTCGCCGCGTATATGAGGTCGTACGTCCCGCCAATCACGTATCTCGCGTACGTCCCGGAGAACGTGTTCCCAATCAAGGCCTGGTCTCCGCTCGCGGTCTGCAGGATCAGGTTGGCGATCGCGTTGGCGTTCCCGGAGATCTGGGCGTCGCTCGCGACGATGGTCCCCGACACCATCGACGCGGGGATGTCGACGTTCAGCGCCAGCGCCGTCGACCCCACGACGATCCCGCTTCGCAGCTTGGCCGACTGGTTCGCCGGAACGCCGCCGCCAGCGTTGATGACCTGGTAGTAGAGGTCGTAGGTTCCGGCCATCACCAGCTGCGAATACGCGCCGACGACTCCGGTCGTTCCCAACAACGCGTCGTCGCCCGCCGCGTTTCGCAGGTGCAGGCCTCCGGTCCCGATCGACTGGTCGACCTGCGCGCCGTTCACGGTGATCGTTCCGGTCACCGTCGCCGCCGGGATGTCGATGTCGAGCGTCTGCGGGCTGGTGGTTCCGATGACCACGCCGGTGCGCAGCTTGGCCGAGGTGTTGCTCGGCAGGCCCGTCCCCGCCGTGACCAGCCCGTAGTAAAGGTCGTACGTCCCGGGCACGATGGCCGTCGAGTACGCTCCCGCCGGCGAAGTGGAGTAGGTCGTGGAGGTGGGCGCGAAGGTCCAGGTGGTGGTCGCGTTCTGCAGGGTCAGCTTCCCGAGACCGGCGGTCGACGCCAGCTGGGCGCCGTTGACGGTGATCGTCCCGGAGACCGTCGTGGTCGGGATATCCACGTTCAGCGTCAGCGGGCTCGATCCCACGACGACCCCGCGCTGCAACAGGGTCGACGGGTAAGTGTTGAGCCCCGCCGCTCCGGCGGAGGTGTTGAAATAAAGGTCATACGTCCCCGGGATGACCGTCGCCGAGTAGGCGCCGAGCTGCGAGGCGATTCCGGCGCTGTCCCCGGCGGCGGTCTTGAGCGACAGGCCGTACGCGTCGGTCGAATTGCCCGCCGGACGGGTCTTCGAACCGTTGAGGGTGAACGTTCCGGAGACGGTCGCGCCCGGAAGGTTGACGTTCAGGGTCGCCGGGCTTCCGCCCACCACGAACCCGCTTTGTAGCTTGGCCGACTGGTTGACGGGGCCGATCGTGCCGTACGCGGGGACGTAGTAGACGTCGTACGTCCCGGGCACCACCGTCGTCGCCGAGGTCCCCAGCGTCGCGTCGTCGCCGCCAGCGGTCCGCAAGTGGATCGAGGTTCCGGTGACGTTCGAAATCGTGATGCCCGTCAGCGTCAGCGCCACCGACACGGGCGTCGCAGGAACGGTGACGTCGAGCGCCTGCGGGCCGGGCGCGATCACGACCCCGCTCTGGATTTTCGCCAGTTGGTTGACCGGGAACCCCGGCCCGGCCTTGGTGAGCCGGTAATAGATGTCGTACTTCCCGGGCAACACGATCTGGTTGAATGGCGCTCCACCGCCCACGACCGACGCGAGCAGCGCCCGGTCGCCGGCCGCCGTGCGGAGATCCAAAGTCCAGCTCCCGGCCGTGCCCGTGGCTCCCGGGATGATCACGGACCCCTCGAGTTGGCTGACCGTCAGGGCAATGTCGTGGGAAAGGCACGTCCCGCTCGGCCCGCCCGCGCCCCCACCGCTGGTTCCGGCCGCGCCTGTTCCGGCGGCGCCCGATCCGCCGGCGCCTCCACCCGTCGAACCGCCGGTCGCGGGACTGGCGCCCGCGCCCCCGCTCGCGCCGCCGGCAACCGGGCCTGCGCCCGCCGTTCCCGCGGGCGACGTGCCCGCGGTGCCCGCGCCCGCCGAGCCGCCGGCCGCTCCACCTCCGGCTGCGCCGGCGCCGCCCGACCCCGAGGTGCTCGACTTCGACCCCGAGCCGCCACACGCGACGAGCAGCAGCCCGCCCAGGAACAGATGCGACGCCCGACTCCCGCGCACGCCTTACGTTAACAGAATCCAGCTCGCGAGCGAGGCTCAGCGGACGGTGTTACCATCGCACAATGTGGGTCACGGCGGCTGTCGCCCGGGTGCTGGGGATTGTCGTGATGGTTGCGGCGTGCTCTTCGACCGCCCTCGTCTCCGGCGACGGCCATCATGACGGCGGCCTCGCGGACCGTGCCCAGGCGACGGACAGCGGGCCGCTGGCCTGCGGTGACGCGGGCTGTACTCCGTCGGAGCTTTGCGTCTTTCCCCCTTGCTCTTGCATCGTCGCCGGCGATGCCGGGGTGACCTGCCCACCGCCGTACTGCGCCGTCCCCACGCCGGCAGATCCCATCAACTGCACCTCGGTGGACGGCATCGTCGGCCCCTCCGAGACGTTCACCTCGACTGCGGACGCGGGCTCCCGCGTCTGCCGGCAGTTCTGCATCTAGTGCACCGCCGTCGAAATTGCGTCAACGCCGAGGCCGACAAGCCGCGCTGGGCGAGAGGCGCGACGACGAGGAATACCCGCAGGTATTGTGAGGAGAAGCAACCGTGCCCGGCCGCGGCCGCTTCCTGAGTGCCAGGCGCCGGGTGCGTGAGAGGTCGATCGCGAGGGTGCGGACGTTGGTGCCGCACGATCCCGTGTGCCGCGGAGAGCTCTTGATACTTGACTCGTGGGTACAAAATAGCGAAGCTATGGGAACGATGGGGCGCCCGCGACTGTTCGATCTGGATGCCGCGGTGTCGAGCGCGTTGGACCTGTTTTGGAAGCGGGGGTACGCCGCGGCGACTCCAGCGGCGCTGCTTGACGCCATCGGAATCGGCAAGGGCAGCTTCTACAATGCCTTCGAAGGCAAGCACGCGCTCTTCGAACGAGTGCTACGGCGCTACGGTGACGACCGCGTCGCCGGGCTGGCGCGCTCCATGTCCGGAACCGGCCCGATCCGCCAACGCGTCAAACGTTACGTCGAGCGACTCGCCGCCCCGGAGAGCGCCGCGCTGCTGCGCCGCGGCTGCCTTGCCGCCAACACGGCCGGCGAGCTCGGCGGCCACGACCCCATGGCCACGAAGGTCGTGCGCGACACGTTCCGGCGAATGGAGCGGGTGCTGGAAACGGCGTTCACCGAGGCACAGCAGCGAGGCGAGTTGAACCGCTCGCTGGATGCAAAGGCGCTGGCCGCGCTCTTGCTCGCGGCGCTCATCGGGATCACCGTGATCGCGAGGGTTGATGACACCGCGCCGCTCGCCAGGCGGATCGCCCAAGCATTTGCGGCACTGCTGCCCGCCACCTGATGCCTCCCAGGCCGCCATGAGCTGTCGCTTCGCGACGTGTTTTGAACCCGCAGGTACATAACAGAAATCTCCGACGAGAAAGGACCGTTCAATGCCGGCGACACTTCGCGAAGTTTGGGAGCACCTCGTGTCTCATCAGGTCACGCGCGACATCGATGGTTGGGTGAACTGCTTCGCCGTCGACGGCGTCATGGAATGGCCGTTCCGGCTGCAGGGGATTCCTCCGCGCCTCGAGGGACGAGAGGCCATCCGCGGCGCGGTGGCTCCCGTGTGGGATCGGGCGCGACAGGCGAAGCGACGGATCTCGGGTCACGAGCACGTCGCGTTCCACGAGACGACAGATCCCGAGGTCGCCATCGTCGAGTTCGACCTGGTCGGTGATACGGCCAGAGGACCTTTCCGCCAGGCTGCGGTGTACCTACTGCGCGTCCGCGACGGTCGCGTGCTCCTTCTGCGCGAATTCGTCGATACAGCCGCCCTGAGCGAGCTGTTTCAGGCGGAGTAGAAGCCGCCGCCTGGGGCACACCAATTACTGAAACTGGGCTGCTCTGACGGACGTCGTGCCTGCTCCGCGGACGCGAAGGTCGATACGTCCTTGCACACGGACGCGGCCAAGAATGGAATCGACCCCGATTCCGATCATGGGTCAGAACCCGAGCAAGGTGAACCGCCTGATACGGTGGAGGCGCCGAAACTTCTCGTGGGCGTTGAAGGAATTTTCACCTGACCCTCCCAAGAAACGGCCCACTTTTGCGCGAGTCCTGCAGAGTCGGGTCTCCGTCGAACCGCCACACGAGTGGCCAAAGCTACCGACACGTCGGCCTCGGCGTTGACGCGATTTCGACGGCGGTGCACTAGCTTGACCGGACGCTTGGAGAAGTGCTGTCGAACCGCCTTGGCGTTCTTGAGCCCGACGGACAGCGGGCCGAGTGCCTCGATCAGTTCGAACTCCTCCCCCTGTACGGTGGTAGCACTCTGTTGCGAAGTACGGGTCTCCGCCGGTTCCGTATTCGTACTCTCGAGACAGCACGCACAGCTGGGGCTCTGAATCGCCGTCGACGTCGGCAGCTCCGGCGCTGTTGTGTTTGGCCGTCGGCGTCGGCCGGACGGTTACTTCAGGACCAGGAGCACGACCAGCGCGGTCGCGACCAGATTGACGATCGAAGCGGGGAGCAGCCGCTGCCAACCGAGACGCATCAACTGGTCGGAACGAAAGCGTGGCAGCGACCAGCGGATCAGCAGCTGGAACAGACAGAAGGGCACGACCTTGAACAGCGCCCACAAAGTGAAGGTGACCACTGCGAGCGCCCAGTTCGGAAAGAGCGACGCCAGGAACGAGTCGATCGTATGTCCCCAATGCCACCCGCCAAAGAACAACGTCACCATGATGGCGCTGGAGAAGACGACCTCCACAAACTCCGACAGGGCGAACATCGAGAAACGCATCCCTGAGTACTCGACGAAATAGCCGACGATCTCCGGCTCACCTTCGGGAATGTCGAACGGCGTTCGTTTGGTCTCCGCGATCGACGCCGTCAGAAAGAGAATGAAGCCGATGGGCTGCGAGAAGATCCCCCAGCTGTGACTGATGTCGCCGGCGTCGAAGAAGAACCTCTGATGGGCCACGATGGCCGACGGCTCCAGCGTTCCGAAAACCAGGAATACGCCAAGAGCGGCCATCCCCATCGTGACCTCGTACGAGATCATCTGCGAGCAGGCGCGCAGGCCGCCCATCATCGCCCACTTGTTGTGGGACGCCCAGCCGGCGAGTGTCGGACCGTAGACGGACAGGGACGAACTCGCGAAATAGAACAACAGGCCGACGTCGAGGTGGGCGACCTGCAGGCCGACGGGCTGCGAACAGACCGCACCCGGGCCCAACCTTTCGGTGAGCTGACCCCAGCACAGCGGCGAGCCGAACGGGATGATCGCACCGGCGATGAGGGCCGGCGCCAGCGCCATGACCGGCGCCCACATGTAAAGGAACTTGTGCGCCTTCGGCGGGATGAAGTCTTCCTTGAACAGGAACTTGACCGCGTCGGCCATGAAGTGGGTGATTCCGGCCAACCTGAACGGGCCGATGTTGGCGCGATTCGGCCCCAGGCGGTCCTGGATGAGGGCGGACTGCCGTCGTTCCGCCCACGTCAGCAGGGAGGCGATCGGCATCCCGAAGAGCAGGATGACGAACAGGATCCTTGCGATAGAGACGATCGCCGTGAACCAGGGGCCGCCGTATTCCACTGTGGCCACCTTATAACTGGTTAAATTTTCGGCGGTCAAGCGGACGTTCGGCGCGTCGGCGACCGTCGGTCGGGCCAGTTCCCTCGCGGAGTCGCTGGGTTGACTGGCCCCGGCCACGGTGCTAAGAGGCCGGCCATGGGTCTGGATTTCTACACCGGGCGACTCGCCGACACCCTGAACTGGGCGCGCAAGTGGTCGCTGTTCCAGTACCCGTTCGTCACGGCGTGCTGCGGGATGGAATTCATGTCAGTCGCCGCGTCGAAATACGACATCGCTCGGTTCGGCGCCGAGGTGCCTCGTTTCTCTCCCCGGCAGGCAGACCTTCTGATGGTCGTCGGCACGATCACCGAGCGGCAAGGCCCGGCCCTTCGGCGGATCTACGATCAGATGTGCGAGCCCAAGTGGGTCATCGCGTTCGGCGTCTGCGCCTCGACGGGCGGATTCTACCAGAACTACGCCACGATGCCCGGCTGCGACCAGGTCATCCCGGTGGACGTCTACATCCCCGGCTGCCCGCCGCGCCCCGAGCAAGTTCTCGACGCTCTGATCCTGCTTCAAGAGCGAATTCAGCGCGGCGAGGGTCACAGTCAGATCGTTTTGAAGGACCAAAGCGGCGTCGACGTGCCCTTGGCCGCCATTCGGCCGACCGCCCTGCGGCCGCTTGGGCATCAGCCCGCCGACCTCAAGCCCGGCAAGTAGCCGCGCGACGGAGCGATCGCATGAGCGGAGCGATCCGCCTGGATCGGTTGGCGCCCGCATCCTTCAGTCTGCCGGCAGATGAGCTGAAGGTCTGGTACGCGCCCTGCGACGGCTTCTCCGACGAGTCGCTGCGACGACAGCGCCGTCTGCTCTCGCCGGTCGAAAATCGACGCGCGGACGCGTTCAAGTTCGATCGGGATCGCCGCAGTTACCTGGTCACGCATCTGGCACTCCGGCTGGTGTTGGCTGGCGCGTTGGCCTGTCCACCCGAGGCGCTCGACATTGTCTACGACGAACGGGGCCGCCCGAAGCTGGCGTCCGCAGGCGGGCCGCGGTTGTCGTTCAGTCTCTCGCACTGCCTATCGGCCGGATTGCTCTCGGTGTCGAACGAGCCGCGACTCGGGGTCGACATCGAGCGCCTCGATCGAAACGTTCCGTTGGAGCTGGCCGCCAAGCTGTTTTCGCCGGCCGAGAGTCAGAGCATCGCATCGGCCGACGAGCGGCTCCGCGCCAAGCTGTTTCTGGAGATCTGGACGCTGAAGGAGGCGTTTGCGAAGGCCATGGGATTGGGGCTCTTGCTGCCGCTCGATCGTTCCAGCTTTTCGATCGATCGCTCGACTCATCGGGTGGACGCGGTCCTGGACGAGTCCCTGGGCGAATCGGCGTCCGCGTGGCACTTTCGGAGCTTCGTCGTCGCCGGCCACCAGTGCGGCCTGGCGGTTCATCGGCAAAGCCACGGACAAGCAGACCTGCCGCTGTCAGTCGCGGAGCTCCGCGATCGAGGACCGCGATCGCCCGGCGAACGCTCAGCGTGACGGCCACGCTCGGGACGGTTGGTTGACTTCCGAGCGCGCGAGCGGCCGCGCCGCGCTTTGCGACCGACAAGCCCGTCCTGTATAAGTGGCGGTGGACGCCGAACGGCGAGGAGAGAGAAGGGATGGAGGCTGTAGCTCTGAGCGCGGTGCCGCCGCCGGCGTCGCAGTCGGCGTCGGCTCGGCGAGCACGTCGCGCGTCGTTCGGGTTCTTGGTGCCGCGAAATCGTTCGGACGTCCGGACGGTCATCTGGGGCTGGCTCTTGCTTCCGTCGGTGCCCATCCTGGGCCTCTCCTTCCCCCGGCTGGCGCCGTGGCTGCTCCCGCTCGCGCTTTACACCAGCTACTGCTCGGCCGTGCTCACGCACAACCACGTCCACGCGCGCGTCTTCCGGTCGCGGCTCGACAACGATTTGTACGGGATGTTGCTGTCGGTGTTCTGGGGCAGTCCCATCGCCTTCTGGCTCCCCACCCACGTCGAGCATCATCACCGTTACGTCGACGGCCCCGAGGAGGCGACCCGCACGCGGCGGCGTTCGCCAAACCACAATCTCTGGCAGGCGGTGCTGTACACCTTCTCGTGCGTGGTCTGGGAGTGGCCGTTGCTGGTCGAGTACGTGAAGCGCGTGCGTTCACGACGGAGCCGGGCATGGGCCAACCTGCGGAATCAGTTCCTGGCGGTCCTGTTTGCGCACACCGGCGCCATGGCGGTGGCCATCGCGCTCTACGGCCCCGGGCGAGGTTTGCTGACCTACGCGCTCGTTCTCGGCCTACCGTCGACGCTGGCACCGCTGTTCATGCTCTTCACGAACTATCTGCAGCACGTGCACTGTGACCCGTCGTCGCCGGACAATCATTCACGCAACTTCATCAGCCCGGCGCTCAATTGGCTGCTCTTCAACAACGGCTACCACACCGTCCACCACGACCGGCCGAGCGCTCATTGGACTCAGTACCAAGCTCTGCACAAACAGCGGGCCCCCAGCATCCACCCCAGCTTGATGGTTCACTCGATGCAGACGTTTTGCGTGACAAGTTATCTACTCGGCCCCTTCTTCCCCCGCTTTCGCACGCGGTCGCTGCTGAAGACGACCTGATGCCTCACGACGATGCTGGAATCGAATCGCTGGATCGCCCACCGGAGCCATAGCGCGCCGCTCCGCCTTCGGCTGTTTTGTTTCCACCACGCGGGCGGAGCCGCGAACGTATTCCGCGATTGGGGCACCAAGGTCCCGAAGGGAGTCGAGGTCTGTCCGGTCCAGCTGCCGGGCCACTCGACCCGCATGGGCGAACCGCTGCCCACCAACCTGCGGCAGGTGATCTCCGAGGCGGCGGTTGGCCTTGCGCCAGAGTTGACGGTTCCGTACGTGTTCTTGGGGCATAGCCTGGGGGCGCTCGTCGCGTACGAGCTGGCGCACGAGCTGGGTCACACGGGAAAGGCCGGCCCCCGCCACCTGATCGCGGCCGCTCGGGTCGCCCCCTCCGTCGCCGTCCCCGGATCGTCGATCCACGCGCTGCCGGACGACGATTTCATCGACGCCCTTCGAACGAAGTACAACGCCATTCCCGCCGAGATCCTGCGCGAGCGCGAGCTTCTGCAGCTCCTGTTGCCGGTCATGCGAGCCGATTTCCGGCTGCACGAGACCTACCGCTATTCGGCTCGGCAGCCTCTGTCGTGCGGACTGTCCGTCTACGGCGGCGTGCACGACGACTCGGTGACCGAAGCGCACCTGCTCGCCTGGCGCTTGGAGACGAACGCGAGATTCTCGAAGACGATGATTCCCGGCGATCACTTCTTCATTCATGCCGGCCGGCCGGAGTTCACGCGCGCGATAGCGGCCGAGCTCGAGGCCGTGATCGGCCAGCTCTGAGGCTGTGGCCCGGCTGGCCGGTGTCCGCCTGACCGAACGGGCCGTGCGCGTTCAGCAGTCCGCGACGGTGACGCCCGGAAAGCGCAACATATAGTCGATGTCGCAGACCCGCCCGGGGGTCTGAAATCCAACCGGCAACGCGTCCAGGGCCGCGCTCTTCCCCAGGTCCAGCGCCACCCAGGACGTGAACTCATACGCTTCGGGCGTTTTCAGCCGGGCCCGGACGGTCGCGCCCGTCCCGTCGCTCGCCTCGGCCCAGACATGGCTGACCCGCCTGGCGCGCTCGTCGGGCGAGGGGCCGCGCGGACGCTTCAGGATCTGCCTGTGAAGCCAGCGCTTCCACCGGGCGGAGGCCGTCAACTTCGGGACCAGCCATCGCGACAACCGCATTCCCAGGCGCTTGCCGAACGGAAGCGCCACGAACACCTCGATGTTCCGGATCCCGGTGGTGTGGAACGCGGTCGCGACGTCGCCGAACGGGATGGTGATCGATTTTCGCGGCCCCTCCCCGAAGTCGATCCGGCGCGAGCGCCCGCGGCTGGCGACGCGCACCAGCTCGCCGTCGCGCCGGATGAGGCTGCCACGCTCGGCCATCTCGACCATCGTCAAGTACGAGCCCCGCGACACGGTGGTCTGCGGCAGCAGCCCAACCGCCAGGTGCGTCGCCGACGGCAGCTTGCGCGCGACGTACGCCGCCAGGCAGTCAAAGGGGACCAGCTCGAACCCGGCGCCCGGAAGCAGCGTGATGTTCGAAGCCCGCGCCTCGGCGTCGCGCTTGGCGAGCCCTTCGAGGACGCTGACCTCACCGGTGATGTCCACATAGTGGACGCGCTCGCGCAAACAGGCGTCGACCATCGGACCCGCCGTTCGGGAAAACGGTCCGGCGCAATTGAGAACGGCCTTGGTGCCGCGAATGGAGTCGGCGACGACGGCCGGATCGTCGAGGGAGAACACCCGATGCGGAAGGCCCAGCTCCTTGGCCAGCGCCGCGACGGGTTCGCCGTCTCGACTGGCGAGCACGACCGGCATGCCGCGCGCGGCGGCCAGGCGCGCGATCAGCTCGCCGGTGTAGCCGTCCGCCCCGTAAATCATCAACCCCATGGCCAGACCCGACCGCATATATCACACGCGAAGTTGGGAATATACCGGCGAGGCTAGCGTTGAAGCGGACGCAGACTGGCGTCACTTCGAGAACATGCGCGTGACTGGGTCCGAGGAAAATGTCTTGCGGGAAGCGGGGATCACCGTCGGGAGACGCGTCTGTCGTGAAGGAGCGAAATTGGTGATGGCTCGGCTCGTTAGCTTCGCAAGGCACCTCGGTCGATGAGCGCTCGGGTAAGGAACGTCGATGACGAATGCGCCGTCATCGGGGCGGCGTTTGGGCGCTCGACGGACCCGTTTTGGCGCGCGCTCGAAGAGCTGGTTCCCGAGCAAGACCGCGCGAGCTTCGACGAGGCGCCGGCGATCGATCTGGCGCGCGCGGCGCTGGACGACGCGGCCCTGGATCCGGCGCGAACGGGCGGGCTCGTCCTCTTCGTCGCCGGCGGCGATCCTCGACGGATCGCCGCCGCGCTCTCGATTTCGCCGCCGGTCGTGCGGATTGATGCGCCGGCCATGCAGGTGGTCGCGGCCGCCATCCACGCCATCCACGATGGCGCGGCGGCGCTGGCCCTGGTGGCCACTCAGTCGGGCGCCCTGGTGCTGCGGACGAACGACGGCGAAGCGCCTGACGGCCTGGTCCACGGCGCCGTGCGCGCGGCGCCCGGGTCGGCGCATGTCGACGTCATCCCGCGCCTGCCCGGCGCGCGAGTGGACGCCCCGTCACCGCCGGACGCCGGCGCGCTCGTCATCGCGCTCACCGCCTCGAGCCGCCCGGCGCTGGCGGATCTGGCGACGCGACTCGCCGACCGGCTGGAAGCGCGGCCGGCGCTTTCGCTGGCGGACGTGGCCCGCACCTGCTGGTCCCGCGGGCAGCGTGGCAGCGTCCGATTCGCTTCGGTCGCCCGCGATCGCGGCGAGGCGATCGCCTCTCTTCGCCGCGCCGCCGGGGCAGTCCGGCCGCCGACCAGGTCGGACAGCCCGCGCATCGCCTTCCTGTTCTCGGGCCAGGGGTCGCAATGGCCGGCAATGGGCCAGCGGCTGCTGCACCTCGAGCCGTTTCGCGACGCGCTCGAGCGCTGCGGGCGCGTGACCCGCGACGACCTGGGATGGTCGGTTCTGGACGTCGTGCGGGACGGCTCCCCGGACGTCGGGCACGGCCGAGCGGATTTGGTGCAGCCGCTGCTGGTCGCCATCCAGATCTCGCTGGCGGCTCAGTGGCAGGCCTGGGGCCTCGCGCCGGCCGCGGTCCTCGGACAGAGCATCGGCGAGGTCTCGGCCGCCGCCGTGGCCGGCGTGCTCAGCCTGGAATCCGCGATGCGCATGATCTGCGCGCGCAGCCGGCTGGTCGGCAGGCTGTCCGGCACCGGCGCGATGGCCTTGATCGAGCTGAGCTTCGACGAGGCCACGGAGCTGCTGGCGCGGGGTGAGCACCCCGGGGTCGCCGTGGCCGCCGACCACAGCCCGAGCACGGTGCTGGTGTCGGGGCCGCGGGAATCGATCGAACGGATCCGCCAGGAGCTGAGCCGCCGCGACCTCCTGTTCCGATGGGTCGACATCGACTACGCGTCGCACGGGCCCGACATGGATCCGATGATGCCCGAGCTGCGGGCCGCTCTGGCGAGCTTGCCGGCCGGACGGGCCGCGATCCCGATCTACTCGACCGCGGAGCTGCGAACGTTCGCGCCTGGGGAGACCGTCGATCTCGACTACTGGGCCCGAAACGAGCGCGTGCCGGTGCTGTTGCGGCCCGCGGTGGAGCGAATGATCGAGGCCGACTTCGACGCGTTCCTAGAGGTGAGCGCGCACCCGGTGCTGCTGCCGTGGATCGAACGGACGTTCGAGGCCAAGGGCCGCCGCTGTCCGCCGGCGCTGCCCAGCCTGCGACGCGGAGAGGACGACCAGTTGCGGATGGCCGAGTCGCTGGCCTCTCTCTTCATGCTGGGCTGTGACGTCAGCGGGGAACAGCTCGCGGCCGGCGGTCGGGCCGTTCGGCTGCCCGTCGCGGTCGCGAAACCCGATGCGCCCGACGGGGCGCGCGGGGGCGCAAGCGCAACGGCGGCTCGGGCTCCGTGGCGCGAGCAGCTGCTTGCGACGGCGTCGCTGGTGGACCGCCGCCACGCGCTGGAGACCTGGATCGCCGAATCGGCCGCGGCGATCATCGGTGTTCCGGCGGGCGAGGTCGCGCACGACCGGTCGTTCAAGGACCTGGGGTTCGATTCGCTGCGCCTGCTCCGGCTGCAGGCCGCTCTGGCCGCCCGTTTCGGCGTCGAGCTCTCGATCGCGGCGTTTTTCCGTCACTCCACTTTGGGGGCGATCGCGGCGGCGGTGGCGGCGGCCGCCGACGTCCCGTTGGGCATCGCCTCCGCCCCGCGCAGCCGGGCGGCCATCAGGTCGGCCGGCCAGTCGACGGGCTCCGACGACGAGCCGATCGCCGTCATCGGCATGGCCTGTCGCTTTCCGGGCGCCAACTCGCCGGCGGCGTTTTGGGATCTGTTGATGGAGGGGCGCGACGCCATCCGCGAGATCCCCGCCGATCGATGGGACGCCGAGCGGATGGCCGAGTCCGATCCCGCCTTCAGCCACCTGCGCTGGGGAGGGTTCGTAGACCAGGTCGACCAGTTCGAGCCGACGGTGTTCGGCCTGTCGGCGCGAGAGGCGACCTGGATGGATCCCCAGCAGCGCCTGGTGCTGGAGGTGGCGTGGGAGGCGCTGGAGGACGCCGCCATCCCGCACGAGCGGATCGCCAACACGTCGACGGGCGTGTTCATCGGCGTGCACACCGTCGACTACGTGCGCAAGCAGCCCGGCGACCTGCGCGCGCTGGACGCTTATTCTTGGATGGGTGTCTCGCCCAACATGCTGGCCGGGCGTCTGTCTTACTTGCTGGACCTGCACGGCCCGGCGCTGGTGCTCGACACCGCCTGTTCCTCGGCGCTGGTGGCTCTGCACTACGCGTGCGACAGCTTGCGCCGCGGGGATGCCGAGATCGCGCTGGCGGGCGGCGTCAACGTGTTGCTGACGCCCGAACTGTTCGCGAGCGGCGCGCGCATGCGCCTGATGGCGCAGGACGGGCGCTGCAAGACCTTCGACGCGCGCGCCGACGGATACGTCCGGGGCGAGGGGTGCGGGCTGGTGCTTCTCAAGCGGCTGTCGGACGCCGTGGCCGCCGGGGACCGCGTGCTTGCCGTCGTGCGCGGCAGCGGCATCAACCAGGACGGGCGCTCGAACGGGATCACCGCGCCCAACGGGGAAGCGCAGGCGGCGCTGTTGCGGGACGTGCTGGCCAAGGCGGCGATCGCGCCCGGCCAGGTCGAATACATCGAGACCCACGGGACCGGGACCGCGATCGGCGATCCGATCGAACTCGAGGCGCTGTCCGAAGTCTACGGCGCGCCCGCCGGCGGGCGCGGGCGGTGCGTCTTGGGCGCGGTCAAGACGAACATCGGACACCTGGAGTCGGCGGCGGGCGTCGCCGGGTTCATGAAGGTCGTCCTGACGCTGGTCAACGGGATCATCCCGCGCAACCTTCACTTTCAGACGCTGAACCCGCACGTGTCGCTCGACGGCACGCGGTTGAGGATGCCGACGCAGGCGCTCCCCTGGGCGCGCGGCCAGCGGCCCCGCCTGGCCGGGATCAACTCGTTCGGCTGGTCGGGCACGAACGCGCACGCGATCCTGGAGGAGGCACCCCCGGCCAGCGCGGCCGGCGCGCAACCGGAGGACGGCGGCCCGCAATTGCTGGTCGTCTCGTCGAAGACGCCCGAGGGCCTGCGGGCGCAGGCCCGGCGGCTGGCGGAGCACCTGGCGGCGCACGAAGAGGATCGACTGATCGACGTCGCCTGCACGCTGAGCACGGGGCGGAGTCACTGGCAGGAACGGCTGGCGCTGGTGGCCTCGACCGCGCAAGAGGCGCGGGCCGGCCTGGAACGATTCGCGGCCGGAGAGACGGAGACCGGGATCCTCGCCGCCAAGGCGGAGGCCGGCGCGCAGCGAAAGCTGGCCTGGCTGTTCAGCGGCCAGGGGTCGCAGTACGGGGGGATGGGCCGCGAGCTCTACGCGACCGAGTCCGTCTACCGCGCCGCGATCGACCGGTGCGAAGAGATCCTGAAGGGGCTCCTCGAGCCGTCGCTGACGGCGTTTCTGGCGGACGGCGCCCTGCTCGACCGGACCATGTACACGCAGCCCGGGCTGTTCAGCCTGGAGTACGCGCTGAGCGAGCTCTGGCGGTCCTGGGGGATCGTGCCCGACGCCGTCATGGGGCACAGCGTGGGTGAGTACGTCGCGGCCTGCGTGGCCGGCGTGTTCGATCTCGAGGACGGACTGCGGCTTTGCGCGGCGCGCGGCCGGTTGATGCAGGCGCTGGACGGCGAAGGGGCGATGGCGTCCGCGCGTTGCCAGGCGGAGCGGGTCCAGCGCGCGCTGGAGGGCGAAGAGGGCAAGGTCTCCATCGCGGCCTACAACGGCCCGCAACAGATCGTGGTCTCGGGCGAACGGCCGGCCGTCGAGGCGGTCTGCCGGCGGCTGGAGGCGGACGGCGTCAAGACCACGCGGCTGCAGGTCTCGCACGCGTTCCACTCGCCGCTCATGGACCCGATGCTGGACGCGTTCGAGGCGGAGGCTGCCCGCCTGCGCATGAGCGCGCCCCGCCTCGCGCTGGTGTCGAACCTGACCGGGCGCATGGCGACCGAAGAGGTGGCCACCCCCGGGTACTGGCGTCGTCACGTTCGCGAGGCGGTGCAATTCGAGGCCGGGATGCAGGCGCTGCGCGAAGGGGGCTTCACGTCCTTCCTGGAGATCGGCCCGCACCCGACGCTGCTGGGGATGGGCTCGGCGTGCCTGGGGGAGGGCCACGGAGAGTGGCTCCCCTCGCTGCGAAAGAACCGCGACCCGCGCGGCCTGATGCTGGAGACCCTGGGCCGCTTGCATGTCCGGGGCGCGGCGGTGAACTGGCGAGCGTACGCGGCCTCGCGGGGCGGGCGGCGGATCGGCCTGCCGACATACGCGTTCCAGCGACAGCGCTACTGGGTGGACGCCGGACGCGCGCGTCGCGACGAGGTGGGCGAAGAGACCGGACATCCGCTGCTCGGGACGCGGCTGCGATTGGCGGGATCGGACGCCGTGTTCGAGACGACGCTGGAAGGCGCCGAGTACCTGACCGGCCATCGAATCTTCGGCGATCCGGTGCTGCCGGCGACGGCCTATCTGGAGATGGCCCACGCGGCCGTGCGGGCCAAGGTCGGCGACGGCGGCGGCGCTTGTTGCGTGCGCGATCTGGTCCTGCAGGCTCCGCTGCGGCTGGACGAGCAGGGACACGGGAGCGTGCAGGTGGTCGTGTCGGAGGCGAGCGAGGAGGGCGGCGGGTGGCGCGTCCGGATCTTCAGCGAGCAGGGCCAGGGCGGCGAAGGGTGGAAGCTGCACGCCGAAGGACGCGTCGAGATCGAGGGCGACGATCGAACGGCGGAGCGGGCCGACGTGGGCGCCATTCGCAGCCGGTCCTCGTCCGCCATCGACGTGGACGAGCGATACGCCGCCCTGGCCGAGGCCGGCCTGGCCTACGGCGGCGCCTTCGTGGCGATGCGCGCCTTGCAGGTCGGCGACGGGGAATCGCTGGCCGAGCTGGAGCTACCCGAACAGAGCGAGGGGGAGGCCAGTCAGTACGGCCTGCACCCCGCGCTGCTGGACGCGGCGCTGCACGCCATCGACGCGCTGGCCGCCGGACGCGGGGGCGGAAAGTTACCTTTCGAGGTCGGCGAATACCGGATCTTCCGGTCGGGCGCGTCGTGCGCGCGCGTGCACGCGCGCTGGAAAGAAGGCGGCGCGAGCGGCGGCGAGCTCGCGGACGTGCGCCTCTACGACGACGAGGGGCTGCCGATCGCGGAGATCGTCGGGCTGCGCCTCAAGCCCGCCCAGGCCGCGGGCGCGCCCGGCGCCGGCGCGCTGGAGACGCTCTATCGCCTCGAATGGCAAGAGGGGGCGGGCAAGAGCAAGGGCACCGGGGCGGGCGCGGGCGACTGGGTGGTGGTGACCCGGGACGGAGCGGGGCTGGCCGCCGCCATCGCGAAACGGCTGGCCGAGGCGGGCGGGCGCTGTCGAGTGGTGGCCGGCGCCGCAGACCTCGACGAGCAGCCAGCCGACGGGGTGGTCTGCGTGTGGGGAGGCGGCGCGCTCGGCCGGACGCCGGCCGAAGAGGCAGAGGCGCTCAGCGCCGACGGGCTGGCGGTGGTCCAGCGCCTGCTGGGGCAGAGCCGCGCCAAGACGCCGCGGCTCTGGTGGGTGACCGAGGGGGCTCAAGGGCTGACCGACGGAGAACCGGTGCGGATCGAGTTGGCGGCCCTGTGGGGCCTCGGGCGGGTCGTCATGAGCGAGCACCCCGAGCTGGGGTGCGCGCTGGTCGACGTCGAGGGGGGCGATCCGGACGGCGCTGCCGGCGCCGTGGTCGGCGAGATACTGGCCGGTGAAGATGAGACGCAGGTCGCCTACCGGGGCGGCAAGCGCTATCTGGCGCGCCTCACCAAGGTGAGCGGCGGAAGCCGGCTGCAGGCACCCGAGGCGGAGAGCTACCGCCTGGAGACCAAGAAGAAAGGCGAGCTGGACCAGCTGTGGCTCGCGCCCACGCCGCGGCAGCCGGTGGGCCCGGGCGAGGTCGAGATCGCGGTGAAGGCGACCGGGATGAACTTCCGCGACGTGCTCAACGCGCTCGGGATGTATCCCGGCGATCCGGGGCCGCTCGGCAACGAGTGTGCCGGCGTGGTGACGCAGGTCGGAGAAGGCGTCGAGCGGTTCTCGGTCGGGCAGCCGGTGATGGCACTGGCCCGCGGCAGCTTCGGGCGTTACGTCACCGTCGACGCGCGGATGGTGGCGCCGGTGCCGCACGGGTTGACGCTGGAGCAGGCGGCCACGGTGCCGATCGTGTACCTGACCGCCTGGTACGGGTTGCGCGACCTCGGCCGCCTCCAGCCCGGCCAGCGGATCCTGATTCACGCGGCGGCGGGCGGCGTCGGCATGGCCGCCGTCCAGATCGCGCAGTGGATCGGGGCCGAGGTCTACGGCACCGCCAGCCGGCCCAAGTGGAACATCGTGAAGGCCCAGGGGGTCTGGCACGTCTCCGACTCGCGGACGCTGGCGTTCGTCGACGACTTCAAGCAGGCGACTCGCGGACGCGGGTTCGACGTCGTGCTCAACGCGCTGGCGCGCGAGTTCGTCGACGCCAGCTTGTCGCTGCTGGCGCCGGGCGGCCGATTCCTGGAGATTGGCAAGACGGACGTTCGGCCCGCCGCCGAGGTGGCGCGGAGTCATCCGGGAATCGAGTACCACCCTTACGATCTGATGGAGGTGAATCCCGACCGGCTCGTCGAGATGTTCGGCGAGCTGCGCGAGGGGTTCGAGTCGAAGAAGCTGCGCGTTCTGCCGGTCCGCACGTACGCGCTCACCGACGCCGAAGAAGCATTTCGCTACATGGCCCAGGCGCGGCACGTGGGCAAGCTGGCGATCAAGATCGGCGCCGACACCACCGACGGGACGGTGCTGATCACGGGCGGCCTCGGGGCGCTGGGCCTCCACGTGGCGCGCTGGCTGGCGCGAGAGCGCGGCGTCAAGCACCTGCTGCTGGTGGGGCGCCGGGCGCCGACCGCGGAGCAGCAGGCAGAGGTGGAGCGGCTGCGGGCGACCGGCGCCGAGGTGACCACCGCGCAGGTGGACGTGGCCGAGCCGAGCCAGGTGACGGCACTGCTGGCCGCCATTGCCGCCGACCGACCGCTGCGCGGCGTGGTCCACGCCGCGGGGCTGCTGCGCGACGGGGTGATCGCGCAGCAGGACGAAGCGCGGTTCCGGGAGGTGTTCCGGCCGAAGGTGCTCGGGGCCTGGACGCTGCACCAGGCGACGCGCGAGCTGCCGCTGGACTTCTTCGTGACGTTCTCGTCGGTCGCGGCGGTGTTCGGCAGCGCCGGGCAAGCAAACTACGCGGCCGCGAACGCCTTCCTCGACGGCCTGGCCAAGCTGCGGCGCGCGCAGGGACTGGCCGGGCTGAGCCTCAACTGGGGACCCTGGGCCGAGGGTGGCATGGCGGATCGCCTGGATCCGGCCAGCCAGGCCCGCTTCGGCCGCTTGGGCATGGCGCCGTTCGCCGCCGAAGACGGGCTCCGCCAGCTGGGACGCGCGCTGGATCGCCCCGACGCCGGGCTGGTGCCGGTGCGCCTGGACGTCAAGGCGCTGCAACGGTCGTTCGGCTCGGGCGCGATCCCGCCGCTGTGGCGCGCGCTGGTGACGGCGCCGGTGCGGTCCACCGCGCGCTCGGCATCCGGCGCGCGCGGCTTCGCCGCCCGCCTGGCGGAGCTCGGCCCTGCCGCTCGGAAGCCGGAGATGGCGGCCATGGTGCGGGCCGAGGTCGCCCGCGTGCTCTCCGTCCCGGCGACCAGCGAGATCGCCGCCGAACGGCCGCTCAAGGATCTGGGGCTCGATTCGCTGATGGCGGTCGAGCTGCGCAACGCGCTCGCCTCCCGCGTCGGGACTGCGCTGCCGGCCTCGCTGGCCTTCGATTATCCGACGGTCAGCGCGCTCACGGACCGCTTGCTCGAGGTCCTGCCGGCGTCCAGCGCCGCCCCCGCGCCGGCCCGGCCCGCGGCCCCGCTGCCGCCTTCCGCGCCCGCCGATCGCGACGAGCCGATCGCGATCGTCGGCATCGGGTGCCGCTTCCCGGGCGGCGTGGTCGACGCGGACAGCTTCTGGACCATGCTGGCCGAAGGGCGCGATGCCATCGGCGAGATGCCGCGCGAGCGCTGGGACGTGGACGCGCTTTACGATCCGGATCCCGAAGCGCCGGGCAAGATGATCACCCGCAACGGCGGCTTCCTGCCCAACGTCGACCGGTTCGACGCCGCTTTCTTCGGCATCGCCCCGCGCGAGGCCGACAAGATGGATCCGCAGCAGCGGCTGTTGCTGGAGGTGAGCTGGGAGGCGCTGGAGCACGCCGGCTACCCGCAAGAGAAGCTGGCGGACAGCGCGACCGGCGTCTTCGTCGGCGTCATCTATCACGAGTACGGCGAGCTCTGGTGGCGCGACCTCGAGCGGCTCGACGGCTACACCGGCACCGGCACGCAGGGGAGCGTCGCCTCCGGGCGCATCTCCTACGCGCTGGGGCTGAGAGGGCCGAGCATCACCGTCGACACTGCCTGTTCGTCGTCGCTGGTCGCCATCCACCTGGCGTGCAGCAGCTTGCGCAGCGGCGAGTGCGACACCGCGCTGGCCGGCGGCGCCACCGTCATGTTGACGCCGCGCCCGTTCGTGGAGTTCAGCCGGTTGCGCGGCCTGGCGCCGGACGGCCGCTGCAAGACCTTCGACGCGTCCGCCGACGGTGTCGCCTGGGGCGAGGGGTGCGGCGTGGTGGTGCTCAAGCGCCTGTCGGCCGCGCGGCGGGACGGCGACCGCGTGCTGGCGGTGATCGCCGGCAGCGCCGTGAACCAGGACGGCCGCAGCAACGGGCTCACCGCGCCCAATGGGCCGTCGCAGGAGATGGTGATCCGGCGCGCGCTCGAGCAGGCGGGCGTCGGCCCGGCCGAGGTCGGCTACGTCGAGGCGCACGGCACCGGAACCTCGCTGGGCGATCCCATCGAGCTGCAGGCGATCGGCGCGGTGATGGGGCGGGAGCGCGCACCGGAGCGCCCGGTCGTGGTCGGCTCGGTGAAGTCGAACCTGGGGCACGCCCAGGCCGCGGCCGGGGTGGCCGGCGTCATCAAGACGGTGCTGGCGCTGCAGCACGGTCACATTCCGCGCTCGCTCCACTTCACGGAGCCGACGCCGCAAGTCGACTGGAGCGGTCTGCCGATCCAGGTGGCGCGCGAGATGGTGGCCTGGCCCGCCTGCGGTCCGCGGCGCATCGCCGGGGTCAGCTCGTTCGGAATGAGCGGCACCAACGCGCACCTGATCCTCGAAGAGGCGCAACCCGCCGGCGAGGAGGCGGCCGTGGTTCCCGCGCCGCGCGCCGAGCTGTTCGTGCTGTCGGCCAAGAGCGCCGACGGGCTGGCCGAGCAGGCCCGCAATCACGTCCGCCTTTTCGACAGCAGCCCCGACCTGTCGCTGAGCGACGCCTGCTTCACGGCCACCGCGCGTCGGAGCCATCACGCGCATCGCCTGGCGCTGGTCGCCGAGTCCAGGCAGCAGGTCCAAAACGATCTGGAGGCCTTCCTGCGGGGGGAGACGCGACCCCTGTTGTCGCCCGGGGTGGCCCGGGAGGGCGGCGGCAAGATTGCCTTCGTGTTCCCGGGACAGGGGGGCCAGTGGATCGGGATGGGGCGCGCCCTCCTGGTCGAGGAGCCAGCGTTCGGCGCGGTCATCGAGGCTTGCCAGGGCGCGATGGGCGGTCTCACCGACTGGTCGCTGCCGGCGGTGCTGCGGGGCGAGGGGCCGGACGCCGACCTCGAACGCGTGGACGTCGTGCAACCGGCCCTGTTCGCGATGCAGGTGGGCCTGGCGGCGGTCTGGCGCGCCTGGGGCGTCGAGCCGTCGGCCGTCGTCGGTCACAGCATGGGCGAGATCGCGGCCGCCCAGGTGGCCGGCGCGATCTCGCTCGAGGACGCCTGCCGGATCATCTGCGTGCGAAGCCAGCTGGTGCGGCGCGCGAGCGGCCAGGGCGGCATGCTGGTCGTCGAGCTCCCGGTCGCCGACGCAGAGGCCGCGCTGGCTCCCTTCGCCGGGCGGGTCTCGGTGGCGGCGGTGAACAGCCCGCGCACGACGGTGCTGAGCGGAGAACGGGACGCGCTGGCCCGGATCGCCGCGGCGCTGGACGCGCGCGCCGTCTTCTGCCGCTGGATCAAGGTCGACTACGCGTCCCACAGCCCGCAGATGCGGCCGCTGGCGGAAGAGCTGCTGGCGCGGCTGGGCGAGGTGCGCGTGCGCGAGGGGACCGTGCCGCTCTACTCCACCGTGAGCGGCGCGCTGGGCGAGACCCGGCTGACCGCCGACTACTGGGAGCGCAACCTGCGCGAACGCGTGCTCTTCTGGCCGGCCGTCGAGGCGCTGGCGCAGAGCGGGATCCAGACCTTCGTCGAGCTGAACGGGCACCCGATCCTGCTGCCGTCGATCGACGACGGGCTGCGGGCCACGGTGCCGGCGTTGCTGACCGTGCCGTCGCTGCGGCGGGACGGGGGCGGGCGCCAGGCGTTGCTGGGGGCGCTGGGCCAGCTCTGGGCGCACGGCCACCCGATCGACTGGGCGGCTCAGCATCTGCACCCCGGGCGCGTGATCTCGCTGCCCAGTTATCCCTGGCAGCGCTCGCGTCACTGGGTCGAGGAGTCGGATCGCAGGCGACCGCGCGCGCCGGGGGGCCACCCGCTCATGGGCGTGCCTCTCACCGTGGCGGAGACCGCCATCCGTTTTTGGCAAACCGAGCTGGACCTGTCCGACCTTCCGTACCTGCGGGACCACCGCGTCGAGACGGCGGTGGTGTTCCCGGGCGCGGCCTACGTCGAGATGGCGATGGCCGCCGGCAAGGGGCTGTTCGGCGACACGCCCTTCGTCGTCGACGGACTGGAGCTGCACGAGATGTTGTCCCTGACCGAGGAGACCACGCGGACCGTTCAAGTGACCGCGGCCGATCGGGGCGACGGCTCCTGGTCGCTGCGCGTGGCGACCCGGGGCGACGGGGGGAGCTGGACCAGCCATGCGGCCGCGACGCTGCGGCCCGCGACGGCCGGCGCGCCGGTCGCCGACCTGGCGGCGGCGCGCCAGCGGTGCGCGACGCCGGTCGATCGCGCGCAGCAGGACGCCGAGCTGCGCCGGCGCGGGCTGGAGTACGGCGACGCTTTTTCGGGCCTCGCCCGGGCGTGGAGCGGCAACGGAGAGGCGGTTGGCGAGATCGAGCTGCCGCGCGCCGCGGGAGAGGCGTCCGGGTACACGGCCCATCCCGCGCTGATCGACGCCTGTCTTCAGGCCATGTTGGCGGCGCTCCCCGCGGGCAACCAGGACGACGGACCGGTGCTCCCCACCGGTGTGCGCGCCGTGCGCCGCTTCGGCGCGGTGGGCCGGCGTGTCTCGACTCATGTCCGCGTCACCGATCGGACCGATCGCGGCGTGCAGGCCGACGTGTTCCTGTTCGACGAGCAGGGCCGTCCGGTGCTCGAGCTGAGCGGCGTGACCGCCAGACGCCTGGGCGGCACCGGCCGCGGCGAGGAACGGCTGTTCCTGATGCACGAGTGGCGGGCCGCGCCGGCCGCGCCCAGCGCCCCTTCGAGCAGCACCGCCGTCACGTCTTGTCTGCTGCTCGCCGACGAGGGTGGCACTGGCCGCCGCGTCGCCCAGGCGCTGGAGCAGCGTGGCGTGCGCGTGCAGTGCGCCTGGGCGTTGGATCCGGCGCTCGCCAGCCGGGCGGGCGTCGAGGCGCTCCTCGCCCGCGGGCCGTTCCAGGCGGTGGTCCACCTCTGGAGCTTGGACGGCCCGGCGGCCGCGATGACCGATCTAGCCGGGCTCGAACGGGCGCAGGTGCGGGACTGCGGATCGACGCTTCACCTGGTCCAGGCGATTGCCGCCGCCCAGCTGCGGGACGCGCCGCGACTCTGGCTGGTGACCTCCGGCGCGCACGGCACGCCGGGGTCGGCCGGCGTCGAATCGGCGGGCGACGCGCCGGCCGCCTCGATGCTGTGGGGCATGGGCCGCACCATCGCCACCGAGCATCCGGAGCTGCGCGCGACCCGCGTCGACATCGACGCCGCGGCCGATGAGGCCGGCGCGCTGGTCCACGAGATCGTCGCCGACGGCCCCGAAGAGGAGATCCTGTTGCGGGGCGACGGCCGCCGCTTCGTGGGGCGGCTGGTCCGCCGCGCGCCCGACCGGACGGCCCGCGAGGTGCTGGTCCCGGCCGACGGGCAGCCGGTCCGCCTGGAGATCGACCAGCCCGGCGCGCTCGATCGCCTGGTCTTGCGCCGGTCGGCGCGGCGGCCGCCCTCGGAGGACGAGGTCGAGATCGAGGTCCAGGCCGTCGGTCTGAACGCCTGGGACCTTTCCCAGGCCCTGGGCCCTTGGCGCCACGAGCCGGGCGAGGGGAATCGGCCGCCGCTCGGCTTCGAGTGCGCGGGCCGGGTGGTGGCCGTGGGAGCCGGCGTCGCCGGTCTCTCCGTCGGGCAAGAGGTGCTGGCGATCGCGCCGGGCGCGCTGGCGTCGTTCGTCACGACGCCCGCGCTGCTGGCCGTGCCGCGGCCTGCGGCGCTGACCGCCGCGCAGGCCGCCACCCTGCCGCTGGCTCATCTCACCGCGTATCACGCGCTGGCCGAGATCGCCCGGCTGTCGGCCGGTGAGCGGGTGCTGATCCACGCCGCCCACGGGCAGGTCGGGCAGGTCGCGATCCAGTGGGCGCTGCACGTCGGCGCCGAGGTGTTCGCCACCGCCGGAACCGACGCGCAACGGGAGCTGGTGCGCTCGCTCGGGGTCGCGCGGGTGTCCGACGCCGGCCGGGCGGACTTTGCCGGCGACGTTCGTTCCTGGACGGGCGGCGAAGGCGTCGACGTGGTCCTGAGCTCGGCATCCGGACCGCCGGCGGAAAGCAGCTTCGGGCTTCTCCGCGAGGGCGGCCAGTTCGTCGACATCGGGCGGCGGGCGAACGGGCAGCCCGGGCCGCGCCCGTTCCTCAAGAACGTCTCCTACACCACGGTCGATCTGGTCGCGATGGCCGAGCGGCGGCCGACCCGGATCCGCGCGCTGTTCGAGCGCGTGATGCAGCGGATCGAGGAGGGGGCGTTGCGTCCGCTCCCGCACCGAAGCTTTCCGATCCGCGACGCGGAGCAGGCGTTCCGCGCGGCCGGCCACCTCGACAAGGTGGTGGTCACCGTCGGCGGCGAGTCGCAGCGCGGAGCGCGGGTGAGGGTTCGCGCGGACGCCGGCGCCGCCATCCGATCCGACGCGACCTACCTGGTGACCGGCGGCCTGGGGGGCCTTGGCCTGGCGGTCGCGCGCGGCCTGGTCGAGCGGGGGGCGCGCCACCTGGTGCTGGTGGGCCGGCGCGGGGCCGAAGCCGCCGCCCAGAAGCAGGCCGTGGCGGCCCTCGCCGGCGCCGGGGCGCGCGTCGTGACCGCGGCGGCGAACGTCGCCTCGCCGGCCGAGCTCCAGGCGGTGTTCGCGCGGATCGGCGCGGAAGGTCTGCCGCCGTTGCGCGGAATCGTGCACGCGGCGGGCCTGCTCGCAGATGGGCTGCTCCTGCAGCAGGATCTCTCGCGGTTCGAAACCGTCATGGCTCCCAAGGTCGCGGGTGCGTGGAACCTGCACGCGTTGACCAAGGACCTGGAGCTGGACTTCTTCGTCCTCTATTCGTCGGGCGCGTCGTTGCTGGGTTCGCCCGGGCAGGGGAACTACGCCGCGGCCAACGCGTTCATGGACGGATTGGCCCACCATCGGCGCGCGCTGGGGTTGCCCGCGCTCAGCATCAACTGGGGAGCGTTCTCCGACGTCGGCCTGGCCGCCGCCGAGGAGAATCGGGCGAAACGACTGGCCCTGCAGGGGCTGCGCAGCCTGACCGCCGATGAGGGGCTGGCCCTGCTGTTCGACCTGGTTGCAGCCAACGAGGCGCAGGTCGGCGTCGTGCCGATCGACGCGCGTCACTGGGTCTCGTTCGCGCCGCATCTCGCGCGCTCGACGCTGCTGTCCGACCTGCTCCGCGACGGCGGCGGCGGCGGCGGCGACGGCGCGCTCCGCAAGAAGCTGACCGAGACGGAGGAGCCGGCGCGGACCGCCCTGCTGACCCGTCACCTGGTCGAGCAGATCGGACAGGTCACCCGTCGCGATCCGCGTCAGATCGAGGCGAGCGCGCCGTTCAAGAGCCTGGGCATCGACTCGTTGATGGGCCTCGAGCTGCGCAATCGGTTGGAGGCGGCGCTGAATCTGAAGCTCTCCGCCACCGTGGTCTGGACCTACCCGACGGCCGAGGCACTGGCCCGGCACCTGGCCAGCAAGCTGGGGCCCGCCGTGGTGGTCGTCGCGCCCGGACCGGCGGTGGTGGTTCCCGAGCTGTCGCAGGAAGAGACGGAGCGCCAGTTGGAGGAACGGCTCGCGGCGCTGGAAGACAGACTCAGATGACCGGTCAGAGGCCCGAGGTGGCCGCCCAGTTGCAGCGCGCGCTGGTGGCGGTCGAAAAGGCGCAGGCGAAAATCGACGCGCTGGAGAACGCCCGGAGCGAGCCGATCGCCGTGGTCGGGATCGGGTGTCGCTTTCCAATCGGCGGGCGCGGCCCCGAGGCCTTCTGGAGCGCTCTGGCCTCCGGGGCCGACGGCGTCCGCGAGCTCGGCGATTCGCGCTGGGCCAAGACGCGCCTCAACGCCAACCACCGGGGCACCAAGTGGGCCGGCCTGGTCGACGGCGTCGATCAATTCGACCCGACGTTCTTCGGGATCGCCCCCCGCGAGGCGATGTCCCTGGATCCGCAGCAGCGGTTCTTGCTGGAGACGACCTGGGAGGCGTTCGAGGACGCCGGCATCGTGCCGAGGACGCTGATGGGCAGCACCACCGGGGTGTTCGTCGGGATCTCTTCCTACGACTACCTGCACCAGGTCGGCACCGGCGTCCCCGAGCACCCGGATCTCTACGCGCTGACCGGCGTCATGACCAGCAACGCCGCCGGCCGGCTCAGCTTCGTGTTCGGATTTCAGGGGCCGGCCATGGCCGTCGACACGGCCTGCTCGTCCTCGCTGGTGGCCGTTCATCTCGCCTGCCAGAGCCTGCGCGCGGGTGAATCCTGCGCGGCGATCGCGGCGGGGGTGAACCTGATCTTGGCGCCGCACACGATGGCGGCGGTGTCGGCGACGCAGGCGCTGTCGCCGGACGGCCGTTCCCGGGCGTTCGACGCCGAGGCCAACGGCTTCGTCCGGGGCGAGGGGTGCGGCGTGGTGCTGCTGAAGCGGCTCTCCGACGCCGTGCGCGACGGAGATCGGATCCGCGCGGTGGTCCGGGGATCGGCCGTCAACCAGGACGGCCGGTCGACCGGGCTCACGACCCCCAACGTGCTGGCGCAGCAGGCGCTGCTGCGCAGGGCCCTGGCCAACGCGCGGGTCGCGCCCCAAGAGGTCGGCTACGTCGAGACGCACGGGACCGGGACCTCGCTGGGCGATCCGATCGAGTACGAAGCCTTGAAAGAGGTCTACGGCGCCCCGCGCGCCGCCGGTTCGGGCTGCGCGCTCGGCGCGCTCAAGACCAACGTCGGCCACCTGGAGGCGGCGGCCGGCGTGGCCGGATTCATCAAGGCGGTGCTGGCCCTGGAGCACGGGTCGATTCCACGCAACCTGCACTATCGGACGTTGAATCCGCACATTTCGCTGGAGGGGACGCCGTTCGTGATCCCGACGGCGGACCTCCCCTGGCCCGGCGGTCCCGGCGTGCGGCGGGCGGCCGTCAGCTCGTTTGGAATGAGCGGCACCAACGCCCACGCCGTCCTGGAAGAGGCGCCCGGCCGGCCGGACGCGCGCGGCGACGCCGTCGAAGCGGCCGCCCCGGCCGTGACGCTGCTGCCGATCTCGTCCAAGACGGCCGAGGGCCTGCGGCAGCAGGCGCGCGCGTATCTCGAACACCTGGCCGGCCACCCGGACCAGGCCTTGAGCGACGTCGCCCACACGGCGGGCGTCGGGCGGGCGCATCACGCGCATCGCCTGGCGGTGGTGGCCGACACGGCCGCGGGCGTGCAAGAGCGGTTGACCGCGTTCCTGGGCGACGAGACGCGGCCCGGCCTTGCGCGCGGCGAGGTGACGGCGCCGGCGGCGCGGATCGTGTTCGTCTTCCCGGGGCAGGGCGGACAGTGGCCGCGGATGGGGCGAGCGCTGCTGGCGGAGTCGCCGATCTTTCGCGAGCGGATCCAGGCCTGCGAGCAGGCGATGCGGGGGCTCACCGACTGGCCGCTGGCCGACACCTTGTGCGGCGAAGGGCCGCAGGCGGGGCTGGAGCGGGTCGACGTCATTCAGCCGGCCGTGTTCGCGATGCAGCTCGGGCTGGCGGCGCTCTGGCGCGCCTGGGGCGTGACCCCGGCCGCCGTGATCGGTCACAGCATGGGCGAGATCGGCGCGGCGCAGGTGGCGGGAATGCTCTCGCTGGAGGACGCCTGCCGGATCGTCTGCGTGCGAAGCCGGCTGGTCCGGCGGCTGAGCGGGCAGGGTGGGATGGCGGTGGTGGACCTTCCGGCCGCGGAGGTGTCGGCGGCGCTCGAGGGCGAGCCCGATCTCTCGATCGCGGCCGTCAACGGCCCGCGCACGACGGTCGTCTCCGGCGCGCCCGCGGCCCTGGAACGCCTGCTGGCGCGTCTCGAGGCGCGGGGGACGTTTTGCCGTCGGATCAGCGTCGACTACGCCTCGCACAGCCGGCAAATGGACGCGCTCAAGCCGGAACTGCTGGCGGCCGTGCACGCCGTTCGCTCGCGCCGGGCAGACGTTCCCCTCTACTCGACGGTGACGGGCGCGATCCTCGAGGGGGAGCCGCCGGCGAGCTACTGGCAGGACAACCTGCGCGAGCCGGTGCGGTTCTGGCCGGCGGTGGAGTCGGCGCAGCGGGCCGGCGCGGACACCTTCATCGAGATCAATCCGCACCCGATCCTGCTCCCGTCGATCGCGGACGGCTTCGCGGGCAAGCGGGTCGGCGCCGCCGTGGTTCCGTCCCTCCGGCGTGACGGCGGCGGGCTGGCCGGCCTGCTCGGCTCGCTGGGCGAGCTCTACGCGCGCGGCTACGACGTCGACTTCTCGCGCCTGTCGACCGGGCGCCGCGCCAAGAAGATCAGTCTCCCCACCTACGCCTGGAGTCACGAGCGCTGCTGGACCGAGCCGCCCAGCGAGTCGGCCCCGGCCGCGCGGGCGGGACACGGCTGGCTGGGCCCCGGCTATCGCAGCGCCACCGAGCGCGGGACCTTCGTCTGGCAGGGTGACCTGGACGTCCAGCAGGCGCCGCACCTTTCGGAGCACCGGGTGGGCGGCGCCACCGTCGCCGCCGGAGCGCTCTGGATCGAGGCCGCGCTGCACGCGGGGCGGGCGCGTGGCTTCGGCGGCCTGCAGTCGGTGGAGCTGGTCGAGATGCTGGCGCTGGACAGGGCCGGCGCCGGCACGGTCCAGATCGTCGTTCGCGGCCAGAGCTTCGAGGTGCTGAGCGCGCCCCGCTCCGACGACGGGGACTGGAAGGTGCACGCCCGGGGGCGATTTGCCGCGGAGGAGCCGGCGCCGCCCGCCGACCCGGCCCTGCTGCAGGCGGCGCGCGCGCGCTGCCCCCGCGAGATCCCCGCCAACGAGCTCTACGAGCAGGCGCGGGCGCGCGGGCTGGACTATGGCGAGCGGTACGCCGGCCTCGACCGCGTCTTCCAGGGCTCGGACGAAGCGCTGGGAGAGCTGCTGGTGAAAGGCGCCGAGCCGGGGCGGTGGGTGATCGAGCCGTGGCTGCTCGACGCCGCCGTGCAGACGCTGGGCGCGCTGGTGGAAGAGGAAGACGCGACGTACCTGCCGGTGGGCGTCGGGACCTTGCGCGTCTTCGATCGCTTGCAGGACCGGGGTCGGGTCCACGCCGCGCGCCGGCCGGCGCCCGACGGCGAGGCGGCGGGAGACGTGCGCGTCTACGATCAGGCCGGGCGGCTGGTGATGGAGGCGATCGACGTCCGGTTGCGCCGGGTGCGCGCCGCGGCCGTCGAGAGCTGGCTCTACACGGTGGGCTGGGAAGAGCAGGCCCGGCCGCGCGCCGCCGACCAGACGCCCGCCGGCGGAAGCTGGATCGTCCTTTCCGACGGGCTGCTCGGCAGCGCCGTCATCCAGCGTCTCGAGGCGGCCGGTGCCGCCGCGGTTCGAATCCGGCGCGCCGAGCTCGATCGGCTGGCCGCGGCGCTGCAGCAGGGCCCGGCGCCGGTGGGCATCCTTCATCTGTGGGCGGCGGAGGACGAGGAGGCGCTGGCCGATTCGATCTCGACGGCGGCGATCCTGGAGGCCCAGCGCCACGGCGTGGGCGGCGCTCTGGCGGCGCTCCAGGCGCTGGCGGCTGCGCCGCTGGGGTCGTCGCCGCGGTTCTGGCTGGTGACCCGCGCGGCCCAGGCGATCGCGGCGGGGGACCCGGTGCGGGTGACGCACGCGCCGCTCGTCGGATTCGCGCGGACGCTGGCCCACGAGCACCCGGAGCTGCGCGGCGTCTGTTACGACCTGCCCGAGCAGTTCGACGGCGCCGATCTGGACGCGCTGGTCGCCGAACTTCGACACCCGGGCCCCGAGCGTGAGATCGGGAGGCGCGGCCATCGCCGGTTCGTGGCGCGGCTGGGCAAGCCAGCGCCGGTGAGTGGGACGCCGGCGGTCCTGTCGCCTGCTGCGACCTACCTGGTTACCGGCGGACTGGGGGGGCTCGGCCTGCAGGTGGCCCGCTTCCTGGTCGAGCGCGGTGCCCGACACTTGTTGCTGGCCGGCCGCCACCCGCCCGGCCCGCGCGCGCAGGCGGCGCTGGACGCGCTGGCGGCGGCGGGGGCGAACGTCCGCGTCGCGCGCGCCGACGTCGGGCGGCCCGACGACGTCGATCGGCTGTTGCAAACCGTGGCGCGCGACGCGCCCCTGCGCGGCGTGGTGCACGCGGCCGGCGTGCTGGCCGACGCCACCTTCGCGCGCGCGACGTGGGACTCTTTTGCGGCGGTCTTCAATCCGAAGGTCGCGGGCGCCTGGAACCTGCACGGGGCCACGCGCGGCTTGCCGCTGGACTTCTTCGTGCTGTTCTCGTCGGCGGCGGCGGTGCTCGGCTCGCCCGGCCAGGGGAACTACGCCTCGGCCAACGCCTTCGTCGACGCGCTCGCGCACCACCGGCGGGCGGCCGGGCTGCCCGCGGTGGCGGTCGACTGGGGACCGTGGGGCGAGGTGGGGCTGGCCGCCGCCCGCGACGACCGCGGGAACCGCCTGGACGCGCGCGGCGTGCGCAGCCTCTCGCCGGCGCAGGGTCTGGCGGCGCTGGAGGTCCTGATGCGCACCGACGCGGCCCAAACGATGGTCGCGCGCCTCGATCTGGCCCGCTGGCGTGCCGCGTCTCCGCAGCTGGCGGAGCTGCCGTTCTTCTCACACCTGCTCCCGCCCGCGGCCGGCCCCTCGGCGGCCTCCCTGCGCGCCGCCGTTCGCCGCGAGCTGGAGACGCTCGAGCCTCTGCCCCGCCGGGTTCGCCTCGAGCAGTACGTCATCACCGAGATGGCGCGCGTGCTCCGGCTGGGGGCGTCGCGGATCCACCCGTCCACCCGCATCGCCGCGCTGGGGTTCGATTCGCTGATGGCGCTCGAGCTCCGCAATCGAATCGAGATCGCGCTGGACGTCAGCTTGCCCGCCAGCCTTCTGTTCACGTACCGCAGCGTGGACGCGCTGGTGCCGCATCTGGCCGAGAAGATGGGCCTGCCTCTGGACGGCGGCGGGCCGGCCCACCCGGCCAGCCCGCCGGTTCGACGGGCCGTGGCCAGCGGCCCCTCGCTGGCCGACGTGTCCGAGGACGAGGCGGAGGCCGTGTTGCTGGCGAAGCTGGACGAGCTGGAGGTTGACGCGAAATGAGCAGTGCGCCCACGAAACCTGTCGAAGCCGGTTCGCCCGTCAAGCGCGCTCTGCTGGCGATCGAAAAGCTGCAGTCCCGGATCGACCAGGTCGAGGCGGCGCGGCGCGAGCCGATCGCCATCGTCGGCGCCTCCTGCCGACTTCCAGGCGGCGTCCAGGATCTCTCGTCGTACTGGGACCTGCTGGTGAACGGCCGCGATGCCGTCACCGAGGTCCCGCCCGAGCGCTGGGACGTCGACGCCTTTTACAGTCCCGATCCGCTCGCCCGCGGCAAGATGAACAGCCGCTCCGGCGGCTTTTTGTCCGACATCGACGGGTTCGACGCCAACTTTTTCGGCATCTCCGCCCGCGAGGCGATCTCTCTCGATCCGCAACAGCGCCAGTTGCTGGAGGTGGCCTGGGAAGCGCTGGAAGACGCCGGGCAGCCCGCCGACCGCGTGCGCGGCAGCGCGACGGGGGTCTTCGTCGGCATGTACGCGGACGAGTACCTGGACGTCCTCAACGGCAGCCCGTCGGGCGGGGACGCCTACGCCGCGACGGGCGGCGTGCTCAGCTTCGCGGCCGGCCGCCTCTCGTATCTGCTGGACCTGCGGGGACCGAGCCTGGTCGTCAACACGGTCTGTTCGTCGTCGCTGGTGGCCATCGACCTCGCCTGCCAGAGCCTGCGCAACGGGCGCTGTGAGCGGGCGGTGGTCGGCGCCACGTCGTTGATGTTGACGCCCTCGCCGACGGTGTACGCGTCCAAGCTGTTCGCGCTGGCGCCCGACGGCCGCTGCAAGACCTTCGACGCCCTGGCCGACGGCTACGTGCGCGGCGAGGGGTGCGCCGTGGTCGTGCTCAAGCGCCTGTCGGACGCGCGCGCGGCCAACGACCGCATCCTGGCGACCATTCGCGGCTCCGCCGTCAACCAGGACGGACAGAGCACCAGCCTGACGGCGCCCAACGTCCTGGCGCAAGAGGCGCTGATCCGGAGCGCGCTGGCCGACGCCGGCGTGGTGCCGGCCGACGTGAGCTACGTCGAAGCGCACGGGACCGGGACGGCGCTCGGCGATCCGATCGAGCTCGACGCGCTCAAGGCGGTGCTGGGCGCGCCGCGGCCGGACGGCGGCCGCTGCGTCGTCGGCTCCGTGAAGCCCAACCTGGGGCATCTCGAGGCGGTCGCGGGGATGGCCGGGTTGCTGAAGGTCGTGGCCTGTTTCGCCGGCGAGAAGCTGGTCGGCCAGCTGCACTTTCACAACCTGAACCCGCACATCAAGCTGGACGGCACCTGCCTGGAGATCTCGCGGCAGGGGCGCGCCTGGCCGCGCGGGGAGCGGCCGCGCATCGCCGGGGTGAGCTCGTTCGGCTTGAGCGGCACCAACGCGCACGTCGTGCTGCAGGAGGCGCCCGTCCCCGAGCCACGGCCCGACGTCGCCGGGCCCCGCGTGCAGATCGTCCCGGTGTCGGCGCGCGGCGAGCCCTCGCTGCGCGCGCAGAGCCAGCGGATGGCCGACGCCGTCGAGCGGCAGGGCGGCGACGCCCGCTGGCTCGAGGACGCGAGCTACACGGCCAGCGCGCGCCGGACCCATCACCCCGATCGGCTGTGCGCGGTGGGCGAGAGCGCCGCCGAGCTGGCGCGCGCCCTGCGGTCCCAGGGGACCGGGCAGGCCGACCCGGCGCTGGTCGCCGGCCACTGGCCGGGCGGACGGCGGCGCGTGGTGTTCGTCTATTCCGGTCAGGGATCGCAGTGGATCGGGATGGGGCGGCGCCTGCTCGAGGAGTGCGACGCCTTCGCCGCGCGCCTGCGCGCCTGCGACGAGGCGCTGCGGGAGCCGGCCGGCTTTTCGGTGCTGGAGGTCCTGGCCAGCGACGCCGAGGAGAGCGGCTGGAAGCGCGTCGAGGTCATCCAGCCCCTGCTCTGGGCGCTGCAGGTCGCGCTGACCGCGCAGTGGAGCGCCTGGGGCGTCGAGCCGGACGCGGTGATCGGGCACAGCCTGGGCGAGGTGGCGGCCAGCGTGGTCTCGGGCGCGCTGAGCCTCGAGGACGGCGCCCGCGTGATCGGCACGCGCAGCCGCCTGGTCAGCAAGAGTCGTGGCCAGGGGGGGATGGCGCTCGCCGAGCTGGGCGCGTTGGCGGCGCAGGCGGAGATCGCCGGATACCCGAGCCTCTCGATCGCCTCGTACCACGGGCCGGAGACGGTCCTTTTGTCCGGTGAACAGCGCGAGCTGGCGGAGCTGGTGTCGCGGCTGGAGGCGCGCGGGATCTTCAGTCGGCTGGTGGACGTCGACTACGCCTCGCACAGCGCGCAGATGGACGGCCTCCTCGGCGAGCTGCGCCAGCGGCTGCGCGACGTCCAGCCGCGGCCGGCACAGCGGCTCCAGTGCTCGACGTTGCTGGGCGAGCTGATCGGCGGCACCGAGCTGGACGCGGACTACTGGGCGCGCAACCTGCGCGAGCCGGTGCGATTCCATCAGTCCGTCGAGCGGCTGATGTCGCTGGGGTACGAGGTCTTCGTCGAGATCAGCCCGCACCCGGTGCTGACCCCGACGTTGCAGCGGATCGTGGGCGGAGGCGGGGAAGCGCTGGGAAGCCTCCGGCGAGACGCGGACGAGGTCCGCGAGCTGAGTCTCGCGCTGGCGCGCCTGCACGTCAGCGGCGTCGAAGTGGACTGGGAGCGTCGCCACGCCCCGTTCGCCGCGCGGCCGGTGGCGCTGCCCGCTTACAGCTGGGCGCACCAGCGCTACTGGGCCGAGCCGGCCGACGTCGGGTCGGGCGGGCGGCAGGGCGATCTTCCCACCGACCACGGCTGGCTCGGGTCCGGCTACGCGTGTGGCGTCCAGCCCGATCTGTCGGTCTGGCAGGGGACGCCGGGCCGCGAGCGCACCGCTTGGCTGGCCGAGCATCGCGTGAACGGACGCGCCATCGCGCCCGGCGCGCTCTGGATCGAAGCCGCTCTGCGGATCGCCCGGCAGACCTGGGGCGCCGGGGCGCACCGCATCTGCGGCCTGCAGTTCTCGCAGCCGCTCTCGATCGACACCGCTGAACCGCCCCTGGTTCAGATCGCCGTCACCAGGGAAGGAGAGGGCGAAGCGGCGTTCCAGCTCCTCAGCAGCGACGCGGCGGCTCCGGACCGGTGGAACCGGCACGGCCACGGGCGGATCGCGCGCGCCGGCCAGGCGGGGGGCGAGGCGCCGGCAGACGAGGCGCTGCTCGAGCGCGTGCGGCAGCGATGCGGCGCGAGTGAGGCGCGGGCGCAGTTCTACCAGCGGCTGGAGGCGGCGGGCCTCGGCTGCGGCCCTTCGTTCCAGGCGGTGGAGAGCATTCGCTGCGGCGACCGGGAGGCCCTGGCCGACCTGGTCCTGCCGGCGGATCGGGCGGCCGAGGCGGGGCGCTTCGCGGTTCATCCCGCGCTGCTCGACGCTTGCTTCCAGACCATGGCCGGCGCCCTGCCCGCGGCCGAGCGCGCCATGTACGTGGCCGTCGGGATCGACGACCTGTGCCTGCTGCGGGCTCCGGGCAGCCGCGGGCACGCGCACGCGCGGCTGCTCGGGACGTCGGCCGGCGTTTTGTCGGGCGAGGTCACGCTGTACGACGAGCGGGGCCGCGCCGTGCTGGAGGCGCGCGGCCTCCGCTTCGCTCGCCTGGAGGCCGGGGCCGCCGGCGGGCACCCGCTGGACGAGTGGCTCTACGGCGTCCGCTGGGAGGCGCGCGGGCCGGTGAGGGGCGGAGATCGCCGGCTGGACGGTGATCGTTACCTGGTGTTCTCGGATGGCGGGCCGACTTCGGCGGCTGTCCTCGCGGCTCTTCGCGAGCGCGGCGCCTCGCCGGTCGTCGTCGAGCCCGGGCCGTCGTTCGAGCGCCGCGGCGCCGGCCATTACCTGGTCGACCCCGAGCGCCCCGAACACTATCGGGCGCTGCTGGCCGAGGCGTTCCCCGCCGGTGGCCCGCCCTGCCGGGCCGTGCTGCACCTCTGGTCGGCCGGCGGTCCGGAGGCGGCCGCCGCGGAACTTCGCGGCTGCGAGATCGAGGCGGCGCAGCGCCTCGGGTGCGGCAGTGTGCTTCATCTGGTTCAAGCGCTCGCCGAGCGAGGGGCCGCGGGCGCGCCGCGCCTCTGGCTGGCGACACGCGACAGCCAGCCGGTCGGCCAGCGGCCGATGGACGTCACGCACGCGCCGCTGTGGGGTTTCGCCCGCGCCATCGCCCTCGAGCATCCCGAGCTGCATTGCTCGTGCTTCGATCTCGACGGGGATGACGATCGATCCCGCGCCGCGCTAGTGCGGGAGGTGGCGGGGGACGGTCCCGAAGATCAGGTGGCGGCGCGCGGGGCGGACAGGTTCGTGGCGCGGATCGGGTCGAGGCACCTCGACGATCTGCTGCGTGGCGGTTCGTCGGAGCCGGTCGCCATCCGAGGCGACGCCTCGTATCTGATCACCGGCGGGTGCGGGGCGATCGGCCTGGCGCTGGCGCGCTGGCTGGTCGATCGCGGCGCCCGCCACGTCACCTTGCTGGGCCGAAGCGAGCCGTCGTCCGAAGCACGGCTAGTGCTGGAAGAGCTGGCGCAGCGGGGCGCCGAACTAACGATCGAGCGAGGAAGCGTCAGCTCGGAGGACGACGTGGCGCGCCTGGTCCAGCGGCTGGGCGCGGCGGCCGCGCCGTTGCGCGGCGTGGTTCACGCTGCCGCGGTCGCGAAAGACGGCCTGGCCGTCCAGCGCGACTGGTCGGACTTCCAGGCGGTGCTCGCGCCGAAGGTCCGCGGCGCCTGGGCCCTGCACCAGGCGACGCGCGGGTTGCCGCTGGATTTCTTCGTGATGTTCTCGTCGGCGGCGTCGATCCTGGGGCTGCCGGGCGGCGCCAACTACTCCGCTGGCAACGCCTTCCTCGACGCGCTGGCGCACCGGCGCGCGCAGGAGGGCCTGCCCGCGCTCAGCATCGACTGGGGCGCCTGGACCATCGGGCTGGCGGCCCGCAAGACCGACCGGGGCGATCGGTTCGTCTCGATCGGGCTGCGCGGCATCTCCACCGAGCAGTCGCTGGACGCGTTCGGCACCCTGCTGGCGGCGCGGGTCCCGCAGGTGGCGCTGATGGCGCTCGACAGCGCGACCTGGCAGGCGGCGTTGGCGGGCGCCGCCCGGATTCCGTACCTGTCCGAATTGGCGGCGGCCGCGGCCGCGCCGGTCCCGGCCGGGGGCGGCGTTCTGCCCGCCGGCGGATCGCCGGCCGAGCGCAGAGCCTTCGTGGCGTCGTTCGTCCGGCGCCAGGTGGCGAAGACCTTCCGCGTCACCGAGGGCCAGCTGACCGACGGCACCAGGCTCAGCGAGCTCGGCTGCGATTCGCTGACCGCGCTCGAGCTCAAGAACCACTTCGCCGGCGCGCTGGGCGTGACCATTACGCCGCTGCGCCTGCTGAAGGGGCCGTCGCTGGGCGAGCTGATCGACGAGATCGCCGGCCAGGTCGGAGGGGGCGCCGCCGGGCGGCCGGCCGACGTGCAGGCCCCGCCGCCGATCGTCCCCGATCCAGCCCATCGCTTCGATCCGTTCCCGCTCACCGACATCCAGCAGGCCTACTGGGTCGGCCGGAACGCCAGCATGCAGCTGGGCAGCACGGGCTGCCACGTCTACCTGGAGTCCGAGCAGGTCGGCCTCGATCCGGCCCGCCTCGAGCGGGCCTGGCAACGGGTCGTCGAGCGGCACGACATGTTGCGCGCGGTGGTGATGCCGGACGGACGGCAGCGCGTGCTGGAGCACGTCGAGCCGTACCGGATGGTGGTGCGCGATCTGCGCGGGCTGGATCCCGCGGCCGTCGAGGCCGCGCTCAGCGGCGAGCGGGAGCGGATGGCCGATCAGCTGTTCGCGCCCGACACCTGGCCCCTCTTCGACATCTCGCTGTCGCTGCTCGACGGCGATCGCCTGCGGCTGCACTTCAGCCTCGATCTCCTGACCGTCGATCCGACCACCGTCATCACCACGCTCGGCCACTGGGGGGCGCACTACGCCGACCCGGAGCTTCCGGCCGTGCCGAGCGAGCTCTCGTTCCGCGACTACGTCCTCGCCGTGATGGCCAGGCGGCAGGGCGACGACTACCGGCGCTCGCAGGAGTACTGGGCCCGGCGTCTGAGGTCGCTGCCGGGGGCTCCCGAACTGCCGCTGGCCAAGGATCCGGGCACGGTCCTGCGGCCGCGCTTTGCAACCCGGAGCGCCTTCCTGGAGCAGCCGCTCTGGGAGCGAATCAAGCAGCGGGCCCAGCGCGAGGGGGTCACCGCCTCCGCCGTGGTGCTGTCCGCGTTCGCCGAGGTCCTGGACTCCTGGAGCGCGTCGCCCCGGTTTACCATCAACCTGACCCTGTTCTCGCGCCTGCCGCTGCACCCCCAGGTGCACGAAGTGGTGGGCGACTTCACCTCGACGATGCTGCTCGAAGTGCGCGAGACGCCCGGCACCTTCCTGGACCGGGTGCGCGCCCTTCACGCGCAGCTGCTGGAAGACCTGGATCACATCGAGGTGAGCGGTGTCCAGGTGATGCGCGAGCTGGCTCGCGCGCGGGGCGAGCTGTCGTTGATGAGCGTGGTGTTCACCAGCATGCTCGGCCACCGCGACATCGGAACCGTCAACTGGCTCGGCCGCCAGGTGGCGCGCGCGACGCAGACGCCGCAGTTGATCCTGGACGCCCAGGTCTTGGAGCAGGACGGCGGCCTGGTCTACAGCTGGGACAGCGTCGAAGAGGTGTTCCCGGAAGGGACCGTCGACGCGATGTATGCCGCGTACGGCGCGATTCTGCGGCGCCTGGCCACCGACGAGGGCGCCTGGGGCCGCCCGTGCGAGATCCCGCTGCCGCCCGAGCAGCGCGAGCGGCGGGCCGCCTACAACGCGACCGACCTGCCGGTCTCCGGCGCGCTTTTGCACACACTGTTTCAGGCCCAGGCCGCGGCGCACGGAGAGCGGCCGGCGGTCATCTCGGCGGCGCGGCGCCTCACCTACGGCGAGCTGGACGCGCGGGCCACGGCGATCGGCCGCTGGTTGCGCGCCAGCGACGTCCGTCCGAATCAGCTGGTCGCGATCGTGATGGACAAGGGGTGGGAGCAGATCGCGGCCGCGCTGGGCGTGCTGAACTCCGGCGCCGCGTACCTGCCGATCGACGCCAACCTCCCGGCGGACCGGATCGCCTACCTGCTGCGCGACGCGGCGGTGAGGCAGGTCCTCACCCAGTCGGCCCGGCAGGCGCGAATCGCCTGGCCGGAGGGCGTGGCCGTCCGCGCCGTCGACGTCGACGCCGACTGGCCAGACGCCGCCGACCAGCGGCCGCTGGTGCTGGCGCAGAGCCCGGACGATCTCGCCTACGTCATCTACACCTCGGGATCGACCGGCAAGCCCAAGGGCGTCGCGATCTCGCATCGCGGGGCGGTCAACACCGTGCTGGACGTCAACGCCCGGTTCGGCGTGACCGCCGAGGATCGCGTGCTCGCGCTGTCGTCGATGGGCTTCGATCTGTCGGTCTACGATCTGTTCGGCCTGCTGGCGGCCGGCGGGGCGATCGTCCTGCCGGAGGCGGACGCCGCCCGCGATCCCGCGGCCTGGCTGGCGCTGGTGCGGCGCGAGCGGGTCACGATCTGGAACTCGGTCCCGGCGCTGATGCAGTTGATGGCCGATCACCTGGCCGGGACCGACGGTGCCAAGCCGGCGCTGCGCCTGGTGATGCTGAGCGGCGACTGGATCCCGGTCGACCTGCCCGATCGCGTTCGCGCGCTCTGCGACGGGCCGCCGCGGGTGGTCAGCCTGGGCGGCGCGACCGAGGCGTCGATCTGGTCGATTCATCATCCCGTCGGTGACGTCGACCCGGCCTGGCCGAGCATCCCCTACGGGGCGCCGCTGGCCAACCAGCGCTGTTACGTCCTGGACGGCCGGTTGCGGCCGCGTCCCGAAGAGGTGCCGGGCGAGATCTTCATCGCCGGGATCGGCCTGGGCCGCGAGTATCTCGGCGACGAGGCCCGGACGCGCGCGTCGTTCATCGTTCACCCCGAGACCGGTGAACGCCTGTACCGCACCGGCGATCTGGGCCGCTTCCGGCGGGCCGGGTACATCGAGTTCCTGGGCCGCAACGACTTCCAGGTGAAGGTGCAGGGCCATCGCATCGAGCTCGGGGAGATCGAGGCCGCTCTCAAGACCAACCCCGACGTGGCGGACGCCGTGGTCGCCGTCCACGGAGACGTCAACAGCGGCAAGTACCTGGCCGCGTACGTCGTGCCCCGGCCGGGCGCGGCCTCGGGCCTGGACGACGCGCAGCCCCCCGCGCTGCAGCTGCTCACCACCGACGCCGAGCGGCTGGCTTTCAAGCTCGGTCAGCACAACCTGCGGCGCCATGGGCGCGACGCGACCCGCGTGGCGCTGCCGCCGGCCGGGGCCGATGAAGGCCGGCGGCGCGCGCTTTACGCCGAGCGGCGCAGCCACCGCCGATTCGCGCCGGCGCCGCTGGGCCTGCCGCGGCTGTCCGCGCTGCTCGACTGTCTGCGGCCGATGGCGGCCGAGAACGAGCCGCTGGGCAAGTTCCGGTACCCGTCGGCGGGCCACCTCTATCCCGTCCAGACCTACCTCTACGTGGCGCCGGGCCGCGTGGACGGCCTGCCGGGCGGCACCTATCACTACGATTTCGAGACGCACGAGCTGGTCGCGCTGACGCCGGACGCGCGCATCGATTCGTCGGTGCAGGCGCCGGTCAACCGCGCGTTCGTCGACCAGTCGGCGTTCGCCCTGTTCCTGGTCGCGCAGATGGCGGCCATCGAGCCGATGTACGGTCCGCTGGCCCGCGACTTCTGCCTCATCGAGGTGGGCGCGATGTCGCAGCTGCTGATGACGGCCGCCCATCCGCTGGAGCTGGGTTTGTGCCAGGTGGGGGCCATGCGCTTCGAGTCGATCGCGCCGCTGTTCAAGCTGGGCGAGGGACACCTGTTCCTGCACGCGCTCTTCGGCGGCGGCGCCGTCGAGAACGCGGCGGTGGCCGCCGCGCCACCGCCCGCCGAGACCCGCAGCCTGGAGTCGAACCTGCGCGCGGCGCTGGCCCGGACGCTGCCGAGCTACATGATCCCCTCGGCGTTCGTCACGCTCGATCGCTTGCCGTTGACCGAGAACGGCAAGGTGGATCGCAAGGCCTTGCGTCCCCCCGTGTCGGCGCCGCGCGCGCACGTGCCGCCGTCCACCGACGCCGAAAAACGGCTGGGCGCGATCATGTGCGAGCTTCTCGGGGTCGACACGGTCAGCACGCAGACCAACCTGTTCGAGGTTGGCTTCACGTCCTTGCAGCTCGTGAAGCTGGCGCACCGCCTGCAGCAGGAGTTCGGCCAGCCGGTGCCGGTGGTCGAGCTGTTTCGCCTGCCCACGCTGGCGGCGCTGGCGGGCTACCTCAACGGCCTCGCGCGCGAAGGCGAACCGGCGGCCACCGCGGCTGCCGCGGCCGAATCGGATGACCGGGCGGCCAAGCGGCGCGCGATGATGGCGGCGCGCGATCGCCGCCGCACGGCCGGAGAGGGCGAATGAGCGGCGGCGGCCAGCCCCGCATCGCCGTCGTCGGGATGTCCGGCAGGTTCCCGGGGGCCAGCGATCTGGACACCTTCTGGGACAACCTGCGCGAAGGGGTCGAGTCCGTCACCAGCTTCTCGGACGAGGAGCTCGAGGCGTCGGGAATCCTCGCGTCGGTGCGGCGCGATCCGCGCTGCGTGAAGGCGGCGCCCGTTCTCCAGGCGATCGATCTGTTCGACGCGGGATTCTTCGGGATGACGGTGCGCGAGGCGGAACGCGTCGATCCCCAGCAGCGCATCCTGCTGGAATGCGCGTGGGAGGCGCTGGAGCAGGCGGGCTGGAGCCGCGCGCGCGCCAAGGGGCTGGTCGGCGTCTACGTCGGCGCCGGCACCAGCGGCTATCTCGACGGGCGGATGGAGGGGATGAACGTCGTCACCGAGCTGGAAAACCTGCTCGGCAACGACAAGGACTACACGGCGACCCGGCTGTCCTACAAGCTGGACCTGCGCGGGCCGGCCGTGACGGTCCAGACCGCCTGCTCGACGTCGCTGGTCGCGGTTCACATCGCCTGCCAGGCGCTGTTGGCCGGCGAGTGCGACCTGGCGCTGGCCGGCGGGGTCCGGGTGCGCATCCCGCAGAAGTTCGGCTTTCTCTATCAGGAGGGGGGCCTGCTGTCGCCGGACGGCCGCTGCCGCGCGTTCGACGCCGCGGCGAACGGAACGACCTTCGGCAGCGGCGCCGGCGTGGTCGTGCTCAAGCGCCTGGACGACGCGCTGGCCGACGGCAACGTCGTCGACGCCGTCATTCTCGGGTCGGCGGTCAACAACGACGGGGCCGCCAAGGTCGGGTTCGTCGCCCCGGGCGTCGACGGTCAGACCGCCGTCATCTCGGAGGCGCTGGCCGTCGCCGGCGTCGACGCGGCGACCATCGGCTACGTCGAGACCCACGGAACGGGAACTCCCCTCGGCGATCCGATCGAGATCACCGCGCTCACCAGGGCCTTTCACCAGCGCAGCAAGGGGAAAGCCTCCTGCGCGATCGGCTCGCTCAAGACCAGCGTCGGGCACCTGGAGACGGCCGCCGGCATCGCCGGCTTCATCAAGACCGTGCTGGCGTTGAAGCACCGCCAGATCCCCGCCAGCCTCAACTTTCGCGAGCCGAACCCCCACATCGACTTCGCCAACAGTCCGTTCCGGGTCAACACCGAGCTCAGCGAGTGGGGGGCGGCCGGCGACTGCCTGCGGGCGGGCGTCAGCTCGTTCGGCATTGGCGGCACCAACGCCCACGTGGTGCTGGAACAGGCGCCGCTCTCCGCCGCGCGTCCGGCGGCGGCGCGCGCGCGCCGCGTTCACGTGCTGCCCGTCTCGGCGCGCGGCGAGCGGTCGCTGCGGGCGCAGTCGGAGCGGCTGGCCCTCGAGATTGGACGCCGGGGCGGCGAGCCAGGCTGGCTGGTCGACGCCGCGCTCACGGCGGGCGCCCATCGCCATCACCACCCCCAGCGGGTGTGCGTGGTCGGCGAGACGGCGGCCCAGCTGGCCGGCGGACTGCGCGGGTTCGCGCGCGGCGAGTCGGTGCCGGGGGTCGTGAGCGGCAGCTGGGCGGGAGGCCCCCGGTCGGTGGTGTTCGTCTACCCGGGGCAGGGATCGCAGTGGATCGGGATGGGGCGCAGGCTGAAGGACGAGCCCGCGTTCGCGCGCCGTCTCGGCGAGTGCGACGGGGCCCTGCGCGGGCCGGCCGGATTCTCGGTGCTGGAGGTGCTGGCCAGCGATCACGAGGGCGCCGGCTGGAAGCGGGTCGACGTGATCCAGCCCTTGCTGTTCGCCCTGCAGGTGTCGTTGACCGCGCAGTGGATCGACTGGGGCGTGAAGCCCGACGCCGTCATCGGCCACAGCCTGGGCGAGGTGGCGGCCAGCGTCGTGTCGGGAGCGCTCAGTCTGGAAGACGGCGCCCGCGTCATCGGGACGCGCAGCCGCCTGGTGAGCCGCACCTGCGGGCGCGGTCGGATGGCGCTGGTCGAGCTGACCTGGGAGCAGGGCCAGCGAGAGCTTCAAAATTACGCCGGGGTGTCGATCGCGTCGCACCACGGTCCGGAGACGGTGCTCGTCTCGGGAGGAGGCCCGGCGGTGGAACGCCTGGTGGCCGACCTGGGGGCGCGGGGCGTCTTCGCCCGGCTGGTCGACGTCGACTACGCCTCCCACAGCTCGGAGATGGACAATCTGCTGGGCGAGCTCCGGGCCGCGCTCGCCGGCCTCCAGCCCCGGCGCCCCGAGATCCCGTTCTGCTCGACGCTGCTTGGAAAGATGATCGACGGCGAGGCGCTGGACGGCGACTACTGGGCCCGGAATCTGCGCGAGCCGGTGAAGTTTCACGACTCGATCGAGAAGCTGCTCGCGCTCGGCCGCGAGCTCTTCGTCGAGGTGAGCCCGCACCCCGTGCTGACGCCGACGCTGCAGCGGACGCTGGGCACCCGGGGTGTGGCCTTCGGCAGCACGCGGCGGGGCGGCGACGAGGTGCGCGACCTGGCCGAGTCGCTGGCGCGCGTTCACGTCAACGGCGGCGAGGTCGACTGGGCGCGGCGCGAGGCCGGCGCGGGTGGCCGGATGGTGCGGCTGCCCGCCTACGCCTGGACCCGCCAGCGCTACTGGCTGGAAGAGGCCGGCAAGCGGCCGGTCGCGGCCGAGCAGGCGTCGGGCCACCCCTGGCTGGCGCAGAGCTTCCGGACGGCGCTGGAGCCGGGCGCTCGCATCTGGCAGGGCGAGCTGGACGTCAAGCGGCTGCCGCACCTGCAGGAGCACCGGGTTCAGGGCGTCCCGGTCGTGGCGGGCGCGGTGTGGCTGGAGGCGGCGATGCACGCCGCGCGCGCCGACGGGCGGCCGGCCGATCTCGAGGACGTCGAGTTCACGAGCCTGCTGTCGGTCGACGTCTCGGGGAGCACGACCGTCCAGCTGGTCGCGCGGGAGTCGGGGTTCGAGGTGTCGAGCGCGCCCGGCGGCACCGCGGAAAAATGGACGTTGCACGCCCGCGGCCGCCTGTCCCCGCGGCCGGACCCGTCGGGCTCCGCCGAAGCGGCGGAGCCGCCCGAGACGCTGGCCGCCGTGCGCGAGCGGTGCGGCAGCCCGGTCGACGCGGCGGCGTTCTACGACGTCGCGCGCCGGCGCGGGATCGACTACGGCGCCCGCTACGCCGGCCTGCGGCGGCTCTGGGTCGGGTCCGGAGAAGCGGCGGCCGAGCTGGCCCTGACGGCCGCCGAGCCGGGGCGCTGGGAGATCGAGCCCTGGTTGCTCGACGCCTGCTTGCAGGTCCTGGGCGCGACGCAGTCGTCGGACGGCGAGGCGACCTACCTGCCGGTGCGGATCGGGCGGTTGCGCGCGGACGGCGCGCTTCCTGAGCGGGGCTGGGTTCACGCGCGTTGCCGTCCCGGGGCCGCCGACGAGCTGGAAGGGGACGTTCGTCTCTACGCCGAGGACGGTCGCATCGTCGTCGAGGCGACCGGGGTCGTCCTGCGACGGGCCAGCCGCCGGCGAGAAGAGCACGAGGACTGGCTGTTCGCGATCGACTGGCAGGCGCAGGACCGCCAGGCGGCCGGCGCGGGCTCCGCGCCGGGGAGCTGGATGGTGGTCGGTGACGGGGCGCTGGCCGGCCGGGTCGTCCGGCGATTGGAGACCGCCGGGGCGCGCTGCATGCGCGCCGGCGCCGGGCTGGCCGGCATCGAGCGCGCGCTGGCCGCCGCTGCGGACTGCACCGCGATCGCCTACCTGTCGCCGATCGATGACGAGGACGGGGGGGTCGCGGCGGGAGCGTCGGCGAGCAGCGTCGAGGTCATGCGGCTGGTTCAGCTGCTCGCGGAGGCGGGCGGGCGCGAGCCCCCGCGCCTGTGGATCGTGACCCGGGGGACGCAGGCGATCGAGAGTGACGGCGAGATCCCACCCCGCCACGCGCCGCTGTGGGGGCTGGCCCGGTCACTGGTTCACGAACATCCCGAGCTGCGCCCCACCTGCATCGATCTGCCGGCGCGCTGCGCGGAGGCCGACCTGGACGCGCTGGCCGCCGAGCTCAGCGCGGGCGGCGCCGGCGAAGACTCGATCGCGCTCCGTGCCGGCCGCCGCTTCGTCGCGCGGTTGGTGCGGACCGCGCCGGAGCCCCGCCGCCGCGAGGTGAAGGCCCCCGCCGGCGCTCGCCCGTTCGCGCTCGAGACCGAGAGCCCGGGGACGCTGGAGGCGCTCGATCTGCGTGAGGTGGCGCGCCGCGCGCCGGGGCCGGCGGAGGTCGAGATCGAGGTCGAGGCCGCCGGCCTCAATCTGCTGGACGTGCTGCTGGCGCTGGGCGCGTTGCCCGACGACGCGCCTGGTGGCCGCCCGCAGTCTCCGCGCCTGGGCGGAGAGTGCGCCGGGCGGATCGTCCGCGTCGGTCCGGGTGTCGACGGGTTCGCGGCGGGCGATCGCGTGCTGGCCCTGGCCCCCAGCGCGTTCCGGTCCCACGTCGTCGGGCTGGCAGGGTTGACGGCGCACCTGCCCGCCGGCGTGAGCTTCGAGGCCGGCGCCGGTTTCCCGATCGCCTTCCTGACCGCCCACCTGGCGCTGCGCCAGGCCGCCCGGCTGGAGCCGGGCGAACGGGTCCTCATTCACGCCGCCTCGACGGGGGTGGGCCTGGCGGCCGTGCAGCTGGCGCTGCTGGCGGGCGCCGAGGTGTTTGCGACGGCCGGCAGCGACGCGAAGCGCGAGCGGCTGCGCGCGCTGGGCGTCCGCCACGTCATGAGCTCGCGCTCGCTCGAGTTCGCGCGCCAGACCATGGAGGCCACCGCCGGCGAAGGCGTCGACGTCGTTCTCAACTCACTGTCCGGCCAGTTCATCCCGTACAGCCTGGGCGTGCTCCGGCAGCACGGGCGCTACGTGGACATCGGCAAGCGGGACTACTACGACGACGCGAAGCTGGGGCTGCGGCCGTTCCTGAAGGGGATCTCGATGTCGCTGGTGGATCTGCGCGGCATGTTGACCAGCCGCCCGCGGGCGGTCGAGTCCGCGCTGGCCCAGCTGGTGGGCGAGCTGGCAAGTGGCCGGCTGCGGCCGCTCCCCGTCGAGAGCTTCCCGGCCCGTTCGGCCGCGGACGCCTTCCGGCACGTCGCCCAGGCCAAGCACGGCGGCAAGGTGGTCATCGCCATGCGGGATCCGGCGGCGCCGATCGCGCCCGCGCGCCGGGAGGTCCGCATCCGGGGCGACGCCACGTACGCGATCACGGGCGGGCTCGGAGGACTCGGCCTGGAGGCCGCCAAGCACCTGGTCGCGAGCGGCGCGCGGCGTCTGGTCCTCATGGGACGGCGGGCCCCCAGCGCCGGCGCCGAGGCCGTGCTGGCCAGCCTGCGCGCCGCGGGCGCCACCGTTCTGGTCGCGCAGGGCGACGTCGCGCGCGCGGAAGACGTCGCGCGGGTCCGCGCCGCCGCCGCCGGCGATCCGGACGCGCCGCTGCGTGGGGTGATCCACGCGGCCGGTGTTCTCGACGACGGGATCCTGGTCAAGCAGACCGCCGACCGGTTCGCGGCCGTGATGGCGCCCAAGGTGGCCGGGGCCTGGAACCTGCATCTGGCCACGGCCGGCGATCCGCTGGACTTCTTCGTCCTGTTCTCGTCGCTGGCGTCGATCTTGGGGGCGCCCGCGCAGGCCAGCTACGCGGCGGGCAACGCGTTCCTGGACGCGCTCGCTCACCACCGGCATGCGGCGGGACGACCGGCGCTCAGCGTGAACTGGGGAGCCTGGGGTGAGGTCGGCCTGGCCGCGGCGCAGGACAACCGGGCCAAGCGGGTCGCCGGCCAGGGCGTCCGCAGCCTCACGTCGGAGCAGGGGATTCGGGCCCTGGCGCGCCTCCTGTCCTCGCCGCTCCCCCAGGTCACGGTGGCGCCGCTGAACCTCCGCCAGTGGCTCGAGTCGAACCCGTCGGCCGCGCAATGGAAGCTGCTGGCCGCGCTGCACGAGGAGCCGGCGGCGGCCGCTGCGCAGCGGAGCCAGGTCAAGGACGCGCTCGGCGCCGCGCGGCCCGGGGCGCGGCGCCGGATGCTGGAGGAGCACCTGGCGGGCGAGGTGGCCGCGGTGCTGCGCATCCCGGCCGAGGCCGTCGATCACGCCAAGCCGCTCACCACGCTGGGCCTCGATTCGCTGACGGCGCTCGAGTTCCGCAACCGCCTCGAGCTGAGCCTGGGGCTCGCGCTGCGCGCCACGCTGATCTGGGCTCACCCGACGATCGCGGGGCTGGCGGAATTCGTCGCCCAGCAGCTGGGCCTCGAGCTGAAAGCCGCCGAGCGCGCCGCTCCCGAGGCGCCGAAGCCGGCGGTGGTCGAAGAGGTGGCGCTGGCGCAGCAGATCGACAGCCTGTCCGACGTGGAAGCCGAGGCGGAGCTACGCGGTCTGCTCGACGTGATCGAAGGAGGCGAGTGATGGGGACCGGATCGGCCGACGAGACCGTCAAGCGCGCCCTCCTGGCGGTCAAGCGCCTGCAGGCCAAGGTCGAGGAGCTGGAGCGGGAGCGCACCGAGCCCATCGCGGTGGTCGGCGTCGGTTGCCGCTTCCCGCGCGCCGACGGGCCGGAGGCGTTCTGGCGGCTGCTGGCGGACCGCACGGATGCCGTCGGTGAGATCCCGGGCGCCCGGTGGGACGCCGACGCCTTCTACGATCCAGATCCCGACGCGCCCGGCAAGATGAGCAGCCGCTGGGGCGCGTTTCTCGATCGCGTCGACGAATTCGACGCGGAGTTCTTCGGCATCTCGCCCCGCGAGGCCGCGGACCTGGATCCTCAGCAGCGGCTGCTGCTGGAAGTGGCCTGGGAGGCCCTGGAGCACGGCGGGCAGTCGGCCGATGCCCTGGTCGGCCGGCGGGCGGGTGTCTTCCTGGGCATCAGCACCCTCGATTACGCCTACGTGCAGGACTTCAGCAGCTTCGAGCACATCGGTCCGTTCAGCGGCACCGGCACGGCCTTCAGCACCGCGGCTGGCCGGATCTCGTACGTGCTGGGCCTGCAGGGGCCCGCCGTCGCCGTCGACACGGCCTGCTCGTCGTCGCTGGTCTGCGTTCACCTCGCCTGCCAGAGCCTGCGCGGGCGCGAAAGCGACGTGGCCCTGGCGGCGGGCGTGAACGTGATGCTCTCGCCGGCGACGTCGATCGCCGTGTCGAAGTACCACGCGCTGTCGCCGGACGGGCGCTGCAAGGCGTTCGACGCCGGCGCGAACGGGTTCGTCCGCGGCGAGGGGTGCGGCGTCGTGGTGCTGAAGCGCCTCTCCGACGCGCTCGCGCAGCGCGATCGGGTGCTCGCCGTCATCCGCGGCAGCGCCGTCAACCAGGACGGTCGCTCGTCCGGGCTGACCGCCCCCAACGTGCTCGCGCAGCAGAGCGTGCTGCGCGAAGCGCTCTCGCGCGGCGGCGTCTCGCCGCAGGACGTCTCGTACGTCGAAGCGCACGGGACCGGCACCTCGCTGGGAGATCCGATCGAGGTCGCCGCGCTCACCGAGGTCTACGGGGCGCCCCGCGCTGGCGGCGGCACTTGCGCGCTGGCGTCCGTCAAAACCAACCTTGGCCATCTCGAGGCGGCGGCGGGCATCGCCGGCCTGATCAAGACCGTGCTGGCCCTCGAGCACCAGGCCATCCCGGCCAGCCTGCACTTTCGCACGCTGAATCCGCGCATCTCGCTGGCCGGCACGCCGTTCTACGTTCCCACCGAGACCGTGGCCTGGACACCCGGGGAGCGTCCGCGGCTGGCCGCCGTCAGCTCGTTCGGGATCAGCGGCACCAACGCTCACCTGGTGGTCGGCGAACCGCCGCCGGCGCGCCCCGCGGCGGTCGGACCGGCCCGGCCTGCTCATCTGTTCGTGCTGAGCGCCCGGAGCGACGGCGCGTTGCGCGAGCTGGCGCGCCGGTACGCCGAGACGCTGGCCAGCGCCGAGGCGCCGTCGCTGGCGGACGTGTGCTTCACGGCGAACGCCGGCCGGGCCCGCTTGCCACACCGGCTGGCGCTGGTCGCGCGATCGGTCGACCACCTGCGCGAGCAGCTGGCGCGGGTTCACCGGGAGGGCGCCCCCTCGACGGCGGCGCGCGGCCCTGTCAGCCGCCGGTCGGATCCGCGCATCGCCTTCCTGTTTGGCGGCCAGGGGGCCCAGTACCCGGGGATGGGCGAGCAGCTGTACCAGGCCGAACCGGTCTTTCGCCGGGCCGTCGACCGCTGCGACGCGCTGGTGGGGGACGCGCTCGGCGATCGGCTGCTGTCGATCCTCTATCCCGCGGCCGGCGCGGCGGCGCGGATCGACGAGACGACCTACGCGGCCATCTCGACCTTCGCGATCCAGCAGGCGCTGGTCGAGCTCTGGCGATCCTGGGGGATCGAACCGTCGGTGGTCGTGGGTCACAGCGTGGGCGAGTACGCCGCGGCCTGGGCGGCCGGAGTCCTGTCGGTCGAGGACGCCGTGCGGCTGATCGTGGAACGATCGAAGCTGATGGCGGCGGTGCCCGGCCGGGGAGGGATGGCCGTCGTTCACGCGGGACGGCTGGAGGTCGAGGCCGCGCTGTCGCGGCACCCGCAGGTGGTGGTGGCGGCGCACAACGCCGCCAGCAACGTCGTCATCTCGGGCCCGCACGAGCCGCTGCAGGCGGCCGCCGGCGAGCTGACCGCCGCCGGGATGGTGACCACCCGACTGGCGGTGGCGAACGCCTTCCACTCGGCGGTGTTCGACGAAGTCCTTCAGCCGTTCGAGGCGATGGTGGCCGGCGTGCGGCTGGCGCGGCCCGCGTGCACCTACGTCTCGGCGGTCACGGGCGGCGTGGCGGACGGCGAGCTGTGCGACAGCAGCTACTGGCGGCGCCACCTGCGCGAGCCGGTGCGCTTCGTCGAGGCGATGCAGGCGCTGCGCGCCGAACGGTGCGACGCCTTCGTGGAGATCGGCGCGGCGCCCGTGCTGCTGGCCCTGGTCGAGCGGGCGGACCGCCGCGCGACGGTCTGCGTCGGTTCGCTGTCCAAGGGCAAGCCCGCCGCCGAGCAGATGGCGCGCGCGGCCGGCGAGCTGTTTTTGGGCGGGATCGAGGTCGATTGGCAGCGCTTCGACGCAGGTCCCGAGCGGGTGCGCGTCCCGCTGCCCACCTATCCGTTCGAGCGCAAGCGCCACTGGTTCGAAGGCCCGGCCGCGGCGTCGCGCCGGGAGGGCGAGCCGGGCGAGCCTCCGGTCAATCCGCTGCTCGGCCGGCCGCTGGCGCTGGGGATCGACCAGCGGATCTTCGAGTCCCAGCTCAGCGTCGGCGCGCTGCCGTTCCTGTCCGACCACCGGGTCTACGACCGCATCGTCGTTCCCGCCGCCGCGCACGTGGCCCTGGCGCTGATGGCTGCGGGCGAGGTGCTGCAGACCGACCGGCCGGCCGCCGAGCGCGTCGTGTTCGAGGAGCCGCTGGTGCTGGACGAGCAGGCGGCGACCACCGTCCAGATCGTGCTCGCGCCGGTCGGTCCCGGCCGCCATCGGTTTCGGATCGTCAGCCGCGACCGGCGCAGCGGCGGTCCGGGCTGGCGCCAGCACGCGGTCGGCGAACTCTGTGCCGGCGCGCTCGCGCCGGACGCGTCCGCCGACCTCGAGGCCGTGCGCGCCCGGCTGCCCGAGAGCTACGACGCGGGCCTCTATTACGACCAGCTCCGCCAGGTCGGAATCGACCTGCGGCCTTCGTTCCAGGGGATCGTGAGCCTGCGACGCGGCGGCAGCGAGGTCCTGGGCGGAATCCGGCGCCCCGACGCGGCGCTCGATCTGGGCGGCCGGTCCATCCACCCGGTCCTGATCGATTCCGCCATGCAGCTCCTGGGTGTGGTCCTGGTCGGCCCCGACGCGGACCGCGAAATCTACCTGCCGATGAGCATCGAACGGGTGGCGCTGGAGCGTGCGGCGCCGCGCGCGCTGTGGGGACACGCCTCCCTGAACGTCCGCGGATCGGGCGACGTGCTGGACGGGGCCGTGTCGCTTCACGCCGACGACGGGAGCCGGGTCCTCGGCATCACCGGGTTGATGGTCCGCCGCGCGCCGCGGGAGCTGTTCCTGCGCAACCAGGACCAGGGGGGAGCTCCCCGCTACGAGGTGGACTGGCAACCGGCGCCGCGCGCGGAGGCGCCGCTCGACCAGCCGTCCGCCGGCCGCTGGTTGATCCTGGCCGGCGAGGGCGGGCTGTCGGAGCGCCTCCTGGCCCGGCTGCGCCAGGCGGGACATTCGTGCGTGGTGGTGGAGCGAGCCGAGGCGCTCGCCCTCGGGCCCGACCGGGCCGCCATCGATCCCAGCGACGCCGCGCACTACCGCGCGCTGCTCGAGCACGCCACCCGCGACGGCGGGTCGGTGGCCGGCATCGTCCACCTCTGGGCGCTCGACGGACGCGCCGCCGGCGGCGGCGACGCGCTGGTGGGCGCGCAGCGGCCGGCGGTGGAGCCGCTGCTCCTGCTGCTGCGCGCGCTGGACGGCGCGGGCGGCGGCGCGAGGCCGGCGATCACGATCGTGACCCGCGGCGCGGCGGCGGCGGGAGCCGGTCCGACCGCGGATGGCCTCGCGCAGGCGGCCATCTGGGGGCTGCGCCGGGTGGCGGCGCTGGAGGTGCCGGGCCTCGACTGCGTGATCGTCGACGTCGACGGGGATGACGCGGCGACGGTGGAGGCCCTGGCCGTCGAGATCACGTCACGCGACGACGAGCGGGAGGTCGCGATCCGCGGCGGCCAGCGATGGGCGCCGCGGCTGCTGGCCGCCCGGGGGAGCGCCGGCGGGCTGCCGTCCTTCTCGCCGTCGGGGACTTACCTGGTCACCGGCGGGCTGGGCGCGATCGGCCTGCAGATCGCGTCCTGGGCCGTCGACCGCGGCGCGCGCCACCTGATGCTGGCAGGGCGCTCGCCTGCTTCCGAAGAGGCGCGGGCGGCGATCGCCGAATTGCGCGGGCGCGGCGCCGAGATCGCCGTCGTGCGCGCGGATGTCTCGCGTGCGGCCGACGTGGCCCGGATCCTGGCGGACCTCTCGCCGGCGGCGCCGCTGCGGGGCGTGTTCCACGCGGCCGGCGTGCTGGATGACGCCCTCCTCGACGACCAGAGCTGGGACCGGTTCGTGCCCGTGATGGCGCCGAAGATCGCGGGAGCCTGGCACCTGCACGCGGCCACGCGCGGCCTGCCGCTCGACTGTTTCGTGCTGTTCTCGTCGCTGGCGGCGCTGCTGGGATCGCCGGGCCAGGCGAACTACGCGGCCGCCAACGCGTTCCTGGACGCGCTGGCGCACCACCGCCGCCACCAGGGGCTGCCCGCGCTCAGCGTGAACTGGGGCCCTTGGGCGTCGGGCGGCATGGCGTCCGCGAGCTCCGACGAGGAGCGGCGCCGCGCCTCCCGGGGCGTCGCCCCGCTGGAGCCGGCCGCCGCGCTGGCCGCCCTGGACAGGCTCCTCGTGGACCAGGCCACTCAAGCCGCGGTCGCCAACCTGGACTGGTCCAGGCTGGCCGCCGGGGCCGGCCGCACGGGCCTGGCGGCGTTCGCGCGCCACCTCCTGCCGCGCGCCGCGACCGGCGCCGAGGCGCGGCCGGCGCCGAGCGGCGAGACGGAGGTTCTTCGCCGCCTGCGGGAGACCGCGCCGGAGCGGCGGCGCGACCTCGTCACCGCGCACGTGCGCGCCGAAGTGGCGCAGGTGCTGGGCTTCGAGGAGCTGACCGCGTCGCAGACCTCTCTCAGCTTCAACGAGATGGGGATGACCTCGCTCATGGTGGTGGAGCTTCGCAACCGGCTGGAATCGACGGTCGGATGTCGCTTGCCGGCGACGGTGCTCTTCAACTACCCGACCGTCGAGGGTCTGACCGACTACGTCTGTCGGAGCCTGGGCCTCGACGAGCAAGAGACGCCGGAGCAAGCGACGTCGCCGGCCGCCGGCGCGCCGCCCGACGAGACCGCGGCGGCTGCCGCCCGCATCGCGGCGCTGTCCGAGCTGGAGGTCGAGTCCTTGCTGCTGAAGACCCTGGAGGAGCTGAAATGAGCGCGGATGGTGGAGCCTCCACGGCCGACAAGCTGTCGAAGCTGATCGCGTCCCTGGGCCCCGAAAAGCGCGGCCTGCTGGCCGAGCTCCTGCGCGAGCCGCCCGAGCCGATCGCGATCGTGGGGATGTCGTGCCGCTTCGCGGGCGCCGACTCGCCCGACGGGCTCTGGCGCGCGCTCCTCGACGGCGTCGACGGGATCACGCGCGTCCCGAAGTCACGCTGGGACGCCGAAGCGCTGCTCGAGCGGAGCCCCGACCTGGCGCCGACCGGCTGGGGTGGCTTCATCGAGGGCGTCGACCAGTTCGAGCCGGCGGTGTTCGGGATCTCGCCGCGCGAGGCCGTCCAGATCGATCCTCAGCAGCGGCTGATCCTGGAGGGCATCTGGGAGGCGTTGGAGGACGCGGGTCTGCCGCTGGAGGCGGTGGCCGGGACGGCGACCGGCGTCTTCATCGGCGCCTGCGGCGGGGGCGAGTACGCGACGCTCTGCGCGCGCGATCCGCAGGCCGTCGGGTCTCACACCGGGACCGGCGTGTCGAACAACATGCTGGCGGGCCGGGTGTCCTACATTTTCGATCTGCACGGCCCGAGCGTGGTGGTCGACACCGCCTGCTCGTCGTCGCTGGTGGCGGTTCACCTGGCCTGCGAGAGTCTGCGGCGCCGGGAGTCCGCGCTGGCCGTCGTGGGGGGCGTCAACCTGGTGCTGTCGCCCGAGGTCATGCGGGTGATGCTGGAGATGCAGCTCCTGGCGGGCGACGGGCGTTGCAAGGTGTTCGACGCGCGCGCCGACGGCATCGCCCGCGGTGAGGGGTGCGGCGTCGTCGTCCTCAAGCGTTTGGGCGACGCCCTCGCCAGCCGCGATCGGGTGATCGCGATCGTGCGCGGGACCGCGGTCAATCACGACGGGCGATCGAACGGGCTCACCGCGCCGGCCGGCTCTGCCCAGCGCGAGGTGATCGAGCGCGCCCTGGCGGCCGGCGGCGTCCCGCCCGCCGCGGTCGGCTACGTCGAGGCCCACGGGACGGGAACCGCGCTGGGCGATCCGATCGAGGTCGAGGCCCTCAAGGAGGTCCTGGGCCGCGGCCGCGGGGCGGGCGACCGCTGCGTCCTGGGATCGCTCAAGGCCAACCTCGGGCACACGGAGGGCGCCGCCGGGGTGGCCGGTCTCATCAAGGCGGCGCTGTCGTTGTCGCGCGGGATCATCCCGCCGCAGATCAACTTCCGCCGGCTGAACCCGCACATCGCGCTGGAGAACACCCCGTTCGTCGTCTCGCGCGAGCCGCTGGCCTGGCCGGCGGACGGCAAGCCCTGGATCGCGGGCGTGAGCTCGTTCGGCTGGTCGGGGACGAACGCGCACGCCGTGTTGGAGGCGGTGCCGTCGCCGGCGGCCGCCGGTGAACAGGCGGCCGCCGACGGTGACGGCCGGCCGATGGTGCTGCCGATCTCTGCGCGGAGCCCGGCCGACCTTCGGGCCCTCGCCGAGCGGTGGTCGGCGTTCTTGGCCGAGGGCACGCACCCGCTGGCCGATGTCGCGTACACCGCGGCGGTACGCCGGAGCCACCATCGGTTTCGCCGCCTGGTGGTGGGCGCGACCCGGCGCGAGCTAGTCGACGGGTTGCGCGCGGTGGCCGCGGGTGAGGAGCAAGCGCCCGCGAAAGTCGGTGGCGCGCGCCCGGAGCTCCGGGCGGGAGCGGCGGAGCGGATCGTCTTCGTGTTCTCCGGTCCGGGGTCGCAGTGGGTCGGGATGGGCCGGGGACTGCTTTCGGAGAAGGTGTTTCGCGACTCGCTGGCGGCGTGCGACGCCGCCCTCGAAGCCGTGACGGGGTGGTCGGCCGCCGACATGTTGACCTCGGACGCGGCCGCGCAGCGGTGGACGGAGGAGGTGGCCGTCCCGCTGATCTTCGCGATGCAGGTCTCGCTGGCCGCGCTCTGGCGGTCGTGGGGGATCGAGCCGGACGCCGTGGTCGGCGACGGCCTGGGCGAGGTCGCGGCCGCGCACGTGGCGGGTGCGCTGGACCTGGCCGACGCCGCGCGCGCCATCGTGCTGCGCAGCCGGAAGCCGCCGCTCGGCGCAGAGCTTCAGGCGTTGCTGGCGGCGATCCGGCCGCGCGCGGCGGGGGTGCCGATCTATTCGACGGCCAAGGCGGAGCCGATCCCGGGCGAGCTCATGGGGGCCGCGTACTGGTCGGCCACCAACCCGCGCCAACCGGCGCCGTCCCCCCCGTCGCTGGAGGGCCTCATGCGTGAGGGGCACGCGATCTTTCTGGAGATCAGCCCCCAGCCGGTGCTGGCGCCGTCGATCGAGAGCACGCTGTCGGCGATCGGGATGGCGGGGGCCGCCCTCGGCTCGACACGGCGCGAAGAGGACGAGCGCCGCTCGTTGCTGGACACGCTGGGGTCGCTCTACGCGCTCGGACGCTCGGTCGAGTGGGAACGGCTGTTCACGGCGGCGGGGAACGTGGTGTCGCTGCCCACCTACGCCTGGCAGCGCGAGGCCTACTGGCCGGCCCGCACCGACGGAAGGCGCGGGCCGGCGATGGCCTTCGGACAGGGGCTGCTGGCCGGCGACGGATTGACTCTGCCCGACGGCACGCGGGTCTGGGAAGCCGAGCTGTCGCCGGCCGTGTCTCCGTATCTGGGCGATCACCGGGTAGCGGGCAGAGCCATCGTCACCCCGGCGGCCTACCTCGAGATGGCGCTCGAGGCGGGCCGCGCGATCTTCGGCCGGGGCGCGAGATGCGTGGTCGAAAACGTTCGCCTGGAGCAGCTGCTGGAGCTGCCCGCGCAGGGGACCCGGATGGCGCAGCTGCTGTTCACGCCACGCGCCGGCGGGGCGGGATCGTTTCGCATCGCCAGCCCCTCGGCCGCCGGCTGGAGCGTCCACGCGTCCGGGGACTTGCGCGCCGCGCGCGAGCCGGCCGCCGCCTCGGCCCAGCCGCCCGCCGCGATCGCGTCGCGCTGCCCGCGGCCCGTCGGGGTCGACGAGTTCTACGAAGCGATCCGGCGGGGCGGGATCGATCTCGGCCCGCGGCTTCGCCGCCTGGACCGGGTGGTCGGGGGAGCGGGGGAGGTGCTGGCGCGCCTCCGCCCGGCCGATCCCACGGCGCGCGCCATGGCCGGCGAGGTCGATCCGACCTTGCTCGACGCCTGCTTCCAGGCGAGCGGCGCGGCCATCTCGACGGTCGCGCCGGGGCTGCTGGTGCCGGTGGCGATCGGGTCGGTGGTGGTCGGGGCCCGTCCCGAAGGCGCGCTCTCGGCTCACGCGTGCATTGTCGACCAGAGCGCGCGCGGCGATCGGCCGCGCGGTGACGTGTTGCTACTGGGCGAGGACGGCCAGGTCTTCGTCGAGCTGCGCGACCTCCAGTTCCAGCGGGTAGGCCCGTCGCGCCGCCTGGTCGACGACTGGATGTTCGCCGTCGACTGGGAGCCGCAGAGCCTGCCCGCGCCGCCCGCGCGCGCTGGAAACGCCTGGGTCGCGCTGGGGGACGAAGCTCTGGCCGGTGCGCTGCGCCAGCCCGTCGAGGAGGCGGGCCACCGGCTGGCCTTCTCGCCCGACGTGGCCCAGGCGGTGCGCCGGCTCTCCGCGTCAGCCGACCCGGACGTCGGCGGCATTGTCTATCTGGCGCCCGACGTCGGCGCGGAAGCGATCGCCGACGGCGCCGTCGAGACCTGGGCTGGGGTGCTCGCGATCGTCGAGACGGTGGCCGCCGCGAAGCTGGCCCGACCGCCGCGCCTCTGGCTGGTCACGCGCGGCGCGCAGCCCGCCGGTGGCGGGCCGGTCGCGCCGGCGTTGGCCGCGCTCTGGGGGCTGGGGCGGACGATTGCGCTCGAGCACCCGGAGCTTCGGTGCGCGTGCGTCGACCTGCCCGCCTCGCCCGACGCCGACGCGCTGGCGGCCCTGGCGGACGAGCTCCGCTCGGACCTGGACGAGAACCAGATCGCGCTGCGCGGGCGCGAACGGCGGGTCGCCCGCTTGACCCGGGCGCGCGCCGGCGATCGGCGACCGCGTCCCGCCCGCGGGCGCTCGTTTCATCTCGCCGGCGACGGCCTGCGGGCCTTCGCGCGCCGCGAGCCCGCCGCCGGAGAAGTGGAGCTCGCGGTCTCGGCGGCGACGCTCGACCGCACGCCGGGACGCCCCGCCGCCTGCGCGGGGCGCATCACGGCCGTCGGGCCGACGGCCGCCGCTCGGTTCGCCGTCGGAGACGAGGTGGTGGCCCTGGTGGCGCAAGAGCCGGCCACCCACGTCGCGATCGACGCCGGTGCCGTGATCCCCTTGCCGCCCGCTCTGGGCGCGCAGCTCGCGGCCGCCACGCTGCCGATCGTCGCGGCGGCGCACCACGCGGTCGTCGGGCTTGCGCGTGTCGGGCGCGAAGCGGTGTTCATCAGCGACGGTGCCTGTCCGCAGGGACGCGCCGCGGCCCGGATCGCGGCCGCCGCCGGCGCGTCCGTGGTGGCCCTCGGCGGCGCACCGGGAGAGCGGTTCCGCACCATCCCGCCGGACAGCTCGCCCGCCGACGCGCTGGCCGCCAACGGGGGCCGGCGCTACGACGTCGTCATCGGGACCGGCGCCGCCTGGGACGACTTGTCCGACCCGAACTGGTCGGCGCTGCTGGCTCCGCTCGGACGCTGGGTCTCGGCGGGACCGAGTAGCGCCACGCCGACGCCGCCGAACGTCTGGCGGCTGACCGCCGATCTGCGGGCGCTGGCCGTCGAGGCGCCGGCTGGCTTGGCGGCCGCGATCCAGGGGGCCGAAGGGCACCTCGCCGCTCTCGGCGGCGCCGTCGACGTCCGCGGCGTGCCGATCGCCCAGCTCGAAGCGCAGCTTGGCGCGGCCGCCGGCCAGCGCGGGCCGCTGACCGTCGTCACGATGGACGACCCCGAGACGCCGATCGCCGCGGCCGAGACGGCGCCCGCCATCGGCGGCGACACCTACCTGGTGACCGGCGGACTGGGTCGGCTGGGCCTGGAAACCGCCCGCTGGCTGGTCGCGAAAGGGGCGCGGCACCTGGTCCTCGCCGACCGCCGGGATCCGCCGCCCGAGGCCGGCCAGGCGATCGGCGAGCTCGCCGCGGGCGGGGTCGAGGTGGTCGTCGCCCGGTGCGACGTCGCGGAGCCGCGGGAGGTCGCCGGGCTGCTCGAGCGGATCCGGACGGAGATGCCGGCGTTGCGCGGGATCGTCCACGCGGCCGGCGCCATCGATGACGGCGGGCTCGAGCGGGTGATGGCGCCCAAGGTTCGGGGCGCCTGGAACCTGCACACCCGGACCCGCGGGACCTCTTCGCTCGATTTTTTCGTGATGTTCTCGTCGAGCGGCGCGGTGCTGGGATCGCCGGGGCACGGCAGCGACGCGGCGGCGAGTGCCTTCCTGGACGGCCTGGCCCATCTGCGGGCCGCCGCGGGGCTGCCGGCGATCAGCATCGGCTGGGACGCGGGCCTGGCGGCCGCCGACGCGATGGCGGCGCTGGACCGGGTGCTGGAGCTCTCCGCCCCCCAGATCGCGGTGATGCGCCTCGAGCTCCGCGGCCCGGGCGACGCCGCCGGCCTGCCCTCCGCTTGGCCGCTGCTGTCGCGGCTGCTGAGCGAGAGGGCGCCCCAGGCTGCGCCCGCTGCTCGGCTGCGGGACGAGCTCGCGGCGCTCGCGCCGTCCGAGCGACGCCACCGGCTGCAGACCGAGGTGAAGGCGGAGATCGCCGGGTTGTTGCGGCTGCCGGCCGCGGCCGTCGACGCGGCCGCCCCCCTGAACGCTCTTGGTTTCGACTCGCTGATGGACCTCGAGCTGCGGGATCGGCTGGAGGCCCGCTTCGGAATGCGCCTTCCCTCGACCGTGTTGTGGGCCAGCCGATCGATCGAAGAGCTGGTGCCCTATCTCGCCAAGCTGATGGGAGCGCCCGTCGATGAGGAGGCGCCGCCGAACCAGGCGGCGGCCGCGCCGGCCGAGCCGCCGACGGAGGCGGACCTGCTGCCGGACGACCAGATCGAAGCCGCGCTGCTGGCCAAGCTGGATCGCCTGGATCGAACAGAAGAAGACCATGCCTGACAAGCCGACACCCGACGCCACGACCGCCATGCGTCGCGCCTTCAAGGCGATCGAGTCGCTGGAAGCCAAGGTGAAGTCGCTGGAGGCGGCGCGCGACGAGCCGATCGCCGTCGTCGGCCTGGCCTGCCGCTTCCCCGGCGCCGACAGTCCGGAAGAGCTGTGGCAGCTGCTGGTCGACGGGCGCGACGCGATCGGCGAGGTGCCCCCCGATCGGCCGGGAGACTGGCAGGGTCATCGGGGCGGATTCATCCGCGGGGCCGACCAGTTCGACGCCGGCTTCTGGGGGATCTCGGCGCAGGAGGCCGCGGCCATGGATCCCCAGCAGCGCCTGGTGCTCGAGGTGTGTCACGAAGCGCTCGAGCGGGCGGGACAGCCGATCGAGACGGTCCGTCGCTCACTGACCGGGGTCTTCCTGGGCATCTCGTCCAGCGACTACGCATTCATGACCGCCGCCGCCGGCGCGCGCGACCCATTCCACTTCGCGATGGGCAACGGCAAGAGCTTCACCTGCGGGCGCGTGTCGTACGCGCTGGAGCTGGGCGGCCCCTGCATCGCCGTCGAGGCGGCCTGCGCCTCGTCGCTGGTGGCGGTCGATCTGGCCTGCCAGAGCCTGCGGCTCCAGACCAGCGACATGGCCCTGGCGGCCGGGGTCATGTTGAACCTGTCGCCGTACCTGAATGACGGGTACGCGAAGTCCGGGATCGTCTCGCCGTCGTTCCAGTGCAAGACGTTCGACGCCGCGGCCGACGGATACGTCCGCAGCGAAGGCTGCGGCGCGCTGGTCCTCAAGCGGCTGTCGGACGCTCAGGCCGCCGGCGATCGGATCCTCGCGGTGGTCCGCGGGGCCGCCGTGAACCAGAACGGCGGCAGCGCGTCGATCAAGGCCCCGAACCCGGTGGCGCAGGCGGCGGTCTTGCGACGGGCGCTGGCCCAGGCCCGGGTGGCTCCGGCGCAGGTCTCGTACGTCGAGGCGTACGGCTCGGGCACCGCGCTCAGCGACGCCATCGAGGCCCAGGCGTTGAAAGAGGTGCTCGGCTCGCCGACCCCCGGCGGCACGCCCTGCCTGCTCGGCTCGATCAAGACCAACATCGGCCATCTGGAGACAGCCTCGGGCATCGCCGGGATCATCAAGACGGTGCTGGCGCTGGACGCGGGCTTCATTCCGCCCCACCGCAACTTCAAGCGCCTCAGCCCCAACATCGCCTTCGAGAGGACGCGGTTCGAGATTCCGCTCACCGGTCGGCCCTGGGCGCGCGGCGGCGCGCCGCGCATCGCGGGGGTGAGCGCCTTCGGGATGAACGGGACCAACGCGCACGTCGTGCTGGAGGAAGCGCCGAAGTCGGTGGACGAGCCAATCCTGCCCGCCGGGCCGCGGCTGTTGACCATCTCGGCCAAGAGCGAGGCGGCGCTGCGGGCGGCCGCGGGCCGCTACGCGGATCGAATCGGCGGGGTGCCCGACGGTGAGCTGGGGCGGATCTGCTTCACGGCCAACGTGCGCCGCTCTCACCACGAGTTCCGGCTGGCGCTGGTGGCGCGCTCCGCCCGCCAGGCGAGCGAGGAGCTGGCGGCCTGCGCGCGGGGCGAGGGCCGGCCGGGCGTCAGGGCGGGGCGGGTGGCGCCTTCTCGCCGCAGGCTGGTGTTCGCGTTCCCGGCGCGGGGGCCACGGTCCGCCGGCGGCGCGCGCGCGCTGGCGGAGGTGGAACCGGAGTTCCGCGCGGCGCTCGCCGCCTGCGACGCGGCCTTCTTGCAGGCGGGCGCCTCGTCGGTGCTGGCGGAACTCGCGTCCGGGGCGGCCGACGATCGAGACGCCGAGCTCCACTGCCTGTTCTCTCTCCAGGTGGCGCTGGCCTCGCTCTGGCGGGCCTGGGGCGTCGAACCGCACGCCATCGTCGGCGACGGCTTCGGACGGATCGCTGCCGCGCACGTGGCAGGCGCCTTGCCGCTGGAGCAGGCTGCCCGGATCGTCTGCGCGCGCGGCGAGATCGCGCCCGCCGCCACGCGCATTCCCAGCTACCCGACGGCGGCCGCCGCGGCCGAGCAAGGATACGACGTCTTTTTGGAAGTGAGCCCGCGGTCTGTCCCCGGCCTGTCGATTGCGCCGGCGCTGGCGCCGCCGGGCAAGGCTGGTGGTTTCGTCCCCAGCATCGAGGGCGGCGGTGAGGCACGCGACGCGATGCTGGACGCGATGGCGCGTCTCTACACGCTCGGCTGCCGCATCGACTGGGCGCGCCAGTACCCGCGGGGCCTGCGGCCCGTCGATCTGCCCACCTACCCGTGGCAGCGCGAGCGTTACTGGAACGGGGAGACCGTCGCGTGAAGAAGTTCAAGGAGCTGCGCATCCGGGAGGTTCCCTCGTCCGTGTTGGGCGCGGCGCGAAAGGAGACGTTCGCGGCGCTCGAGGCGGATCTGGGCCGGGTCGAATCGCTGGGCATGTTCAGCTTCAGCGTCTTCGCGGAGTACTTCGAGATGGTGCTGCTCGCGCTGCGGCGCCAGCATCCGTCCGAGGCGCCGGTCACCGACGAGAAGGCATTCCTGACCCAGGAGGCGCGCCATTCGGCCGCTTGCCACGTGGTCAACGAGACCGCGCTCGGCTCGGGCGCCTACCGTCACGACCCGTGCCTCGGCCGCATCCCGAACCTCGTCGACACGTCGCTGCTCAGGATGGACGCCGCGGCCGAGGAGCTGGCGTTCGTCGCGGCCGCCATCGAGGCCTCCTTCGGCGTCCAGTCGGTCCTGGTGATGGAGAACGCCGGGGATCCCCGGTGGATGAAGCACCCGGGGACCTACTACATTTTCCTGTACCACATGGCCGAAGAGGCGGAGCACTCCCAGGTCTCGTGGGCGATGTACGAACAGAACTTCGGCGCCATCGACACCGGCGGGCCGCGGTTCCTGGCCGTGCTCGACGCCTACGGGCGCTCCGCGGCCCGGCTCATGGTTCGGCTGGGCGAGCAGCTCGGCTGCCCGATCACGCTGGCCGACGCGCTCGACACCTGGATGCACGTCACCAACGTCGGGCGGACCCACGCCCTCAACCGCGACTTCGACCGCTTCACCACGGCACGCCAGGACTGCGTCCGCCAGTGGGACGACACCTGGGAGCCGATGTATCGCCGCGCCTGCGAGTCGTAGCTAGCCTAGCGCGATCGCCCGGCGTTTTCGGCGACGGCTTCCTCCAGGGCGTCGGCCGACAGGTCGCTGGCCAGCGAGAGCAGCTGGTTGACCGCGTCGTCGTCTTCCAGGGCGGCGGTCGCCGCTGCCGCCGGTTGGGCGGGGGTGCCGGCCGCGCCAGCCGGATCGTCGACGGCCAGGTCCAATTTCTTCGCGATCTCGCGGCCCAGCGCCGCGACCGTCGGACAGTTCCAGACCACCGTCGACGGCAGGCCGACGCCGAACGCCGCCTCCAGCGAGTTTCGCAGCTCGATGGCCATCAGCGAGTCGATGCCCATCTCGCGCAACGGCTTTTGGGCGTCGACGGCGACCGGATCGATCCGCAGCACGTTGGCGACCTCCAGCCGCAGCCGCGACTCCAGGAAGGCGCGGCGCCCGGCCGGCGACTCGATCGCGAACAGTTCCCGCCGGGTGGGGGTGTCGCTCGACTGGCTGGGGGACTCCTGGACCAGGCGAGCCAGAAACGGCCGCCCGCTGGCCTGCGCGAACTGTTGCCACTGTCGGGCGCCGATCGCGGCGACCATGACCTGGGCCTCCTGACCGCCGAGCACCCGCTCGAGCGCGGAGACGCCCTTGCCAGCCGGGATGCCGGTCATGCCGCGCGCTGCCAGCCGCTCGCCGCGATCGCTCCGGGCCGCGGCCATGCCGACCTCGGCCCAGGCGCCCCAATCGATGGTCGTGGCCGGCAGGCCGGCGGCCCGTCGATGGTGCGCCAGCGCGTCCAGGGCGGCGTTGGCGGCCGCGTAGTTCGCCTGGCCCGCCGCCCCGAGCACGGCGGCCGCCGACGAGAACATGACGAAGAAGTCGAGCGGCTGAGCGCGCGTCTGCAGGTGAAGGTTCCAGGCGCCGCCCAGCTTCGGGTCTGCCACCGTGGTGAAGCGGCCGGGGGTCTGCTTGGCGATCACGCCGTCGTCGAGGACGCCGGCGGCGTGGACGACGCCGCGCAGGCGGCGGGACGCGCCCGCCATCGCGGCGAGCACCCGCGCCACCTGGTCGGGGCGGCTCACGTCGGCCGATTCGACCGCCACCTCGGCCCCCTGCGCGACCAGCGCCGCGATGGCCCCCTGCGCCGCCGCGGAGGGCGCGCTGCGCCCGACCAGCGTGAGGTGTCGCGCGCCCTGCGCCACCAGCCACCCGGCCACCCGCAGCCCCAGGCCACCCAGACCGCCGGTCACCAGATAGGTGCCGTCCGCCGCGATCGCGGGGGGGCGCGGCGGCTCCGGCGCGATGCGCAGCGACGGGTCGGCGATCGACACCACGATCTTTCCGGTGTGCTTGGCCTGGGCCATGTGCCGGAAGGCGTCCCTGACCTCGGAGGCCGGGAAGACGCGGATGGGCGGCGGCACCAGGGCGCCGCGCCCGAACAGCTCGAGCAGCTCGAGCAGCGCGGACCTGAGGCGCGTGGGCTGCCGGTGCATCATCCCGCCGACGTCGACCAGCGAGAACGACAGATTCTTGAGGAACGGGCGCAGCCCCAGCTTGCTGTCGGCGACGTAGTCCCGCTTGCCGATCTCCAAAAAGCGGCCGTAGTCGCGAAGAAGGCCGAGGCTCTGAGGGATGAACTCTCCCGCCAGCGAGTTGAGGACGACGTCCACGCCCTCGCCCCCGGTCGCCTCCCGGGTGGCCTGGACGAACTGGAGCGACCGCGAGTCCATGACGTGCCGGACGCCCATCGATCGGAGGAGCGCGCGCTTTTCGTCGCTGCCGGCGGTGGCGAAGATCTCGGCGCCGACGTGCTTCGCGATCTGCACCGCCGCCATGCCGACGCCGCCCGCCGCGGCGTGGATCAGGACCCGCTCGCCCTTGGCCAGGCGGCCGACCTGGACGAGCGCCACGTATGCGGTGAGGAAGGTGATCGGCAGCGCGGCCGCCTCGGCGAACGACAGGGCCTCCGGCTTGCGCACCGTCAGCGCGCTCGACACGGTGGCGTGCGACCCGAAGCACGCGACGCCCAGGCCGATCGCGTCGTCTCCGACCTTCAGACCGGAGACGCCCGGGCCGATCGCGACGATCCGGCCCGAGCATTCGGCCCCCAGCCGTCCGCCGGCCACGCCCGCGCCCGGTCCGGCGTCGGGCAGGACGCCGAGCGCCAGAAGCACGTCGAGAAAATTGAGACCGGTCGCCTGGACCTCGATCTCCACCTCGCCTTCGGCGGGAGGGCGGCGGGGGCGCTGTCGGAACAGCAGCCGATCGAGCATGCCCGGGTGCTCGATCGACAGGCCGAACGATCGACCTTCGGCGGGGAAGGTCGGGGCCACGGCGGTGGGGCCGCCCGAGGCCCGCGCCAGCCGCGCCACGAACCGTTCCTGGCCGCGCAGCGCGACCTGATCTTCCTCGCCGTCCGCCTGGATCTCGTCGGCCAGCCGGGCCACGTCCTCCTCGGCCGCCGCGCCGCCCAGGTCGATCGCCAGCGGGCGCAACTCCGGGTGCTCGTGCGCCAGGCTGCGCACGAAACCCCACAACCCGGCGTGCGCGACCGACACGTTGCCGGCGCCGGCGGGCTGGGTGGCGCGGGTGACCACGATCAGCCGGGGCGGGTCGCGCCAGGCGCCCGACGAGAGCCCCTGCGCGGCGGCGAGCGCGGCGCCGTACCCGAGCTGCGCGGCCGCCAGCATGGCCGGTGCGGGCGCGGCCGAGGGTGGTTCGTCCAGCGCCAGACAGATCACGCCTCGAAGGTCGCCCCGAAACTCGAGCGCCTGCCCGATGGCGGCGCGCTCGACGATCCGACACCGATCGCCGCGCGCCTCCAGCTGCCGGGCCAGCCTGGCCGCCAGCTCCGTGCGATCGGCGGCGATGAGCCAGTCGGACGGTTTGCCGCCAAGCGCGCCGGCCAGGGGCTGCGGCTCCCAATCGACGCGATAGAGCCAGCCGCCGATCTCGTCACGGGTCGCGCCCAGCGCTTGCGATCGAAGCCCGAGCGCCTCGGCGAACACCCGCCCCTCCGAATCGCGCAGCACGACGTCGCCTTCGCGAACGTCCGCCGCGGCTCCCCCGGCGGCGTGCAGCCGCGCGTGCGCCACCAGCGAGCCGGTCGGCTGCGCCAAGATGCGCAGCTGGCGCAGGAACACCGGCAGGTGCGTCTCGCCGCCGTCGCTGCTGCCGGCCGCCGCCAGGACCTGGAAGCACGCGTCGAGGATGGCGGGGTGCAGAGCATAGCTCTGGGCCTCGCCCGCCACCGACGGGTGGGCGACCAGCTCGCCGATCGCCTCGCCGTCCCCCCGCCAGATCCGGCGCACCGATCGGAACCGCGGCCCGTACTCCAGGCCCGACGCCTGCATCGTCTGATAGAGATGGTCGCTCTCGACCACCTGGTCGCATCGAGCCCGGATGTCGTCCAGCGATTCCATCGGCGGTGAGGACTCCGCCTCGGGGGAGCCGCGGCGGAGGACCCCCTCGGCGTGGACGGTCCAGGCCGGCTCGCCTCCCGGGGCGCCGCCGTCCAGGCTGGCGATCTGAAAGGCGGTCTCCTCGCTCTGCCCGGGCGACGCGGCGAGCTGCACCGTTCGCAGCTGATCGCCGGGCAGCACCAGCATCTGACGGAAGGCCACCTGCTGGACGGCATGGACGCCCGGACCGTAGATCTGCGCGGCGGCCTGGGCCGCCATTTCGAGGTAAGCGCTGGCCGGGAACAGCGGGGTTCCTTCGACCGCGTGGTCGGTCAGGTAGGGCACCGCCGCGGCGCCGACGCTGGTCTCCCAGAGCCGAGTGCGCGGTTGAAGGCTGGACGAGATCGACGGCCCCATCAGCGGATGGCGGCTCCGCCGCGCCAGGCTGTCGGCGGCCGTGCCTCCGCCGGAGGCGCGAACCCGCTCGGGGACGCGATCCAGCCAGCAACGCTCGCGCTGCCACGCGTAGGTGGGAAGCCGGACCTGCGGGCGAGGGGCGGCGTGCTGCCTGTTCCAGTCGACGGCCAGGCCGTGCGTCCAGAGCTCGGCCAGGCCGGCCAGCATCTCGCCGCGATCCGGTCTCTCGCGGCGAAGCGAATGCGCGATGGCCACGGTCTTCGCGGCGGCCTCCGCGCTCTCGGCCATCGGCTGCGACAGGCTGGGGTGCGGGCCCACCTCGATGAACGCCGTAGTCCCCTCGGCGAGCAACGCTGCGATGACGGGCGCGAACAGGACCGGATCGCGAATGCCGCGCGCCCAGTAGGCGGCGTCGAAGTCCGAGGCCGACGCCGGACGCCCGGTCACCGTCGAGAAGATCGGCAGGGCCGGCGGGCGCGGCGCGATGCCGCCCAGCGCGCGCGCCAGCTCCGGCTTGAAGGGCTCCATCTGCGGGCTGTGGAAGGCGTAGTCCACGCGGAGCGACCGGCAGCCCACGCCCTGGTGTTGCAGCCGGGCGACGATCTCGGCGACGGCGTCGGGGTCACCGGCCAGGACCGTCGCGCGCGGTCCGTTGTGCGCCGCCGCCGAGACCCGCTGGCGCAGATCCCCGATCGCGCGCTGCGCCTCCTGCCAGCCGAGATCGACCGCCACCATGCGGCCGCGTCCGGTCGCCCGCTGCATCAGCCGGCCCCGCTCGACGGCGACGCGCACGGCGTCGGTCAGGGTGAGCGCGCCGCTCACCTGGGCGGCCGCGATCTCTCCCACGCTGTGCCCGACCACGACGTCCGGCTCGACGCCCCACGAGCGCCAGACGGCGGTCAGCGCCAGCTGCAGCGCCAGCAGCACGGGCTGGACGATCTCGGTCTGGTCGAGGCGGCTCCGGTCGGCGGGGCGGTGCAGCTCGTCGACGATCGACCAGCCGGCCAGCTCGCGCACGGCCGCGTCGACCTCGTCGAGCATGGACCGGAACGGGCCCGGTTGATCGCCCAGGCCCATTCCCATGCCGACCCACTGGCCACCCTGCCCGGAGTAGACGAAGGCCTTCCGCGGGCGTGCGTCGATGCGCCGTTCGCCGCTGGTCGTCCCCGGGCGGCGCTCGCCACGCGCGAACGCGGCCAGCTGGTCGGCCAGCTCCTCGTGCGTCGAGCCGGCGACCGCCAGCCGGTGACGATGGGCGGCGCGGCGGGTGCCGGCGGCGTGGGCGATGTCGGCGATCGACGCCTCCTGCCCGTCGGTGCGCAGCCAGGCGGCGTAGCGGTCGGCCAGCAGGCGCAGCGATTCGGGGCTGCGCGCCGACAGCGGGATCAGCTGGGGACCCCGATCTTCCCGGGCGGCCGGCTGGTCCGGCCGCGGCGGCGCCTCCTCGATCACGAGGTGCGCGTTCGTCCCGCTCATCCCGAACGAGCTGAGGCCGGCGATTCGCCGCCGGCCGCCGGAGTCCCAGGGACGGAGCGCCGTCGGGATCACGAAGGGCGTCCCGTCGAGGGAGATGTTCGGATTCAGCCGCTCGAAGTGAACGTGCGGCGGGATCTGCTTCTTTTGCAGGCAGAGGACGGCCTTGATCAGGCCGGCGATCCCGGCGGCCGCCTCCAGGTGGCCGAGGTTGGACTTCACGGAGGCGATCGCGCAGACGTTGCCGGCCGGGCGCGGTCCGCCCAGCACCGCCTTCAGCGCGTCGAGCTCGATCGGGTCGCCGAGCGGCGTTCCGGTGCCGTGGGCTTCGATCAAGCCGACGTCGGCGGCGTCGATCCCCGCGTCGCGGAGCGCGCTTCGCATCAACGCCTGCTGGGACAGGGCGTTGGGCGCCGTCAAGGCGGTGCCGCTGCCGTCCTGGTTCACGGCCGCCGCGCGGATCACCGCCCGCACGTCGTCGCGCGCCGCGAGGGCGTCGGAGAGGCGCTTGAGCGCGACCAGCCCACACCCCTCGCCGCGAACGAATCCGTCGGCCGAGGCGTCGAAGGCCCGGCAGCGTCCGGTCGGCGACAACGCGAACAGCTTCGACAGGACCACGCTCAGCGTCGGGGTGAGCATGACGTTCACGCCGCCCGCCAGCGCCAGATCGCATTGGCGGCGGCGCAGGGCCTGGCAGGCGAGATCGATGGCGACCAGCGACGACGAGCAGGCGGTGTCCACCGTCAGCGCCGGACCCTGCAGGTCCAGCGTGTAGGCCAGGCGTCCCGCCGCGAAGCTGAGGCCGTTCCCGGTCGCCATGTAGGCGTCGGCCGGCGCGCCGCTGGTCTCGATCAGCTCCGAGTAGTCGGCCGCGTAGGCCCCCAGGAACACGCCGGTCGCGCTTCCGCGCAGGGCATCCGGGGATTGCCCGCCGTCCTCCAGGGCTTCCCAGGCCGTCTCGAGCAGCAGGCGGTGCTGCGGATCCATGGAGCCTGCTTCACGCGCCGACAGGCCGAAGAAGTTCCGGTCGAATTGATCGACGCCGTCGATGAACCCGCCCCAGCGGCTGATCATCTTGTTGGGCGCGCTGGGATCGCGGTCGTACCAAGCGTCGACCTCCCACCGGTCGGGGGGGACCTCGGTGACGGCGTCGCGGCCCTGCGCGAGCAGCTCCCAGAACGCTTCGGGGTCGTTCGCGCCACCCGGGAAACGGCAGGCCATGCCGACGATGGCGATGGGCTCGTTGCTGCCGCCGCTGGTCTTGGCGTCCAGCTGCGCGCGCAGCTCACGCAGCTCGACCAGCGCCTTTTTGAGGAGCGGGCGGTAGTCCGGCTCGCTCACTTGGAGGCTCCCCGATCGGCCGCGCCCAGCTCGCGGGCCAGTTCGGCCGCCAGTTCGTCGGCGGACATGTCGTCCAGCGGCGCGGCGTCGCCCGGCGGATTCGCTTCGGGCGGCGCCGATTCCAGCGGCGCGGCGTCGCTTTCCAGCTCCAGGCCCAGTCGGGCGGCCAGCTCGGGGGCGAGCGCCTCGATCGTGCGGTGGCTCCAGAGCAGCGAGGTCGGCAGCGCGATGCCGAGGCTGGTCTCCAGCCGGTTGCGCAGCTCGATCGCCAGCAGCGAGTCGAACCCGAAATCGCCGAAGGCCGTGGCCGCGTCGATCCGCGCCGGCGCGATCCGCAGCACCTGCGCCACCTCGCGCTTGAGCAACGCCTCCAGCAGCCGGCGGCGCTGGGCGGGGGCGGCCGCGGCCAGCTCCTTGACGGCCGTTCCGCTCTCTCCACCCGAGGCGGCAGTCTCCCGAAAATAGGCGAAGAACGGCGATTCGGCAGAACGGCGGTTGGCCTGCCGGAAGTGCCGCGCCTGGATCGGCACCACGGTCGCCTGTACGGCGTCCGTCCCTTGCAAGTGGTCGAGCGCCGCGATTCCCTCGGCCGGCGTCAGGCTCCGCATCCCCTGGGTGGCCAGACGCGGCCCGCGGTTGGCCCGGGCCGCCGCCAACCCCACCTCGGCCCAGGCGCCCCAGTTGATCGAGAGGGCCACCAGTCCGCGGCGGCGGCGATGGTGCGCCAGCGAATCGAGGAAGGCGTTGCCGGCGGCATAGCCGGCCTGCGCCGGCGCGCCGAACACCGACGCCGCCGACGAAAACATCACGAAGAAGTCCAGGTCCTGTTGCCGGGTCAGCTGGTGAAGGTTCCAGGCCCCGTGCACCTTGGGCGCCAGCACCTTGCCCAGACGTTCGGGCGTCTGTTCGATGATCACGCCGTCGTCCAGCACGCCCGCGGCGTGCACGACTCCCCGCAGCGGATGCCCCGTGCGCGCGATGCTCGACAGCACGCGGGCCAGCTCCGCCGAGCGCGCCACGTCGGCGCCCTCGACCGTCACCTCCGCCCCTTCGGCCGCCAGCGCGGCGATCGTCTGGTGCGCCGCTTCGGACGGGGCGCCGCGGCCGAGGAGGACCAGGTGGCGGGCCCCCCGCGCGACCAGCCATTTCGCCACCTCCAGCCCCAGCCCCCCGAGGCCACCCGTGATCAGAAACGTCGCGTCGAGTCGGCAGGCCAGCGGCTCCGATTTCGAGCGCGCGATCCGCGCCGCCGGGTCCTTCATGGACACCACCACCTTGCCGGTGTGCTTGGCCTGCGCCATGAAGCGGAACGCGTCGGCCGCCTCCGACACCCCGAACACGTGCATCGGCAGCGGCCGCAGCTGGCCGGCCTCGATGAGGCGCGTGATCTCTCGCAACGTCGCCTGCACCTCGGCCGGCCGCTGATCGAGCATCGCCCGCAGGTTCACGAGAGAGAACGACAGGTTCTTCAGGAACGGGCGAAGCCCCAGCCGCTTGTTCTCGTAGTAGTCGCGCTTGCCGATCTCGACGAAGCGCCCGTAGTCCCGGAGCAGATCGAAGCTGCTGGGGATGAACGCCCCCGCCAGCGAGTTCAACACCACGTCGATTCCCTGATTGGCGGTGGCCGCCCGCACCTGCTCGGCGAAGTCGAGCGATCGCGAGTCCATGACGTGCGCCACCCCGAGCGATCGCAGATAGGCGCGCTTGTCTTCGCTGCCGGCCGTCGCGAAGATCTCGGCGCCCGCCTGCTGCGCGATCTGGACCGCGGCCAGGCCGACCCCGCCCGCGGCGGCGTGGATCAGCACCCGCTCGCCCTTGGCCAGGCGCCCGATCTGCAGAAGCGAGATGTGCGCGGTCAAGAACGTCACCGCCAGCGTGGCCGCCTGCTCCATCGAAAGTGACGGCGGCTTGGGCACGACCAGGGCGCTCCTCAGCGTGACGTACGAGGCGAAACAGGATGGACCGACGCCGATGACCTGGTCGCCGACCTTCAGACCGTCGACGCCGGCCCCGACGGCCGCTACCACGCCGGCGCACTCGCCGCCCAGCCGCGAGCCGGTGGCGGCGTCGTTGGGCAGCACGCCCAGCGACATCAACACGTCCAAGAAGTTGAGCCCGGCCGCATGCACCTCGATCTCGACCTCGCCGGGACCGGGCGGGGTTCGCGGCCGTTCGTGGAGCTCGAGACCCTCGAAGGTGCCGGGGCGGACCAGGTCCAGGCCGAACGGCCGCCCGTCGGGAGCGACGCGCGCCGCTTCGCCGCCGCGCCGGCGCGTCAGCCGCGCCACGTAGCGCCTCGGGCCGCGCAGGGCCACCTGGCTCTCGGCGCTGTCGGCGCGCAGCTCGTCGGCCAGGCGGCGCAGCTCGTCGTCGTCCGGCGTGGCGCTGACGTCGACCGCCGTCGGCCGCAGCTCGGGGTGCTCGTGCGCCAGCGATCGGATGAAGCCCCACAGCGGCGCGCCGGCCAGGAGCCTCCGCCCGGCCTCGGCCTCGTCGGGCCCGCCTTGGTCGCCGCCGTTCACCGGCTGGGTCGCGCGCGTGGCGGCGAACAGCCGCGGCGCGGTCCGGAACCCGGCCTTGACGACGGCCTGGGCCGCGGCAAGCAAGCTCTGGCAAGCCGGCGGGGCGGCGCCCGGCGCCAGCTCGGCATGGTCTTCGTCCAGGGCGTCGAGGCAGACCACGCCCCGGATCTCCGTCTGTGCGGCGACCGCTTCTTTCAGCGCGCGCTGCAGCTCGTCGGCGGACGCGAACGGCCGGCAGCGATCGCCGGCGGACTCGAGCAGCTGCGCCACCCGGTTTCGGGTCGGACCGCCGCCGCCCAGCAGCCACCGCCCGCCCGCGACCGGCGCCCCTTTGGCGCTGGGTTCGCGCGTCGACTCGACCCAATCGATGCCGTACAGCCAGTCGGCGAACGTCCCCTCCGAGCGTCCGACGCGCCGGACGCGCAGTCCGCGCACCTCGAGGACCGGCGTGCCGTCGGGGCGCGCCAGCACGACGTCGCCCGACAGGACGTCGGTGCCGATCGGCACAGGAGCCAGGACGCCGTGGCAGACCAGCTTGGGTTCGGCCGGCGCCAGGACGCGGATGGACGCCGCGCCCACCGGCAGGAAGGTCGCGCCCTGGCTCGAGCCCGCCGCCGCCAGCGACTGCAGGGCGGCGTCGAACAGCGCGGGGTGGAACTGGTACGATCCGCACTGGCGCGCGACGCTCTCGGGCGCCTGGATCTCGGTCAGCGACTCGCCGTCGCGCCGCCAGCCCCGCTGGACGCCGCGAAAGGGCGCGCCGTAGGAGATCCCGGCCTCTTCCATCCTCTGGTAGAGCTCGTCGCCCGAGAACGTCTCGGCGCACCGGCCGCGGATCTCATCGGCGGCAAGGGGCGCACGCGCGGCGCCGTCATCGGCCTGCAGCGTTCCAGTGGCGTGCAGGGTCCAATCGCCGCTGGCGTCCAGGCTCGCCAGCCGGAACGACCAGCCACGCCCCTCGGGAACCAGCACCAGCTGGACGGTCTTGGCCTGCCCGGGCTCGAGTTGCAGGATGGCCTGCAACTCCGTGTCCGCCAGACGGACCTGGCCGCCGGCGACCTGCCGCCCGGCGGCCAGCGCGATCTCGAAGTACGCCGCCGCCGGCAACACCACGCGCCCGTTCACCAGGTGATGGGCCAGGTATTCGAGCGATTCGAGATCGATCTCGGTCTGGAAGAACCGAGCCCGCCCCTCGTCGGACGAGACCCAGGCGTCGCCCAGCAACGGGTGTCCGGTCTTGGCCCGAGCCTTGGTCCGGGCCGGGCCCTCTTCCAGCCAGAACCGCTCCGCGCGCCAAGGGGTGATGGGAAGATCGACCAGGCGCCCGGGAGCCGCCAGCGCACCCCAGTTCAGCGCGACGCCGCGGACGTGAAGCGCGGCGGCGGCCGACTTCAAAGCCGTCTCCGGCTCCTGGTCGCGGCGCAGGCTGGGGATCGCTTCACCCTGGTCCGCCGACTGCCGCAGCGCCCGGTCCACGACGTGCGCCAGCACCGGGTGCGGGCTGATCTCCAGGAACGTGTCGTGGCGCTCGCGGAAGAGAAGCTGCATCGCCTCGTGAAAAAGCACCGGCGAGCGCAGGTTGCGGCCCCAGTAGGCGGCGTCCATCTCTGCCGCCTGGATCGGCTTCGCGGTCACCGTCGAGATCATGCGGACGGTGTTCGCGAGAGGGCTCACCGTGCCGAGCGCCCGGACCAGCTCGGGAAGGAACTCGTCCATCTGCGGGCAGTGCGACGCGTAGTCGACGTCCACGTAACGGCAGAAGACCTCTTCCCGCTGCAACCGTTCGACGATCGCCCCCAGCGCCCGCGGATCGCCCGAGAGGATCACCGAGTCGGCCGCGTTCGAGGCGGCGACGCTCACCTGATCGCCGGCGCCCGCCAGCAGCTGCTCCGCGCGCGCCATGCCGATCTCGGCGACGACCATCGCCCCGCGGCCGCTGGCGCGGCTGACGATGCGGCTGCGCAGGGTGATGATCTTCGCCGCGTCGTCGAGCGACAGCGCTCCGGCCACCTGGGCGGCGGCGATCTCGCCCATGCTGTGCCCGACGACGGCGTCGGGCTCGATCCCCCAGGCCCGCCACAGCGCCGCCAGCCCGACCTGCATGCAGAAGAGCAGGGGCTGGACCACGTCGACCCGCTTCAGCATCGGCTCGGGGACGCCGGCCTCCAGCAGCTGGCGTGGAGAGACCCCGCCGTGCCGCCGGATCGATTCGTCGCAGGCGGCGATCGCGTCGGCGAAGGCCGGGTGGGCCGCCAGCAGATGACGGCCCATCCCGCTCCACTGGGATCCTTGGCCGGGGAACACGAACACGGTCTTCGCGCCCCGCGCCGAGACCACGCCGCTCTTGACGGCCGGCGACGGTTCGCCGGAGACGAACGCCGCCAGTCCGGCCCGCAACTCATCGGCGGTGCGGCCGACGACCGCGACGCGACGAGGGTGGTGGGTCCGGCGCGTGCTGGCGCTGAACACCAGGTCGTCGAGGCCGGCCGTCCCCCCGGCCAGCATCGATTCATACGAGGCCGCCAGCCTCCGCAAAACGTCGTCGTCCTTGGCCGACAGCGGCAGCACCTGCGCCTGGCCGCCGGCGCCTGCGGGCGGCGCGGCTGGCGCTTCCGGGGGCGCCTCTTCGATCACGACGTGCGCGTTGGTCCCGCTGAACCCGAACGAGCTCACGCCCCCGACCAGCCGCGGGCCCGTCGACGGCCAAGGGGTCGGCGCGGTCGGCACCCGGAAGGGAATCGCCGACGAGATGTGCGGGTTGAGCTGGCGAAAGTGCAGATTCGGCGGGATCTCGCGGTGTCGGAGCGACAGGATCACCTTGATCATGCCGGCCACGCCGGCGGCGCTCTCGGCATGGCCGAAGTTGGTCTTCACCGAACCGACGAAGAAGGGCGCGTCGGCGCTCCGTCCCGGCCCCAGCACCTTGCCGAGGGCCTCCATCTCGATCGGATCGCCGAGCAGCGTGCCCGTTCCGTGCGCTTCGACGTACGCGGCCTGCGCCGGGTCGACGCCGGCGCGCGCGTACGCCTCGCGCAGCACCGCCTCCTGGGCCCGGCCGTTCGGGACGGTGAGCCCGCTGCTGCGGCCGTCCTGATTCACGGCCGAACCGCGGATCACCGCCAGCACGCGATCGCCGGCCGCCACGGCCCGGCTCACCCGCTTGAGAACCAGGACGCCGCAGCCCTCGGACCGGACATAGCCGTTGGCGGCCGCGTCCAGGGTGCGGCAGCGCCCGTCCGGTGAGAGCGCTCCCAGCTTCGACATGGCGACCGTGGGCAGCGGCGAGAGCATCAGATTGACGCCCCCGGCAAGCGCCAGGTCGGACTCACCCGACCGCAAGCTCTGACAGGCGAGGTGGACGGCCACCAGCGACGAGGAACAGGCCGTGTCCAGCGAGACGGCCGGACCTTCGAACCCGAACGTGTACGAGATCCGGCCGGCCGCGACGCTGAGCGCGTTGCCGGTGCCGGAATGGACGTCCAGCGCCGCGTCGGCCGAGCGCAATTGCAGCTGCGCGTAGTCGGTCGTCGAAATGCCGACGAACACGCCGGTCTTCGTCGCGCGCAGGCCGGCCGGCGGCAGGCCGGCGTGCTCCAGCGCCTCCCAGGCGACCTGCAGCAGCAGGCGCTGCTGGGGATCCATCGACGCGGCTTCGCGGGGCGAGATGCCGAAGAACTGCGCGTCGAATCGATCGACGCCGGGGATGAAACCGCCCCAGCGGCTCACCGATTTGCCGGGCGCGTTCGGGTCGGGATCGTGGAATGCGTCGGCGTCCCAACGATCGGGTGGAACTTCCGTAACGGCATCCAGTCCGCCACGCAGGAGCTGCCAGAACGACGCCGTGTCGACCACGCCGCCCGGATACCGGCACCCGATGCCGACCACGGCGATGGGCTCGGATTCGCGCCGCTCGAAGATCGCGAGCTTGTCCCGCATTTGCTGGAGGGCCAGCAATGCGCGGCGCAACGGCGTCAGCTCGGGAGCAGGCTCGGAACCAGCGATCGTCGAGCGTTCAGCCATGGTCGTCAACGGTCTTATTAACACGAACAGTTGGGATGGGTGGGCGGCGGCGCGCCCCCGTCGACCCGCGGCCCGAATTGAATTTCGCGGCGCTTTCGCGGTCCTCGAAGTCCTTGATCGCGATCGGGATCGATGGTACCGGTTCCGACGAATGAGCCTTTCCCCGCACGGAACGCTGAATTCCGATGCGGACGGCGTCCCGGGCCGCGTGCATTCGGAAGCGCTGCTCGAGATTCGCGACCTGACCAAGAGCTACGCGCGCGGCCGGCAGGTGGTCGAGGCTCTGCGCGGCGTCTCCCTCTCCGTCGAGCGAGGCGAGTTTGCTTCGATCATGGGGCCAAGCGGTTCGGGCAAGAGCACGTTGTTGCACCTGATTGGAGGCCTCGATCGACCGACCGGCGGTTCGGTGAGGCTGGGCGGGCAGGCCATCCAGGACTTCGACGACGAGGCGCTGTCCGCGTTCCGCCGGCGCCGGCTGGGGTTCATCTTTCAATTCTTCAATCTGCTGCCCACGCTGTCGGCGGTCGAGAACGTCGCGTTGCCGCTGTTGCTGGACGGCCAATCGCTGAGCCGGATCGCGGACAAGGCCAAGGAGCTCCTGTCTTTGATGGGGCTGGGCGACCGTCTCCACCATCGGCCCGACCAGCTCTCCGGCGGCGAGATGCAACGGGTGGCCATCGCGCGGGCCCTGGTCACCGATCCCCTGGTGGTGCTGGCCGACGAACCGACGGGCAACCTCGACACCAAGATGGGCACCCTGGTGCTGGAGATGCTGGCGCGGACCGCGCGCGAGCGGGGCCAGACCATCATCATGGTCACCCACGATGCGCGCGCGGCCTCGTTCAGCGGACGCCTGATCACGCTGCGGGACGGTCGGATCGAGTCCAATCGCGCGGTCCCCGCCACCGGCGGCGCAGGCCCCGGCAGCTCCGAGCGCCTCGGCTAGGACCGGCCGGTGCGCAACCTCCTTCGTTACATCGGCCTGCGGCACCTGCAGCGCAAACCGCTCCGCACGCTTCTGGCCACGATGGGGATCTGCCTGGGGGTCGCGCTGTTCGTGGCGATCCAGATCCTGAATCGTTCCACCCGCGCTTCGTTCAAGGACAACATCGAGTCGGTCGCGGGCAAGTCGTCGCTCATCATCTCGGCGGGCGAGGCCGGGTTCCCGGAGGACCGGGCGGCCGTCGTGTCCGCCACGCCGGGCGTCCGCCACGCCGTGCCGATGATCGAGTCCCACGCGTTTTTCGGGGGAGCCTCGGCCGGCGCCGGCGAGACGCTGTACGTCCTCGGCGTCGATCTGCTGAAAGAGCAGGCGGTCCGCACTTACAAGACCAGCGACGAGCACGTCATCGACGATCCGCTCGTCTTCCTCAACCAGGCGGACAGCATCATCCTCACCAACGCGCTCGCCCAGCGGCGCGGGCTCGTGCTCGGCTCGAAATTCACCCTGGCCACCGCCCTGGGGGCCAAGACCTTCACGGTGCGAGGGCTGCTCTCGCCGGAAGGGCCGGCCCGCGCTTATGGCGGCGCCATCGCGATCATGGACATCGACGGGGCGCAGGCGACCTTCGGCAAGGAGGGACGCTTCGATCGGATCGACGCCGTCCTCGCCGACGGCGCGTCGATCGACGCCGTGGCCGGCCGGCTGCGGGCCGCCCTCGGTCCTGGTTTCCAGGTCGAGCGCCCCAACGCCGCGGCCGAGGCGATGCCGCAGATCGTGGCCTCGTACCAGCTCATGATGACCTTCTTCAGCGCGCTGGCCCTGGTGGTCGGCCTGTTCTTGGTCGCGACCGCCGTCAGCGTCTCGGTCGCCGAGCGCAAGCGGGAGATCGGGACGCTCCGCGCGCTGGGGGCGACCCGGCGCGGGGTCCTGGTCCTGTTCCTCAGCGAATCGACGATCATGGGCGCCCTGGGCGGATTCGGGGGCGCCTGGATGGGGCGCGGCCTGGCGGCGCTCATGCTCCCCGGCGCGGTGCAGTCGCTGTCGGCTCAGTCGAACACGCGCATCGACGTCACCCGCCTTCAATTCGGGCTGCCGGACGTGCTGCAGGCGGTGGCCATCGGCGCCGTGGTGTCGCTGCTCGCGGCCCTGTGGCCGGCCTGGACGGCGACGCGCATCCAGCCGATCGAGGCCCTCCGGCGTGACGAGCTGGGTGACGGCTCGTCGGGCGGTGGCTGGCTGGGCCGTTCTTTCGTGGTCGGGGTGGCGATGCTCGCCTACCTGACGATCTCGTCGGCGCTGGGCTGGGGCAAGGCGCACGCGACGCTGGACATGCTCAATCAGGTCAGCACGGTGGTCGGAGCGGCGCTGGTCGGGCCCGCCGTGGTGCTGGCCCTGGTCCGGCTCCTGCGCGGGGCGGGTGGAGGCTATGCCGGCGGGGGCACCGTCCTTCGCCTGGCGGAGGACAACCTGCTGCGCAGCCCCCGCCGCACCGGCGGCAACGTCATGAGCATCATGATCGGCCTCATGCTGGTCATCTTCATCGCGTCGGTGAGCGAGAGCTTCTCGCAGACGACGATCGGCTGGCTCGATCGGGTCTTCCAGTCTGATCTGTTCGTGACCTCTTCGGGCTCGATCATCTCGACCGACGTTCAGCTGCTGCGCGAAGGGCTGGCGAAGAAGCTGGACGGGATCCAGGGCGTCAAGCCGGGATCGGTCCACGGCGTCCGGTTCATCCACGTCGGGTACCAGGGCCGACAGCTGGGGCTAAAGGCGTTCGACGAGCCGGCCCCCGGCCCGCACGACGAGCTGTTCGACGTCGTCGACCGCCCGTCCCTGGAAGCCCAGCGAGAGCTGTTTCGCGCGCCCGCGCCGGAGGCCATGGTCTCCGAGAACTTCGTGCTTCATTTCGGCAAGCGGACCGGCGACACCCTCGAGCTGCAAACGCCGGCGGGCAAGCTGGAGGCGCGGATCGCGGGCGTGGTCGTCGACTTTGCGTCCAACGTCGGCGTCGTCTACGTCAGCCGGGCCGTCTACAAGAAGTACTGGTCCGATCCGCTGGTGAACGGGTTCGCGCTGGATCTCGCGCCGGGCGCCAGCGCCGACGCCGTCCGGTCGGAGATCGGGCGCGTGCTGGGCAACGACATGAACCTGGTTCTCGCCTCGACGGCCGATCTGCGCCGCGACCTGGTGAAGACGATCCGCTCGTCGTTCGCCGACGCGCGGGCGATCGAGACGGCGGCGCTGTTCGTGGGCCTCATGGGCCTCTTCAACACGCTGCTGGTGAGCGTGATGGAGCGGACGCGCGAGTTCGGCATGCTGCGCGCGATCGGCATGTCCCGGCGCCAGCTGGCCCGCATGATCCTGGCAGAGGCGATGCTTCAGGGCGGCCTGAGCGCGATGGTCGCCGCCGGCCTGGGGGTCTGGATCGCCTATCTCTGGATCACGAACAGCCTGTCCCACGTGCTGGGATGGACCGTGCACTTTCACTTCCCCACGGGCGCCTTCGCCGGCACGTTCTTCGTGGGGCTGATCGTCGCCTGGTTGGCGGGGATCTATCCGTCGCGTCGCGCAGCCGGCATCCCCATCACCACGGCATTGAGCAATGAATAGACCAGCGCTTGTGACCTCCACGACTCTCCTGGCCCTTGTGGTGTCGCTGCCAGGCGTCTCCTTCGGCGCGCCCTCCGGACGGGACGTGATGTCCCGCAACGAGGACACGTCCCGCACCGACGACATCACCGCGGATGCCACGCTGACCACCGGTGGCGGCGGCAACCCTCAGCGGGTCAAGCAATTCACCTGGTGGCGAAAGCTCCGCGACGACAAGCGCCACAACAACACGCTCACCCGATTCCACGCTCCGGCCGAGGTGCGCAACGAGGGGATCCTGTTCCTGGAGCACGACAGCAACTCCAACGAGGTGCTGCTTTACCTGCCGACGTTCAAGAAGATCCGCCGCGTGGAGAGCCAGCAGCAGAGCGGCAGCTTCATGGGCTCGGACTTGAGCTATTCGGACGTGGCCACGCCGCACGCCGAAGACTACACGCAGAAGCTTCTGACGATTGAGGACTGCCCGGGCGCGGAGCACAAGGCGGTCAAGTGCTACGTCGTCGAGTCCGTTCCCGCCAACCCGGCGGTGCGCGAGCGGACCGGCTACTCGAGGACGGTGAGCTGGGTGCGGTCCGACAACTTCGTGATGGTCAAGGGCGAGTACTACGGGCTGGACGGCAAGCTGTCGAAGCGGGTGATCGCCGACCAGCTGTCGCAGGTCGATCCCGGCCGGCACAAATGGCTCGCCCTGCGGGTCCGCGTCGACAACGTCGCGAATCGACGGTTCACGTTGCTGCAGTTCGCGAACGTCAAGGTGAACAAGGGAATCCCGGACTTCACGTTCACCCAGCAGAACCTGTCCCGCGAACAGTGAGGCGAATCGGGTCCCTGGCCGGGGCGCTCGGAGTGCTCATCGCGTCGGGCCCTGCCGCCAGCGCGCGCGCCGGCGCGGCGGCCGCGACGGAGGGGGCGCCCGCGCCTACCGACCCGGCGGGTGCCACGCCGGAGCCCGCGCCGGCGGCCCCCTCGCCGCCGGAAGCCAGCCAGCCATCACCCGCGGCGGACAGCCCCGATTCGTCGCCGCCGCCCGCCGACTCGCCCGAGCCGGGCGCCTTCACGATGCCCATCTCGGGCCGGCTGTTCGCGGACGGCTACGTTCCCCTGCAGGAGCCCTGGGATCGGCCATACGTGCAGCTCTCGACGTCGGCCTGGTTCCGAGTCGACCCGAGCTGGAAGCAGGTCGGCGCCCGATTGTTGGGCACCGCCGACACGATCTACCGCTCGTCGGCCGGCGCCGGACCCTACCGGGTGCGCCTGCGCGAGGGATATCTCTACGCGCGGGGCACCGGCTGGGAGGTCAAGGCGGGACAGCTGCTCATCCCGTGGGGCGTCTCGGACGGCATCAATCCGACCGATTTTCTGACGGCGAAGGACTTCACGTTCTTCAACCCCGACGAGGAGGTGCGGCGCCAGGGCGGGGCCGGCGCGTCGGTGACCTGGACGCCGGCCGATGGCTCGTCGCCGGTCACGCTCACGGGGGTGTTCATGGCGCTGCCGGCGCGATCGACGCTGCTCTTGCCGCCGGGGCTCCTGCCTTCTTCCGTCGTCTACGCCGACTCCAGCCCCACTGTCCGGCAGCGGGCCAGCGCGCTCGGCCTCGACGACACCGCCGCCGCGCTGATGGTCGCCTACGCCGGCAGCGGCTGGGACGCGTCTCTGATCGGTTACCGGGGATGGAGCAGCTTGCCGGAGCTGGCGTACGCCGGGTTCAACCCCACCACCGGACTGGTCACCCTCAGGCCGGTCTACCACCGCATCAGCGCGGCCGGCGCCAACGGCTCGACCTCGATCGGCTCCTGGGTCCTTCGCGGCGAGGCTGCCTACGTCGTCACCGAGAACGACGACGGGCAGAACCCGCTGATCCAGCCGTCTCATTTGCTGGCCGTGGCCGGCGCGGAGCGGCCGCTGGGGGAGGCCTTTCGCGTCGGCGTGCAGGGGATCTGGCGCTGGAATCCGAGGCTGACGTCACCCCAGAACGCTCCTTACAGCGACGCTTACGCGCAGATGGCCAACCCGCTCATCGCCGGTGCCAACGCCATCCTGTTCGGCTATCAGGCTCACAGTCAGGTGACCGTCACGCTGCGCGCCGGCTACACCGACGACACGCACCTCGTCGCCGTCGATCTGTTCGCGATCTACAACTTCTACGGGCGCGACTCGTTGATCCGGTTCAAGGTGTCTCACGGGCTGACGCCGGCTCTGAAGCTGACCTTGGGCCTCGATCGCTACGCGGGCCCGCTCGACAGCCCGTTCGGCGCGATGAAGCCCTTCAGCGCAGCCTTCGCCGAGGGGAAGTTCACGTTCTGAGCGGGGCCGGCCGCCCCGGAGCGCGCCCGCCGGCCCCCGGCCACGTCGAAGAGGGCCCGAGCTTTGATGATATCGTCGCCGGACTTGGCAGCGCGGAGAACGACCATGTCTTCATCAGCAACCATCCCCGGCGCCGGCCAACCCGCGGCCGGTCACGCCGGGCGCCGGCGGTTGAGGGCGGCGGCCCTCCGGCGACCTCGCGTCCAATCGAGTGGCGCCCGCGTGGCGGGGGTTTGAAGATGGCCGGACTGCGACTGCCGCCAGGTCCCCGAAGCGCGGCTTTGTGGTCCTTCGCCTACGTGCGCGACCCCTATCGCACCATGATGAACACCACGCGCCGATACGGGGACCTGGTCACGTTGCCGAGCTTCTTCGGCAAGTTCGTGATCACCGCCGACCCGGCCGGCGTCAAGACGGTGCTCTCGGCCCATCCCGATCTCTACGACGCCATCGGGGTCCAGCTGGTGGAGCCGCTGCTGGGCGAGAGCAGCGTCATCTGCGTGAGCGGCGAGCGGCACCGAGCCCTGCGGAAACTGATGATGCCGCCCTTTCACGCGGCCCGGATGCGCAGCTACGGCGACCTCATCTCGCGCGTCGCCGACGAGTACACCGCCCGCTGGCCGCACGACCGGCCGTTCCCGATCCACACCACGATGATGGACCTCATGATGGACGTGGTCCTTCGGGGAGTGTTCGGCCTGGAAGAGGCGGGCCGGCGGAGCGCCTTCCGCAAGGCGGTCCCCGCCATGATCGAGGCCATGAAGCACTCGTTCCTGTTTTTTCGCTGGCTGCGGGTTCGGCTGGGCGGGTTCAGCGCCTGGGCGCGCTTTCAGCGCAAGCGCGCGCAGGTGGCCGCGCTGTTCAACGAGGAGCTGCGCAACCGGCGGGCGGATGAGCGCCTGCGCGAAGACATCCTCAGTCTGCTCATGGCGGCCCGCTACGACGACGGCAGCGCGCTGTCCGACGCGGAGCTGCTGGACCAGATGGTGACGCTCTTCGTCGCTGGGTTCGAGCCGACCGCCAACTCGCTGGCGTTCGCGCTGGATCACATCCATCGCCAGCCCGCCGTCAAGCAGCGCTTGATCGAGGAGCTCGCGTCGCTGCCGCCGGGACCGCTGGATCCTGACGTCGTGACCCGATTGCCGTATCTGGACGCCGTCATCTCCGAGACCCTGCGCCTAACGCCCATCCAGCCGCTCGTCGGCCGGTTGCTCCGGCAGGGAATGACGCTGCAAGGGTACGAGCTGCCGCCCGGAATCAACGTCGGCATCGCGATTTCGACCGTTCACCAACGGCCCGACTTGTACGCGGAGCCCGAACGCTTCCGTCCCGAGCGCTTCTTCGAGCGCAGCTTCACCCCGTTCGAGTACCTGCCGTTCGGGGGCGGCGCCCGCCGGTGCGTCGGCGCCACCCTGGCCCTCTATTCGATGAAGCTGGTGCTCGCGACCGTGATGCGATCGCGCAGCTTGCGGCCGATCAACCGTGCTCCCCTGCGCTTCCGCTTCAAGGCGATTGTGGGACCGCGCAGCGAGATCCAGATGCAGTCCGACCGCAGGGCGCCGGACGGCGGCGCGCGGCGGCCCCCGAGCCACGATTCTGCCGTAACCTCCAGCGACGGAGCGATCAATTCATGAGCGTCAAAGAAAAACGATTCAAGTATTTGATGGGCCTCTTGCTGGTCGTTTTCCTGGTCGTGGACTACGGCCCCTTCATGGCGTGGGTGCATGAAAAGGGCGGCCTGGCCGGAGTGAACCAGGATTTCTGGGACCACATGTTTCACAGCCACATGTACCAGGTGACGGTGGTGGACCTCACCACCTTGGCTTCGTTCTTCTTCATCTGGATGATCTGGGACAGCCGCCGCCGGCAACACCCCTGGCGCGCGTTGCTCTGGCTTCCCGCGTATCTGCTCGCTCCGGGCATCGCCATGTTCGGTTACCTGTTGACCCGCCGCGGCCTGCCGCCCGAGTCCGCGCGGCGGTGACCCGCCCGCCGGCCGCCGGTTGATCCCCGCCGGCCGCGCCCGGGCGATCGCGCGAACGCGCGGTCCTCCACTTGCCTTTAGTGATATAGATACGTATAACACTAGGTGCCGTGTTCCTGTCCATCGACCCGAGCTCCGGGTTCCCCGTGTATCGCCAGATCATGGAGCAGGTGCAGCGGATGATCGTCGCTGGACGGCTGAGGGTCGGCGAGAAGCTCCCGTCGATGCGGGACCTGGCGGCGACTCTGCAGATCAACCCGCTGACGGTCGGCAAGGCCTATACCGAGCTCGAGCGGCGCGGGATCGTCGAAATGCGGCGCGGCCTCGGCATGTACGTCCGGCCGCTGGATGGTCGCGCCGCCAAACAGGCGGATGACGTACCGGCCAGCCTGACGGCCGGCGCGCAGCGCTTCGTGCTGGAAGCGGCCCAGGCGGGGCTCAGTCGCGCGCACGCCCTGAAGGTCGTTGACGAGGCCTGGCAGGCGCTCGTCACGCCTCCGGCGAAGGGTGATCGGCCAGGAACCCTGGAAGGGTTCCCTGGACCTGCCGCGACGGCTTCGCTGGGCAAAGTCCACCTCGGCAAGCGCGTTCGGAGGTGACCATGACCGACGCCATCGCCCGCTTTACCAACGTCACGAAGCGCTTTGGAGACACGGAAGCGCTTCGCGACCTCACGTTGTCGGTTCCGCAAGGCAGCGTGCTCGGCTTGCTGGGACGAAACGGCGCCGGCAAATCGACGGCGCTGCGCTGCCTGGTCGGCCTCGAGCGGCCGGACGGCGGCGAGATCCGGGTGCTGGATCGCGACCCGCTGCGCTTCGACGTTCCGACGCGCCAGCGGATCGGCTACCTGGCGGAGGAGGGCGTCCCGTTTCCCGCCGCCACCACCGAGCAAATGATCGGCCTGTGCGCGCCGCTTTACCCCGCCTGGAACGGCGTCCTCGCGGAGCAGGTGCTGGCGCGCTTCGACATCGATCCCCGTCGAAAGCTTCGGGACTTGTCGCTGGGCCAGCGACGCGCGGTGGCCCTGATGCTGGCCGTCTGTCCGCAGCCGGAGCTCTTGATCCTCGACGAGCCGGCGGCCAACCTGGACGCGGTCGTCCGGCGGGACTTCTTGCAGACCGTCCTCTCCTGCGTCGGTGACGCCCGCCGGACGGTGATCTTCTCGAGTCACATCCTGAGCGACGTCGAGAGAATCGCGGACCGGATCGCGATCCTGCACCGCGGACGGCTCCTCCTCGAACGGCCGCTCGACGAGCTGAAGGAACAGGTCCGTCGCCTGCGCTTGTTGTTCGACGGCTACTCGCCCGAGCAGCTCGCCATTCCTGGGCTGCTGGCCGTGCGACGGGCCCCCCGGGAAATGCTGGCGACCGTGACGGGCTACGACGCCGACGCCATCCATCGCCTGGGCGAGGCTCTCGGCGCGCGCGTCGAGGTCCAGATGGCCAATCTCGAGGAGCTGTTCATCGACCTCGTCGCCGACGGCGGGGACCCGGACCGCCCGGGCGCCTCGCGATGACGACGCCGGCAACGGGCCGGCGTGGCCGGCTGAATTTGTGGGACACCGCCCTGCTGCTCCGCGGGGCCGCCGGTCCCGCGCCATCCCCGGCGCCGGCGCTTCTGCTGGCGGCTTTGGGGATCGCGGCGCCGGCCTGGTGCGTGCCGCTCCTGGCGCGCGACCCGTCTGCGTCGGACCGATTCTTCGTCATCGCCGGGGTCCTGATCCCGATCTCGACGCTGGTCACGGTGTTGTTCGAGGTTCGTCGGGTCGCCGCGCTGGCGTTCTTGCGAACCATTCCGCAGCCACACCCGCCGCGAGCGCTCGTGTTGTTGCCGGCCTGTGGGTTGGGCCTGTTCGCCGCCCTTCTGTCCCTGTCGGTGCTGCCCGTTGCCGCCGCGGTGGCGTTGCTCGGTTGCTGGTGCTGGGCGGCTGCCGTCGGTCACCGATTTGCCGGACGATCCGGCTGGGTCCTTTTGCTGGGCGCGGTCCCGCTGGCGTACATCGTACTTTTCGCTGCAGCCGTGTCGTTTGCCGCCGCCGGGCTGACCGGGATGGCAGCCGCTTCGCCGGCCCTGGCCCTCGTCGGCTGCTTCGCGTCGCCGCGCGACGGCTTCTTTGGGCTGGCGGCACGGGCCACGGGGCGGGACGGCCGGCGTGGCCGTGGTGCACCCGAGATCCCGAGCAGTCGCAACCGCCACGTCCGGCTTCGCCGCCGGACGGCTGGTGTCGGCCTGATCGCTCTTTGCGCCAACCTTCGAGCCTCGCGAGCCGTCTGGTGGTCCGCGCTGGCGCTCGGCGGCCTCGGTTTCCTGCCCAGTCTCCTCAGTTCGCCCCTGAGGGGGCTCGCGGTCACCGTCGGGTTCGAATGCATGGTCGCGAGCGGCTTGGCGGCGTCGAACTCTCGGGCGGCGCGGGAGTTCTTTGTCACCCGACCGCTCAGCCGGTGCGCTCTGCTGCGCTCGACCATCCTGCCCTGGCTGCTGCTGGGTCTGTGCTTTCCGACGGTGGCGCTGGTCAGGGCGGCGACGGCGACGACGGTCCCGCCAGGCGACCTGCGGCCGATGTCGCTGTCGGGCCCGCCGGACGCGACCCCGGCGGCTGCCCTGGCCATCACCGGCAACTCCGCTCGCCAGCGCGCGGCCGAGGCCTCTGTCTCGATCGCGCGCCGCTCGTCGCTGGTCCACGGAATCGTCCGATTGGCGCTTTTGCAACAGGCTTGCCTCTTCGCGCTGGCGGCGTTCGCGATCGCCGACACCCGCCAGAAGTGGACCCGCCTGCGGTGGATCTGTGGCGCGCTGTGGGTCGCCGCAGGAGCCCTGATGATGCCGGCGATGTTTGCTTGGCTGCACCTCCGGTGGGAGCTGCCGCCCATCTGGCTGGCCGGCGCGCTGGCCGTCGCGGGCGCATCGGCGCTCTGGCGGCGTCTGGCTGTCCCGGGTTGAGGCGTCCGGAACGGTAGCCAAGTTCGGCTGAGCGACGCGCTCTCGCGCCTCGGCCTTCTGTGGTTACGGCTTCGAGTTCCCGCTTTTTTGTGGCGAGCGCTTCCCCGTCGGGCCGCGCGTTCGTTCCGGAATGGAGGTCCCCGGGCGGCGCCGGCCGGGTGCGCCCCGGCCCGCCTCAGTTCCGCAGATAGGCCGCGAGGCCGAGCTTCTGCGACTTGACCGCCTCGGCCACGAACCCCGCGATCTTGTCGGCGCCGGCGCGGTTGGTGTGGGTCGCGTCGGTCCCGAGGGCGTGGTACTGCTGCCAGCCGCTCGATCCCAGCTGGTTGTACCAGTCGGTGGTCGTCGACGTCAGATCGATGAACGCGACGTTCTGGGCCGTCGCCACGGCCTGCATGTCGGCGCCGTGAAGGCTGGACTGATCGGTCAGCTTGCCGCCGCTGAACGTCGCGCGCGCGGGCGGCGCGATCAGCACCGGCGTGGCGCCCTTGGCCTTGGCGTCCTTCACCATCTGCGTGATGTTGGCCTGGAAGGTCGCCGAGCTGGTGGTCTTGTCGTTGTGGCCGAACTGGATCAGCACCCAGTCGCCGGCGGTCATGGCGCCCTTGACGGCGCCCCACTCGGCGCCGCTGGCCAGGAAGCTGACCGAGCTCTCGCCGCTGTCGGCGTAGTTGGCGATGCCGATGGGCGGCGCGAAGAACTGCGGCAGCAGCTCACCCCAGCCTGCGTAGTCCCAGTCGGTCTGGTCACAGACCGTCGAGTCGCCCGCGACGTACACCATGATCGGCTTGGTCGCCGCGCTCACCAACGCGTAACCGATCGCCGAGACCTGCGGCGGTTCGGCGCTGGTGCCCGAAAAGTAAAGATCGAGGCCCGGATAGCCGGCGGCGACGTTCTCGGTCGGCTGTCCTTCACGCGCGCGGACGTTCACCACGAACGAGGACGTCACCGATTGCCCGGCCGTGGTGCGGGTCGGCGCGAGCAGCATGCGGTTGATCTCGGCGTCGACCTCCGTCTGGCCCGCGGCGGCCCCTTCCAGCGTGACGGTGACCGCGTAATTGCCCGCCTCGGAGGTGCATTGAGCGGTGGGCGTGGTGTTGCTGTCGTACGTGGTGCCGCCGAAGAGGCATTCGACGCACACCGGCCCGGCCCCGCCCCCCGGGCAGATCTTGGCGCCCGAGTCCGAAGTCGTCTGTGGCACCGACATGCAGCTGGCTCGGTTGGCGGCCGTGGGCGTCGGGTAGCCGCTCGGGATGCCGCCGCCGGAGCTGCCGGCCGTCCCGCTGCCGCCGCCGGTGGCGGTTGCGCCCGCCGCGCCCGACCCGCCGCCGCTGCCCGTCGGGCGGCCACCCGCGCCGCCGGCGGCGCGTCCGCCAATCCCGGTGCCGCCCGCCCCGCCGGTCGCGGCGACACCTCCCGTTCCCGGGGCCCCCGCGTCGCCCGAGACGCCGCCGGCCGAAAGGCTGCCTCCGGTGCCGGTTCCGCCGGCGCCCGTCGTGCCGCCGGGGGAGGCCGATCCGCCCGAGCCGGACAGCTCCGCGCCGGAGTCAGCGTCGTTGCCGCTGGAACCGCACGCCAGGACCAGGCAGGCCGAGAACGCCAGCGTCAAACGATGGAGGGAACGTCGCGTGTTCATCGAGGCTCTCCGGCAAATGGGCATGCCCCCTCACAAGGGACGGCGCCGCCGAATTTGCTGCAGGGGTGCGCCTACACGAAGGACGCGCTCACGCAGCTCATCGCGGGCACTCGAACGGGATCTGGCAGACGACGCAGGGCGGGATGGCCGCCAAGTTTCCCAAGATGAAGATCTTGGCGGCGAGTCCGGCGGCGCAGAGCGCGAGACCAACGACGTCGTCTACGGGCTGCCGAGTCAGGAGGCCTGGGGACGTTATTCCGGGAAGCGATCACGACAACGGCGCGCTGGCGACGCAGTCCGGCGGCAGCTACGTCGCGGGCAAGGATCTCTTGCTCTACGATCAGATGAAGATGGACGACGCGAGCCGACTTTGAGATGGGCCGAAGGGCGGCGGCCGCTCGCGGGCGCGGCGAAGCTCGCCACGGGCTCTTGGCGCGTTCATGTCGCGGTGCACCCGTGAACCGCGGCGCTGGCACCTCCCTCGACTGCACCAAATTCGGCGAAGGCGCCCCCTTTACTGGAGAGTGCCGATCACAACGTTGTGCCGCCCCGATCGCTTTTCCGGTGCCCTGCGGCGCCTGGCTCTGGCCGTGTCGCTGGCGGCCGGGTGCGGAGCAGGTGCGGGCAGCGGGCCATCGTCGATCTCGTCCGCCTCATCGGAGCCGTCTGTCGCGCGCTTGCGCCAGACGCCGCCGATGCCGCGCTTGCGCCGGGTTTCCTTCGGCTTGGACGGCTCAGGCGTGGCGACAACAGGCGGCAGCGTATGATGGCGCGACACGAGCAATGCTCCGTTGTTCCCGCAATGGAACATCAGCACATGATTCGCCGTAACGCGGCCAGTGACGATTTGGTCAGGTTGCGCCCTGATGGTTGCATATTACAGTTTACGCGGCGAAAATT
>JAICYS010000108.1 GCA_025934105.1 Myxococcota bacterium | reverse complement strand
GTAGTCTAGGACGGTTCCGGGCGGCGCGACCAATCCGCCCACGCTCCGTAAGATGCGGCAGCGCCCCGGCGGCCCGCGGCGCCCGGCTGCGCGGCGGCGGCCGCGGACCACGGCGACACCGGCGGCAGCCGCGGGCCGCTGCCGTGCCGGATTCCGCGCGACCGCGCCATCGCACCGCCGCGGCCGGCGGCGCTCGCCATCGGCGCGATTGCGGCGCTGCCCCGCGCCGAGCTATCGGCCGAAGGTCACCAGCAGCGCCGGCAAGATCCCCAGCGAACTGGCCGGCGGCGGCGCATCGGAGCCGAAACGATAGACCGTGACACGGGCCATCGCGCCCAGCGACCAGCCACGTCCGAGCGGGCGGCTGTACCCGGCGTGGGCGGACAGCGCCACACCCCAGTTGGTCGCGGTGCTGCCCATGTGGGTGTCGACGTCGGTCGCGGCCAGCAGGCCGACGCCGCCGCCGACGTGAAACCGGGGGTGCCGCCAGAGCGTGTCGTCGACGATAGCGCTCAGCGTGTCGACGAAGTGAAGCGTGTCGACCAGCGGGTAGGAACCGCCCCGATACACCTCCGTTCGGTCGACGATCGGCGCGACCTGCAGATCGGCGGCGACCGCCAGCCGCGGCCGCACCCGCCGGCCGACGGCCAGGTCCAGCGCGGGCGCCCAGCCCGTGTAACGCGCGCCAGGACTGCCGCCCTCGGGGCTCCAGCGCTCGACGGCGAAGGCCGGACCGACGGCCAGCCAGAGAAACGCCTTCGGTCCCGGCGCGCGATCGATCGCAGGGTCGCCGGCGGCACGCGCCGGCGTCCGGCCGCCCAGAGCCGCCGCGATCCACGACGCGGCGAGGACCAGGGCGCGCGGGCCGATCACGCGCCGACGATACGCCCGCCGCCATGATTCGGCGAACACCCGAACGCTTCGGGCGCTGCGCGGCGCATCCGGCGCGACACATCGGTCGAGCGACGCCGCGGTCCTGGATGCGCCGCCTCCACTCGCCAGCTCACCGTGCCTGGATGCGCTCGTGCACCGCCGTCGAAATAGCGTCAACGCCGAGGCCGACAAGCCGCGCTGGACGCGAGGCGCGGCGACGAGGAATACCCGTAGCTATTGTGAGGAGAAGCAACGAAGCGTCCGGCGCGGATCGTCGGCCGAACGTGACGCTATTTCGACGGCGGTGCACGAGCTGCCGGAAAAGATGTACATTCGGCTGAGCGCGCGCCCGCGTCCTTGCCCGCGGAGGTCACACGTTGCGGGGGGCCGCCCGGCCGCTGATCTGGTCGGCGACCTGAAGGGGTATCGGAGCTGGTACCCGGGCGTGAGAGGCATCTTCCTCGACGAGATGTCGACGGGCGCCGGCCACGAATCGTACGACGGCACGCTGAGCGGGCAGGCCAAGGCGCTGGGCTTCGACTTCAGCGTCGGCAATCCCGGCACCGACACCACCGAGAGCTACGTCGGCTCCGTCGACGTGATCCTGATCTACGCGAGCGGCGGGTTGCCGGCGCCGCCTACCGTCGGCGGGTGGCGCACGACCGGCGCGACTTCGGCGTGATTCCGTACGGTGTGGCGGGGCTGGATCAGGCTTTCGTGGCCGCCGCCCGCCCGGCCGTGGGCTACATCTATTTGGCGAGCAACGGGCTGCCCAACCCGTCGGCCGGCGTCCCCGCGTGCCTCGACGACCTGGTGGGCGCGCTGCAATAGTCGGCGGCACGCCCGCGCCAGGCGCGCCGCGGTCGGGCCTCCGCTGCAGGCCCGCGCCAGGCGCGCCGCGGCCGGCGCCGAAAGACCGGCGTCGCGGCTCTCGTCTCCGCTCGTGCGGTCCACTACTCTGGCGGCCATGAAGACGGTCGTGCAACGGGTCGCGCGCGCGGAGGTGCGCGCCGGCGGCGAGGTGGTCGGCCGGATCGCGCGCGGCCTGGTGTTGCTGGTCGGCGTCGAGAAGGGCGACGGCGAGACCGACGCGGACGCCACCGCCCGCAAGGTCGCCGCGCTGCGAATCTTTCCCGGCCGCACGCCGATGGACCTGACCGTGGCCGCCGCGGGCGGCGCCTGCCTGGCGATCAGCCAGTTCACGCTGTGCGCGACGCTGGCGAAAGGGAACCGCCCCAGCTTCGAGCCGGCCGAGGAGCCCGGGCGCGCCGAGGCGCTGTACCTGCGGGTCGCCGCCGCGCTGCGCGCCGGCGGCCTCGCCGTCGAGACCGGGCGCTTCGGCGCCGACATGGCGGTCGAGCTCGTCAACGACGGCCCGGTCACGTTCGTCCTGACCGTTCGCGGCGGCCGGCTGGTCGAATCATCCGCCTGAGGGCCCGCTCGGGGATTCGCCCGGCTTGCCGCGCCGGCCGGCACGGCTATGTTGGGTCGCCATGGCGACCATCGGGCTCATCGGCGCGGGGAAGATCGGAAGTCAGCTGGCGCGGCTGGCCGTGAAGAACGGGTACGACGTGGTGGTCAGCAACTCGCGCGGGCCGGACACCCTGGCTGGGCTGGTGAGCGAACTGGGGCCCCGCGCGCGGGCGGCCACCGCCGAGGAGGCGGCCAAGGCCGGAGACATGGTGGTGGTGACGATCCCGCTCAAGAACTTGCGGCAAGTCCCGGTGGAACCGCTGGCGGGGAAGATCGTCATCGACACCGACAACTACTACCCGCAACGAGACGGTCACATCCCGGAGCTGGACAGCGAGACGACGACGACAGCCGAGCTGCTGGCCGCGCACTTGCCGAAATCCAGGGTCGTCAAAGCCTTCAACCACATCTACGCGGCTGCGTTGACGACCGACGGACAGCCGCCAGGAACGAAGAACCGGCGCGCGCTGGCCATCGCCGGCGACGACCGCGACGCCAAGGCCGCGGTGGCGCGCCTCATCGATCGATTTGGGTTCGACGTGGTGGATGCCGGCCCCTTGAAAGAGGGGTGGCGGATCCAGCGCGACACGCCTGGATACGGTCCGCGGCGGACCGCCGACGAGTTGCGGCGCGATCTGGCAGCCGCCAAACGGTACGCGCAAATGTAGCCAAAGCAGCGAGGCTCTGCGCGGACGTAAGCCCAAAAACAAAACTCATCCGCGCGAAGCCGAAATGGGTATGATGCTTTTGCATGCATCGAGCCTCGCTTGTCATCATCGTTCTGCTGGGAATGGCCGCCAACGCCCGGGCCGAAACAGTCGCGTTGCTGCCGACGCAAGGGATCAACGTCGAGGAGGGGACCCTCGAGGCCGCCCGCGACATGCTGCAAGGGAACCTGGCCCGGGGAGGCCGCACGGTGGTGCTGGCCGGCGCCCCGGCGGCGCAGGCGATCTCTCCCCAGCAGGCGCTGCAAGCCGGGGCGGAAGCCAGAGCGGATTTCGCGGCGGTGCTGCACCTGACCCGACTGGGTTCGACCACGCGGGCGCGCCTGACGGTCTACCGGGTGCCCTCCGGCGAGACCACGTACGTCGGCGATCTGACCGCGATGTCGAACGACGATCTCCCGGGCGTGCTCGATCGATTGGCGCTTGGGTTCGGAGCCAACGCGACGCCCGGAAAAACGGCGGCGCTCGGCAACCTGACCGAAGCGGAAGCCGCGCCACCGATCGTTCACAGCGTCCGGATGCGCGCCGGCGCCAGCGTTCTGGCGCTGGCGGCCTTCAATCGGCCCGACGGGTCGCGCAGCCCGGCGGCGGCGGGCGTCAACGGGTTCGTCTACTTCGACGCGCAGTTCCTGCTCTGGGACGGCTTCATCGACCTCATGGGGCACGATGGAAACTTGATCTTCGACGCCGGCGTCGGCGTTTACTACCCGCTGTGGGCCACCTCGGTGTCGCCGTACGTGGGCGGGGCGTTTCGCTGGAGCGCGGCCACCTTCGGAGGATCGGGCGCCAGCGGCGTCTCGCCTGAAGCGACGGTCGGCCTGGTGGTGGGCCGGACCTCGTCCTCCCAGTTGCGCATGCAGATGAGCTACTTCTTCAACCTCTTCTCCGAGCAGCCGTCGGTGGACAACGCGACCGCGGGCAGCTCCGGCACTTACGTCAACGGCATCATCTTCAGCCTCGGGTTCTGCACCCGGGTGTGAAGAGGATCGTCCGCCGCCCTTCCGAGGCGGCGGACGATCCGGACTTGCTCAGGGCGTGTCGATCTCGGCGCAGGACAGCGTCTGTCCCTGCCCGGTGCAATGAAAGACCGTGCCCTTGATCCGGAAGAAGCCGTTGGTGATCTTGGTCAGCGTGTAGCTGCCGTCTTCGTTCTTGGCGATGCTGGAGTAGGTGCTGGCACACCCGGCCGTCAGCGCGGCGGCAACCAACAAGAGCTTGGCGAGCTTCTTCATCGCTCGGTCTCCTGAACGTTGATCTCCTGGCACTCGCCCTTGGTCGGCGTGGCCGGGCAAATCCAGGCGGTCGCCATGTTGTTCCGCGAGCCAACCGCGTACAGCGAGCCGTTCCCGGCCGGTGCGGTCCCGTGAATGGCGGTCGCGCAACCAGATGCCGCCATCAGCCCCAAAACGCTACACACCCGCAGTAACGGTATCCATCGCTTCATCGTGTTGTCCCTCTTTCCCTCAGGAGCGCCGAACAATATCGGCAAAATGCCACGCGCCATCTTCTGGCCCATGGCTGAGGTCTGTCAAGGACGATCCATGAACCGGGCGCCGGAGCCTCGACCTGGTCTGGTTGCGCGGCGGTCCGCGCCGGTGCTCAGGCCGAACGCCGGCGGCGTCGCGCCCAGGCGATCGCCAGCGAGCAAACACCGGCAGCCAGCCACAGCCCCTGTGGCCCGGAGCCGCCCACGTCGCAGCCCCCGCCGTCGTTGCTGCCGCCGGCGGCCGAACCGCCGGTCGCGGAGCTGCCGCCCGAAGCGCCGCCCGAGCCCGGCGCGCCCGCCTGCCCGGCTCCTCCCTGTCCGGGCGCGCCGCCGCCGGAGGCGCCGCCGTTGCCGCCCTTCGGGACGGTGAAGGTGCAGAACGAGTTCACGCACGTCGCGCCGTCGGCGTGGCACTTACAGTCGGTGTCCACGGTGCACCAGCCGTCGCTGCCCTGGTGGCTGGCGTCCGCCGGCATGCACTTGAGCTGAGGGTAATCGCACACGTCGCCGCCGCAGGCCGGCGTGGCGACGCAGTCGATGTCGTTCACGCAGCTCGGCGGGTTGCCGGCCGCGCGGGCCGCGCCGCCGAGAAGGCTGAAGACGAACAGAAAGGAAAGCACGCGAGGGGCTGACGTCATGGGGAGAACCTCCACCCCCCTTCATGCCAGACCGCGACGGGACTGGAAAGTGCGCGGAGTCTCGTCGCGCCGCCGGCGGGTCATTTGAGACGTTCGGCGGCAGCGCGAATCTCGGCGTCGGTGGGCGGCCGGACGGCGCCCCGCGGATCGCGCGAGTTCTGGAAATCGACCATCCACCCCGGGTACTCGGACGGCAGCGCGCTCGCCTCGTCGAGGCTGCGCACCTGGTCCGCCGACAGCTGCAGGTCGGCCGCGGCCAGGTTGTCGGTCAACTGATCGATCCGCTTGGCGCCGATGATGATGCTGGTGACGAACGGGCGGGTGAGCTGCCAGGCCAGCGCGACCCGCGCCACCGAAACGCCGGCCTCGGCCGCCACCGCCCGCAGCGCGGCCAGCACCCGTGGCAGCCGATCCATGTTGACGGGCGGAAAGTCGAACGAGGCACGGCGCGCGTCCGAGGGGCCCTTCTTGTCCGGATCGAACTTTCCCGACAGCAGCCCGCCGGCCAGCGGGCTCCAGGGCAGGACGGCCAGGCGGGCGGCCTGGCAGAGCGGCGCGATCTCGCGTTCGATGTCGCGCCCGGCGATCGAGTAATAGACCTGGGCGCTCTGGAAGCGCGCCAGGCCGTTCTGCTCGGCGAAGGTGATCGCGCGCGACGCCACCCAGGCGGGCAGGTTGCTGAACCCGACGTAGCGGGCCTTTCCGGCGCGGACCACGTCGTCGAGAGCCCGCACCGTGTCTTCGATGGGCGTCACCGGATCGAAGCCGTGGATCTGGTAGAGGTCGACGTGGTCCAGCCCCAGGCGGCGCAGGCTGGCGTCGATGCCGGCCAGGACGTGCGCGCGCGAGAGGCCGACCTGGTTGACGCCCGGTCCGGTGCGGCCGCGCACCTTGGTGGCGATCACGACCTGCTCGCGCGGCCGGTTGAGGGTCCTCAGCGCTTCGCCCAGCAGGCGCTCGCTGTCGCCGTCGGAGTAGACGTCGGCGGTGTCGATGAAATTGACGCCGGCGTCGAGGGCGGCGGCCAGCAGCGCGAGCGACTCGTCCCGCCCGACGCGTCCGATGGCCTGCCACATCCCGCCGCTTCCGCCGAACGTCATGGTGCCCAGACACAGCTCGGAGACGTAAAGGCCGGTGTTGCCGAGGAGGTTGTAGCGCATGCCCGAAACGTAGCACCTGGCTGCGGCGCGCGCGCCGAGGACTGCTGCTCGTCGTTCAGACCCGGAGAGCGTTCCGGGTTGCGCGACGGGATCGGCCTCGCGGCCGAGGCGCGACCAGAGCGCGTACCGGCAGGGACGTACCGAGGAGCAATGGAGGGCCCGGCGTCCGAGGCGGCCGCCGCGATATCCGGTACGAACTTCGGGTCTGAAGCACTAGGCTGGCACCGGTCGGATGGGCAGAGCGCGATCTTTCGTGACCGGCCCGTTGGCCGCCCTGGCGCTGTCGGCGCTGTGCGCGTGTGGGCGCCCCACCCCGCCCGGAACGCTGGTCGGCGAGTCGGCGCACTTTCGGCTGTACGTCGATCCGGACGTGACCGTCCCGTCCGACCTCGCCGGCCTGAACGGGCTGGCGGCGCTGGAGACGGAATGGGCGGACGTCCAGACCCTGCTGCACATGCCGGACGGCAAGATCACCTACCGCTGGCTGTCGCCGGATCACGTCCTCGCCGCGTGCCAGGAGGCGGACGAAGGCGGGTGCATCTGGGAGCAAAGCCTGGAGATCGACGCGCCCGCGCTGCCCGATGCGCACGAGCTCAATCACGCGTACATGTACTTGCGCAAGCAGCGCAAGCCGATCCCGTTCTTGGCCGAAGGCATCGCCGAGGCGATCTCGTGCGACGGCGATCCACCGAGCTACCCCGCCGACGTCCCCTGGCAGGGCCTGGTGGGCGAGCTGGAGTCGGCGTCGGATGACGTGTCGGTGCAGGGCGGGATCTTCGTGCGCCACCTCATCCGGACCTACGGGATGGACGCCTTCCTTCGCTATTACGAGCAATCTCCGGAAGCGCGCGATCCGGCGGTGTTCGCCGCCAACTTCCAGAACTTTTGGCATACGTCGGTCGACGACGTCTGGAACGCCATTCATGTGTTGCCGGCGGGGGCGGTCCCGGCCATCGCCTACGAGACGAAGATCTGCCCCTGCGGGCTGCCGCCGCTGGATCCGGGCGGCGCGGTCGTCAACGATCGGGCCCGCGCCCCCTACTGGCCGTTGCCCGCGGCGGCCGGCGAGACCCTGGCGCTGACGGCCCCCTTCGCCGAGCGGGTGTTGATCCAGGATTGCGCGGGCGTCCGGGCGCCCCTGTCCGGCCGGGCGGTGCTGGCCCGACTGGAGGGGACCGAGCCACGGTACGTGCTGGGGCCGCTCGCGACCGCCACGATGGACGCGTACCTGGCCGACAGCTGCGCGGCGGCGGCTCCCTATCCGCAGGTGCCGGTGGTGGTGACGACCGGCGCGCTGACCATCGCCGTTCCGGCCGTCAAGAACTCGGCAAGCTTGTACATCAATCTGGCGGCGAGCTTTTCGGCGGTCCTGACCGGCGGCGTGCAAGAGATCTGCGGGACCTGCGCGTTCGATGAAGGGAGCTGTCAGCCCCTCGCGCCCGGGCCGGCGGCGGCGGCGGGGCCGCTCTACGCGAAGTTCGCCGTCTCTCGGATTCCCGGTCTGCCGTCCGACGTGGTGTCGACCTCGATCGGTTTTCGTCCCTGAGCGGCCGGCCGCGCGGGCATCTCTCGCGCGTCCGGTTTCCTGGCGGCGCGTCTACATCGAAGCGTGGCGCGCGGTCTCCGCGACCAGGATCTCCTCGGTGTTGGCGGGCGGGCGCAGGCCGTCGAGCCGGCCCGCGAAGTACCGGCCGGCCAGGTCGTCGGCCGAAACGTGTCGGACCTGGTCGAACCCGGCCTGTCGGGCCAGGGCCAGGATCTCCTGCGGTGTGAAGAAGCTGACGAACGGGGTTCCGTTGGCGCGCGCGCCCTCGACGGCGCGCTCGACGCCCGGACGCACGTCGGCGGGCGCCAGCTCGATCGGCAACAAGAAGGTCATGGCCAGGGTCGATCCGGCGGCCAGGCCGGCGACCTGGCGCAACGTCGCGGCGTTCGCCTCACGCGTGAGGTACATGCTGACGCCCGTCGAGGCGACGACCGCCGGCTCTCGCGGCTGGAAGCCCGCCGCCAGCAGGCGCTCCCACCAGCCCTCCCCGGCTTCGAAGTCGACCGGCACCAACCGCAAGAAGGGCGGAACCCCGAATCCCAGGTCGACGAGCCGGCGGCGTTTCCAGGCCTGCGGGCCCGGTCGATCCACCTCGAAGACGCGCAGGCGTGAAGCGACCTCCGGCCGGCGCTGCGCGAACGTGTCCAGCCCGGCGCCCAGGATCACGTACTGGCCGACGCCCCGGGCCGCCTGTTCCGACACCAGGTCTTCGATGAACCGGGCGCGCGCGACGATGGACGCCCGAAAGGGCCGCGTGAACGGGCTCATGTCGGGCCGCTGCTGCCAGCCCTGGACCGGCGCGACCAGCCGCAGCCCGACCTGATCGTCGAACACGTGCGGGGGCGGGTCGATCTGCACGTGCAACGCCCGCCAGAGGGCGACACGCGCCGCCGTGTCCTCGGGCTGGGGGGCGGCGGCGTCAGCCACGGCGCGCCTTGCCGTGCTTGGCCGGCAGCGGCGCGTGCACGCCCAGCTCGCGGCCGTCGGGATCGGCGAGCAGCATCTCCAGCCCGGGCCAGTGTTGCGGTTCGAACGGGTGAATGACGGTCGCGGAATGGGGCGGCGCGAACTGGGCGGCGTCCTTCACCGCCACGGCCGGCACCACCTTCAACGGCTGCGTGGACGGCCTCTCCGCGACGAAGATGTAGGGGCCGCCGCTCGGGTGGCGCAGGCGGCCCGAGTTGTGCCCGGTCTCCAGCTCCAGCACGTAGCCGAGCCCCTGCCAGAAGGCCACCGTCTTGCCCCAGTTGTGCGTCTCGAACAGCAGACCCTCGATGCCTTGCGTGCTCATGGTCTCCTCCGCTTGCGTCGCTGCTCGTCGAGGTAAGCCCGCAGCGCGGCCGCGACGATGGCCGACAGCGATTGCTCGGCCTCGACGGCGTGGTGCTTCACCTCGCGAATCAGCTCGGTCGGCAGGTACACGTTGAATTGTTTCGGCTCACCCGCCATCGGTCCACCTGGAATACTAGCTTGCTAGCATTCTAGGTCAAGCCCCGTCCGCGAGTTGCAGGGCGCTACCCGATCGACCGGCCTAGCCGCCAACGGCCATGCCGTTCACCGAGCTCCCCTCGATTGACCGAACTTTGTGGCCGCTCGCTAGTGCACCGCCGTCGAAATAGCGTCAACGCCGAGGCCGACAAGCCGCGCTGGACGCGAGGCGCGACGACGAGGAATACCCGTAGGTATTGTGAGGAGAAGCAACGAAGCGTCCGGCGCGGATCATCGGCCGAACGTGACGTTATTTCGACGGCGGTGCACGAGTGCACTAGTGGACGACGAGGGCATCCACGGCGACGGTGCCGGGGCCCCGGTTGACGATGCTGACGGTGTGTTGGCCGGAGGTCAGGCCCGTCACCTGAGCGACGAGCTGCTGTGGCTGGCGCGCGCCGGTGGTCGAGAGATCGGCCGTCGCTTGCATCTGTCCGTCGACCTGAATCTCGATCTTTCCCGCGCCCGATTGCTTCGGCGCGTAGACGTCGAGGCCGGTGCCCGTGAAGGTCGAGGTCCAGGCGGCGCCCGCCGTGCTGCTGGTCGTGAGGTCATTGTTGTAATCGCCCGTCCCGAGGTTGCACTGCCGCAGCCAGCCCGGCGCGCTGGACGCGGGATCGTCGTCGTTGATCCAGCCCTTGTCGTGGGCGATGCGCAACACCCGGATTACCGAGGCCAGCTGCGTGTTGTTGATTCCGGTCAGGGCGGGCACGGATCCGGCCGGGGTCACCGTCAGGCCCTGGGCGGTCTGCGAGAACGTCATGCCGACCGTCGACCCGAGCATGTCCACCTTGGAGACCTTTCCGACGGTGGCGCCGCCCGATTTCAACGACGGCAGCGAGATCGCCCCGCCCTTCCAGTTGAACACGGTCGCGTAGACGTTCCCCTGATTGCGCGTATAGGCCACGAGCTGTGTCGCTCCCGAGAATTCGCCCGACACCTCGAACGGCCGTGACGCGTAAACCGCCTCGCCGTCGACCTTCAGCCAGGCGCCGATGTCCTGAGCGATCTGAGTGCATTGCGGGTCCAGGTTTCCCCGGCCGTGCTGGGTCAGGTTCAGCAGCAGGCTTCCGTTGCGCGACACGTTCTGCATCAGCGTGGTCACCAGGGTCACCGCGTCGGTGTAGCCGGCGCCGGTCAGGTAGTGCCAGTTGCCGCTCTGGATGTCGAGCTCGGTCTGGAACGGATACGCGCTGATCTGCGCTTCGGTGTTGGCCTCGGTGCTCCGGACCAGCGCGCGTTGAACGTACGGGAGCAGAGCTTCGTTGTCCTGGAAGCTGTCGTATTGGCCGCCGACGCCCTTCATGTTCATGACGACGTCCATCTTCCCCTGGTTCCAGCTCAACGACTTGTTGTAGTAGTTCGCCAGGATGGTGGGCGCGATCGACCCCAAGCCCATGTGAACGCCCAGATCGACCTGCGAGTCGCCGGCGTGGTCGTCGAAATAGATGACGTCGGGATGGTACTTGTCGATGGCCTCGTCGACCCGGTACATGAACTGGGTCCCGTACGGCGAATTGTTGCACTGCTGGTTCGAGCAGTCGGTCGAGTGCTTGTACCCGTACAGATCCACCGGATCCATGCCCGCCCACCACTTGCCCTTGCCGTCCAGCACGGTCTGGAGCGCGTCGTACGGACCCTTGGAATCGCTGGTGTAACGGATCGGCATCCACTGGCCCCAAGTTCGGGCCGGTGTGTTGTGAAAGCCGATCCCGAAGCGCAACCCCGCCTTGCGGGCCAGCGGCTCCCAGACGGCGACGATGTCCTGCTTGGGCCCGACCTTGGCCGTGTTCCAGGGCTGGTAGGCCGAGTCGTAACAGGCAAAGTTGTCGTGGTGAGAGCCCATCGCCATGAAGAACTTGGCGCCCATCTGAACGTACAGATCCATCAAGCTGCTGGGGTTCCACTGGTCGATCACCCAGTTCTCGGCGATGTCCTTGTAGCCGTAGACCGACGGGTCGCCGAAGTGGCTGACCTGGTAATTGAAGTCGGCCGACCCCTGCTGGTACATCCGGTAGGCGTACCAGTCGCCTTGCTCGGGCATGGATTGCGGATCCCAGTGCGCCCAGGCCCCGAATTTTGCGTCCCGCCACCATTCCGGCGTGGTGTAAGCGAGACCCAACGCCTGCCAGTCCGCCGTGTAGGCCCCCGGCGCCGGCTTGAACGCCGGCAGATTCCAGATGTCCTGCGGCAAGCCCAGATCGCCGTTTCCGACGATGAGCTGATCGATGTTCACCGCCACGTCGCTGCTGGCCCTGGTGACGAGCACGGTGGCGTTGGCCGGGATCGCGACGGTGATGATGGCGTAGATGAACGATCCGGCCGTGGCCCCCGTCGAGTGAACGTTCACCTTGACGGCGGCGCCACCGTTGACCGACACGCTGATCGTCCCCACCGAAACCGAGGCGTAGTGGATGGCCAGCTTGCTGGCGGCCGGCAGGCCCGTCGCCTGCGCGCCGCTGCCGGCCGTGCCCAGGCCGACGGACGACCCGCCCGAAGCGGCCGGATCGCTCACCATCGACGCGCCGGTCACCGCGGTCGGCTTGACCGGCATCGAGAAGCTGCTCCCGGCCGCGCCGGCGCTGCCCGCCGTGCCGCCCATTCCGCCACCGCCGGCACGCCCGCCCGCGCCGCCGACGCCGCCGCCCGTTCCACCGCCGGCGCCGCCGCTGCTCGATCGCCCGCCCGCCCCGCTGGTCGTTCCGCCGCCGCCGGTCGTGGCGGGCGTGCCGGCCGCGCCACCCGTGCCGCCCCCCGTCGAATTGCTGGCCCCGCCGGGTCCGCTGCCGCCCGCGCTGCTGGTCTGGCCGGGGCCGCTCGATCCACACCCGGCCGCCGCCAGCCAGACGCACAGCAGGGCGCCCCCGGCGCGGCGCGGAAACGAACGCGGCAACGAACAGCGGCCTGAGTTGTTCAACATGTCCTCACGGATATTTGGCGTTGGCGGTGGACGTTTGTGATCAGATTGATGGTCGTTTTCGGGGGTCTCGGGCGCCGATCGCCCCGCGCGCGCGCCGCGATCGCCACGCGCCGACGGAGCGCTGCTGCCGGGGCCGGATCGGCCGACACAAACCCGCGCGGTCGGACAGTAGAGGTCATGCGCCATCTCGAGAATCGAATTGCCCGGCAGGTGGAGCGCGGTGATGCGTGTGAAGGCAGCCGCCCGGTCCGCCGCGTCGCGCGCGCGAGCGGCTGGCGCGCCGTCCTTCTGTCGCTGTCCCTCACGCTGGCCGGCCTGGCGGGCTGCTCCGCGGACGCGGGACGCCCGCCCGGCTCGGGAGGCTCCGGTGGTGCTGGAGGCGCGTCCACCGGCTCGGGCGGTGCGGTCACCGCCGGGACGGTCGGCGCGGGCGGCGCGAGCGCCTCCGGCGGCGCCAGCGGCGCGGGTGGTGTCGCCGGCGCGGGCGACTCCGGCAACACGGGCGGCCGGGCCGAGATGGGCGGCAAGGGCGCGGCCGGCGGCAGCGGCCACGGCGGCGGCGTTTCGGCGGGGACCGGCGGCGGCGCTGGCGCGGGTGGAACGTCGTCCGCCGACGCGGGCGCCGACGGAGGGCGGCCGGCGCTCGCCCGGCCGTGCGACATCTTTGCGACGGGCGGCACCCCGTGCATGGCCGCGCACAGCACGGTGCGGCGGCTGTCGGCCGCGTATCCCGGACCGCTTTACCAGGTGCGGCGGGCCTCCGACGGCAAAACCCAGGACATCGGCTTCCTGCCGCAATCAGGCGCCGCCGACTCCGCCGCGCAGGACACGTTCTGCGCCGGCGCCAGCTGCACCATCTCGGTCATCTACGATCAGTCGGGAAAGGGCAATCACCTCAAGCGCTCGCCCGGCGGCGCGGAGGTTTGCCGGCACCAGGATCGCGAAGCCGTCGCCGACGCGCTGCCCCTGACGTTGGGGGGACACAAGGTCTACGGCATCAAGGTCGTGTCCGACGACAACGGCGGGTGCACGCCGCCCGCCGGCGGCGAGGGGACCGGTTACCGGCTGGATCAAACGACCGGCATCGCCACCGGAGACGATGCCGAGACCGAATACATGGTCACGAGCGGCGACACGCAGGCCTATGGCAACAGTGGTTGCTGCTTCGATTACGGCAACGTGGAGACCGACGACAAGGACGACGGGGCGGCCACGATGGAGGCGATCTACTTCGGCGGCGGCGCCGGCTGGGGTCACGGCGGCGGCAACGGACCGTGGGTGATGGCCGACCTGGAGAACGGCATCTTTTCGGGATCGAACAGCGCGTACACCGGTAACACCTCCGTGCCGTATGCGTACGTCACCGCCGTCTTGATTGGCAGAAGCGGCGGAACGTACGCGCTCATGGCCGGCAACGCGCAGACCGCCACCCTCACCACCATGTACGACGGCGCGCGGCCCGGCGGCTACACCAAGATGAAGAAGCAAGGAGCCATCGTCCTCGGCACCGGCGGCGACAACAGCGACCACGGGCGAGGATATTTCTACGAAGGCGTCATGACCGCCGGCGCCGCGTCGGCGGCGGTCATGACGCTGGTCCAGGCAGACATCTTCGCCGCGGGCTACGGCAAGTAGGGCGCCCGCTTCCACCGGCATCTCCGACGGGCGGCGCTGGCGCGTCGCCGCCCCCGCGGCGGCTCACTTCAGCCCGTCCAGCTTGCCTTCTCGACGGAACGCCCCCGGTGTCCGTCCGAACCGCGCCCGGAAGCAGCGAATGAACGTGTGCGTGTCGCGGAATCCTGCGTCCCGCGCCACCTCTTCGACGCTCAAGGCCGACAGCACCAGCGTGCGCCGGGCGGCATCCAGCCGCTCCCTCCGCAGCCAAGCCGAAAAGCTGACGCCTTGTTGCTTTCGAAACGCCCGCCGAAAGCTGCCGGGCGCCAGGCCGGCCCGCCGCGCGCACATCTCCAGGGGCTCCGCTTCCCGCAAATTGCCGCGCAGCCATTCGATCGAGCCCCGCAGGCGCTCGCTGCGATCGGCACCGCCGGGCTGCGAGCCCAGGTGCGCCAGCTCGGCCAGGATCCGCTCGAACTCCATCGCCACCTGCTGGGAATCGGACATGACGGACAGGCGGTCCAGCGCCGCCGCGTAGAGGTCGCGGCTACGCACCGTCTCCAGCACGCGGCGCGACTCGAGGACAGCCAGCACGTCCCGCAGCAGCAACACGAATCGAACCGCCATGGCCTGCGGCCGGGCGGCCGTCGCCGCCGTCACTTCGCGCGTGTAGCGCACGATCTCCAGCGGAGCCTGATGCGCCTGGCCCAGCTCGAAGGCCCGTTTCAAACCCGCCTCCAGGCCCCGCAGATCGACCACCGCGTCGCCGTTCGCCGGCGGCGACGCCGTCAAGAGCCCGGCGGCGTTGCGCAGCGCCGCGTCCAGCGCGGCCGCGGCGTGGCGAAAGCATTGTCCCAGCCCCTGGCCGGGGGCGACCTCCTTGCCGAGGCCGACCGTCGACGCGATGCCGGAGCGCTCGTGGACGGCCGCCCGCAGGCCCCGGCATTGTTCCTCGAAATGAGCCTGGCGCGCGCGTCCCCGACAGGCCGGCGGCGCGGCCAGCGCGACCAGGACCGCGTGATCTCCCAGGCTGGCGGCCACGAGATCGGGCAGATGCGCGGCGGCCAGCACGGCTTCATGCTGGAACTTCCGTTGCGCAATCCAGACGTCCAGCTCGTCGCCGCCGGCGCCGGCGGTCAGATTCGGCACCATCACCGCAAGCTGCGACGGCCGGTGACGAAGCGGCGTCTCCTCGGTGATCCGGACGTCCATGAAATCGTCCAGTCCCCAGGGCGGCCGGGTGAGCCCGCTCGTGTCCAGGCAGGAGTCCACCCAGCTGTCGTCGTGGATGAACGGCCGCAGCACCTGCTCGCGCACGCGGTCGATGGCGCGTTCGGCGCCGGGCGCGTCGCCCGAGAAGAGCTGCCCCAGGAGCCGGCCGATCGAGATCAGGCCGTCACGAACCGCCGGAGCGAGCACCGGCACCCGCAAGCAGCATCGCGCCCAGGTGCTGAAGAGAACGTCCTCGAACACCGGGTCGTGCCCGGAGAGCTCCTGCCAGACGCCGGTGATGGTCTGCCGCGACGGGACCTCCGCCGCCCACTGGCCGCAGAAAAAGCTCAGCGTGAACTCCCGATCGATGACCAGCGGAACGTAGAGGTCGCTGAACCCGAAGAGGGACGTCACCTGCGCGGCCCCGCTGGCCCGCAAAGCGGCCAGGTTGCCCGCGTGATAGGCGTCGCGGCGGCCAGCCACGCTGAAGTGGAACTCGAAGTCGTAGGGCCGCAGCCGCCGGTCGTCCCGCAGCAGCTCCCACCAATCGATCCGGCCGGACCGGACGTCGTGGCGCAGGACGAAGGCCGGCAAGTCTCCGAGCCCGTTCAGGCAGCGGCGCAGGCGATGCAGGCCGCGCAGACCGGCCACCATCTCGATCACGCCGCCGGCCCCGCCGGCTGACTCTTGATTGCCCAGAGCAAGCACCGCCGGAGTTCCCGAGTTTGCCGGGGCCCGCTACTGAAGCGTGAAGGCTTCGCCGTCGTCGCGAAAGATCACGCTGCCGTTCTTGCTGGACTGCAACACCAGCACCGCGGTCGTTCCGGCCGCCGGGGCCGTCAGGTTGGCGGTGACGTTCACGTGGCCGGCCAGCGGGACGTCGACGTGCATCGACCCCTGCCCGGACATCGGCCCGGTCGCGCTGTCCTGGTGCATCTCCCAGGCGACGTCGACGCCGGTCCCCGAGAAGGTGTCGTTGAACACCGTGAGCTGCCGGCTCACCGAGGCGCCGTGCGCCACCGCCGGCTTCGAGACCGGCCAGTTCCCCGACTTGTCCGACATCTTGTTCGCCTCCCAGTAGGCGGCGTCGATCACCGCCACCGGGTTGAAGGCGCGTTGCACGCGGGTGACGATCGGGTTCGACCAGGGCATCGGCAGCTTGTCCTCGTCGAACAGCGGCGGACCGCCCTGTTCGATGCTCATCATGTTGGACCGCACGCCCGGAACGAAGCTGGCCCAGGCCGAGAGCAAGGTGTAGGGGCGAATGTCCGAAGGGTCCTTCTGGCGCAAGGTCACCGTCGAGGTGGCGAACCACATGAATCCCTGGGCCGTGTTGTCGGCCGCCCAGATGAACTCACCGTCGCCGTACGGGCGCGTGGTGCTGACGGACACGTCGTGCGTGTACGTGGCGAACCCGCTCGGGTAATGCTCGAAGGCGGTGAAGTTGGACGCGGTCACGCCGTAGCTGTTGAGGATGTTGGGGCCCGAGCCCGACGCGTCGGCGCTGACCGGCCGCGTGTCGTCGGCCGCCATCGCCGTCTGATAAAGCTGCTGCTCGAACGACGAGGAGTTGGTGTTGTCGATCTCCGGCTCGTTGCACTGGCTCCACCGGATGATGCAGGGATGGTTGCGGTCGCGGTGGATGAGCGCGTTGAAGTGAGCGACCATGTTGGCCGCGCCGGCCTGGAAGTCCTGGTCGTTGTTGCTCCCGCGGATGGCGGTCTCCTCGATGACCATCATCCCCATCTCGTCCATCACGTCGAGCATGTAGGGCGACACCGGCTCCTGGTGCAGGCGCGCGACGTTGTAATTGAGCCGCTGCCAGTTGTCGACGGCTTGCGGCCAGCCCGGGTTGTTGGCCGACGGCGGCAAAAAGCCGGGGAACTGATCGTAAGCGTCCGACACGCCCGCGCCGTTCTTGATGCTGTCGTAGTCGGCGCCCTGGATGTTGTCGCCGCGGAACTTCACGGGGACGCCGTTGAGCTCGTAGTGCGCGCCGACCTGCTGGGTCTGGCGGAACCCGAAGCGGACCGAAATCGCGTGCGCCGCCGCCGCGCCCCCACCGGCCGCGTCGGGCGTGACGGTCACCCGGGCCACGTGCAGCTTCGCGCGGTACCCCGCCACGTACGGAACGTTGGGCCACCAGTAGGACGCCGGGCCCAGCCCCCACTTCACCGGCCCCAGCGTGACTTTCACGGTCTTGCCGGCGGGAACGGCGACGGCCGCCGACGGGACGCTGGGGTACGCGGTCCCGTCGCAGGTCCAGCTGGAGAGGGCGGCGTCCACCGTGGCGTTCGCGGCCGCCGCGCCGTCGTTCTTCACCCAGACGTCGATGCTGAACTGATCCGCGGCCACGTCCGTGCGCACCAGGGTCTCGAACACGTGCAGCGCCGGCACCGCGCGCAGGACGGCCGACCGGAAGATCCCCTGCGGGACGTTTGCCGACCAGCCGGCCGCGTCCGGCACCAGCTTCTTGCCGCTGGACGACTTCAGCGCGTCGCGCCCTTTCACGTCCACGGTGAGCTTGTGGCTCATTCCGGGCTTGACCACGCCGGTGAGGTCGAACACCGACGGGGTGAACGAGGTGGTGTTGGTGGCCACCATCGTGCCGTCGACGCTGAGCGTGGCCTGATGGTTCACCGCGCCGAACTCCAGGTAGGTCGCTTGCGGCTGGCCCAGATCCGGCACCGTCGCCGTCCGCTCGTAGCGGGCCGAGCTGACGCGGAACCCCTGGGCCAGCCAGCCGCCCCCCGGGACGGTGATGGTGGTGGCCGCGGCGCCCGACGGCGTGAACGTCCAGGTGCCGGCCAGGGACGTCACCGTCTCGCCGGCGGCCGCCATCACCGGACAGCCGCCGCCGGCCATGCCGCCCCGCCCGCCCGCGCCCGCGCCGCCCTCGCCGCGGGATGCCGTCGCGGCTGCCCCGCCGCCGCCGCCGCCTCCGAAGCCGCTGGACGCCCCGCCCGTGGCGACGGCTCCCCCGGTGCCCGGGCTACC
>JAICYS010000317.1 GCA_025934105.1 Myxococcota bacterium | reverse complement strand
CGCGCGGGCGCGCGCTGGGCCTCACCCAGCAGCTTCCGGCGGAGGACCGCCTGAACCTCTCGAAAGAGGGGGCCAACGACCAGATCGCGGTGGCGATGGGCGGCCGCGTAGCGGAAGAGCTGATCTTCCACCAGCTGACCACCGGCGCGTCGAACGACATCCAGGTCGCGACCGACCTGGCCCGCAAGATGGTTTGCGAGTGGGGCATGTCCGACAAGCTGGGCCCGCTGCACTTCGGCAAGCGCGAGGCGGAGGTGTTCCTGGGGCGCGACTTCGGTGACGCCGGCAAGGAGTACAGCGAGCAGACCGCCATCGAGATCGACAACGAGGTCCGCACGATCGTCACCGCCAACTACGAGCGGGCCAAGAAGATCGTCATGGAGAACCTCGACAAGCTGAGGGCCCTGGCCGAGGCGCTGCTCGAGTACGAGACGGTCGACGGCGCCGACATCGACGTCATCTTCTCGGGCCGACGGCTGGAGCGGAAGCCGGCCGTGCCGGCGGCCGCCGCCGCGCATGCCGCGGCCCGCGCGCAGATCGAGAAAGAGAAGGCGGCGCGCCCCAGCATCTTCGCGCCGCCGGTTCCCGACAAGGCCTGAGCGCCCGGGAGCCGGGTGACCTGTCTGATCGCGGGGGTGCTCAACTGCACCCCCGATTCTTTTTCAGACGGGGGCCAGTTCCTGTCGGCGGCGGCGGCCATCGACCAGGGGCTGCGCATGGCGGAGGAGGGGGCGGACTGGATCGACGTCGGCGGAGAGTCGACCCGGCCGGGGTCGGTCCCGGTGCCCGAGGACGAAGAACAACGCCGGGTGGTGCCGGTCATCGCCGGGCTGCGGGCCCGACTTCCCGCGCGGGTGCGGATCTCGGTCGACACGTACAAGAGCGGCACGGCGCGTGAGGCGCTGCGCGCGGGCGCGGCGATCGTCAACGACGTGTCGGGGGGCCGGCTGGACCCGGAGCTTCTGACGGTCGCGGCCCAAGCCGGCGCGGCCGTGGTGCTGGGCCACCTGCGCGGCGCCCCCGCCACCATGATGGAGAACGTGTCGTTCGCCGACGTCGTGGGCGAGGTGACGGGCGAGCTGGCCGGGCGCATCGCCGACGCCCGCCGGGCCGGCTGCGGCGAGATCTGGGCCGACCCGGGCATCGGGTTCGGCAAGCGCATCGAACACAACCTGGCGCTGTTGCGCGGGCTGCCGGCGGTGTGCGCGCGTGTCGGTGTCCCGGTGATGGTGGGCGTGTCGCGCAAGGCCTTCATCGGCCAGCTCACCGGCAAGCCGCCTGGCCAGCGGCTGTTCGGGACGGCCGCCGCCCTGACCGCCAGCGTGCTCGGCGGGGCCTCGGCCGTCCGGGTCCACGACGTGGCGGCCGCGCGCGACGTCGTGGCTGTCGCGTCCGCCCTCGTCCGTGATTAAGATTCGCAACACAACCATGGGGAACGACGAGAGGAAGCTGTTCGGAACCGACGGAATCCGGGGCGTCGCCAACCGCGACCCGATGACCGCCGAGGTGGCCCTGCGCCTGGGCCAGGCCGTCGCGCAGCGGTTCCGCCACGCCGAACGCCCGGGGCGCATCGTCATCGGCAAGGACACGCGCCTGTCCGGTTACATGCTGGAGAGCGCGATGCAGGCCGGCATCGTCTCGGCCGGGGCCGACGTCATGCTGGTGGGCCCGCTGCCGACGCCGGGAATCGCGTTCATCACCTGGTCGATGCGCGCCGACGCCGGCGTCGTGATCAGCGCCTCGCACAACCCGTATCAGGACAACGGCATCAAGATCTTCGCGGCCGACGGGTTCAAGTTGCCCGACGAGATCGAGGCCGAGCTGGAACGGAAGATGGAAGCCATCGCCGGCGGAGACGATTCGGCGCGCGCGGCGCCCGACGCCATCGGCAAGGCGGTCCGCATCGAGGACGCCGCCGGCCGCTACGTTCAGTTCCTCAAGCAGGTCTTCCCGAAGGAGCACACGCTGGACGGCGTGAAGATCGCCGTCGACTGTTCGAACGGCGCCGCCTATCAGGTCGCGCCCCAGGTCTTCCAAGAGCTGGGTGCCGAGGTCATCGAGATGAACGTGTGGCCCGACGGCCGCAACATCAACCACGAGTGCGGGGCGCTTCACCCCGAAAGGGTGGCCGAGGAGGTGCGGCAGTCGGGCGCCCACCTGGGGGTCGCGCTGGACGGCGACGCCGATCGCCTGATCCTGGCCGACGAGAAGGGCAACATCGTCGACGGCGATCAGGTCATGGCCATCCTGGGGACGCGCATGCTGGAGCGGCGCCAGCTCCCGCAGGAGACGGTGGTCGCGACCGTGATGTCGAACCTGGGGCTCGAGCGCGCGCTGGCCGCCAAGGGGGGCAAGCTGCTGCGCACGGCGGTGGGCGACCGCTATGTCGTCGAGGCGATGCGTGAAAAGGGCCTGTCGCTGGGGGGCGAGCAGTCGGGGCACATCATCTTCCTGGACCACGCCACCACCGGCGACGGCATGGTCGCGGCCCTGCGGGTGCTGGCGGTGATGGTGGCGGAGGAGCGGCCGCTGTCCGAGCTGTCGCGCGCCATGACCCGTTATCCGCAGGTGCTGCTCAACTTCGCGGTCGCCAAGAAGCGGCCCTTCGAGGAGATGCCGGCGGTCCAGAAGGTGATCGCGGCGGTCGAGAAGAAGCTGGGCGCCGACGGGCGCGTGGTGGTGCGCTACTCGGGCACCGAGTCCAAGGCCCGCGTGATGATCGAGGGGACCGACGAGGCGGGCATCCGCGCGCAGGCCAACGAGATCGCGCAGACGCTCGAGCGCGAGCTGGCCGCCCGATGATCCGGCTCTACGTCAACATCGATCACGTGGCGACGATTCGCCAGCAGCGGGGGACGCGCTATCCGGATCCGGTCGCCGCCGCCGTGATGTGCGAGCTGGCCGGCGCCGACGGCATCACGGTGCACCTGCGCGAGGACCGCCGCCACATCCAGGACCGCGACGTGCGGGTCCTGCGCGAGACGGTGCGCGGCGTGCTGAACCTGGAGATGGCCGCCACCGACGAGATGCTGGACATCGCCCGGCAGGTGAAGCCGGACTTCTGCACGCTGGTGCCGGAGAATCGGCAAGAGCGCACGACGGAGGGCGGGCTGGCGGTGGCGCCGGGCGGCACGCTGGAGCGGGTGGTGCACGCGCTGGTCGACGCGGGGATCGGCGTCAGCCTGTTCATCGATCCGGAGCCGCGCGTGGTCGAGGCGTCGGCCCGCCTGGGCGGGGTTGGCACCGTCGAGCTGCACACCGGCGACTATTGCCTGGCCCCGCCGCGCAGCCCGGAGATGCTGCGCCAGCTCCAGCGCCTGGAGATGGCGGCCCGCGCCGCCGCCGACGCCGGCCTTCGGCTGGGCGCCGGGCACGGCCTGGACTACGCGAACCTGGCGCCGGTGGCGGGACTGCCCGGGCTCGAAGAGCTGAACATCGGCCACGGCCTGGTCGCGCGCGCCGTCCTGATCGGGATGCACGGCGCCGTCGAAGAGCTGCGGGTCATCATCGATCGCCAAGGCGGCTGAGGGCGGTCGGATGGACTTCGCGCCGATCCTGACCGCGGGCGAGATGCGGGCGGCCGACCAGGCGGCGGCGCGCGATCTGGGCGTTCCCACGCTGCTGCTGATGGAGAACGCCGGCCGCGGGGTGGCCGACGTCGCCCGCCGCGAGCGGGGCGCCGCCGGCGGTCCGGTCGCCCTGGTCTGCGGCCCCGGGTCGAACGGCGGAGACGGGCTGGTCGCGGCCCGCCACCTGCTGGTGGCCGGCGTGCCGATCCGCGTCCTTCTGAGCGGCTCGCCGGCGCAGGCCCGCGGCGACGCGGCCGTGGCGCTGGCGGCGTTGCAGCGGCTGGGAGTTCCCGTCGAGGACGGCAGCACGTGGCTCGATCCGGCCGCCTGGCAGTCGCGGCTGGACGGCGCGGCCGTCGTGGTCGACGCCCTGTTCGGGACCGGCTTTCACGGCCAGGCGCGCGGGCCGGCCGCGGCCGCCATCGCGGCCATGAACCAGGTGGCCGCGCGCAAGCTGGCGGTCGACGTCCCGTCCGGGCTGGACGCGGACACGGGCCGCGCCGCCGGCCCGGTGTTCCGCGCCGACGTGACGGCCACCATGGGCGCCCGGAAGATCGGCTTGGCCGTCGAGGGCGCCGGGCCAGCCGGCCGCGTCGAGGTGATCGATCTAGGCGTGCCCGTGGCGCGGGCGGAGGGGGCGGCGCGCGCGTTCTGGCTGGACGAGCCCGGCGTCGCGGCCCGGGCCCCGCGCCGGGCCGCCGACGCGCACAAGGGGAGCTCGGGCCATCTGCTGGTGGTTGCCGGCTCGGCCGGCAAGACCGGCGCCGCCCTGCTGGTCGGTCGGTCGGCGCTGCGGGGTGGGGCGGGGCTGGTCACGGTGGCGTCGACGGAAGCCGGCCAGGCGGCGCTGGACGCGAAGGCGGTCGAAGTCATGACCGCCCATTACGCCGACGCCGACGACCCCGCCGCCGGCGCGGCCACGCCGGCGCTGGAGGCTTTGGCGGCCGGGATGCAGGCGATGGCGGTGGGGCCGGGAATCCCGACCGGCGCCGGCATGCGCGCCGTGGTGCGCGATCTGGCGGGCCGCCTGCCTCTGCCCATGGTGGTCGACGCCGACGGCCTGAACGCGCTCGGCACCGACGCCGCCGCGATCCTGGCCGCCGCTCCGGCCGCGCGGGTCCTGACGCCTCACCCGGGTGAAATGAGCCGGCTCCTCGGTCGCTCGATCGCGGAGGTGCAGGCGGACCGGGTCGGCCAGGCGCGCGGGCTGGCGCAGGCGGCGCGGGCCGTCGTCGTGCTGAAGGGGGCGCGGACCGTGATCGCGGCGCCGGACGGGCGGGTCTTCATCAACCCGACTGCCTGCGCCGCGCTGGCGACGGCGGGAAGCGGCGACGTCCTCTGTGGCCTGGTGGGGGCCATGCTCGCGCGCCGGCTCGACCCGCTGGCGGCCGCCCAGGTCGCGGTGTTCGCGCACGGCCTGGCCGGCCAGGACGTCGCGGAGCGCTTCGGCGACGGCACGCTGTCCGGCGACCTGCCGGATGCGATCGCGCGGGTTCTGGCTCGATTGGCGCGCTGACCGGCCGGCGCGGTCCGGCCAGAGGGTGGCCGGCGCTTCGGGCAGACCTTCGACGCGGACGCCGCCCTGGCCGTCGGAGCGCGCGGCGACCGAGACGGGCGCGGCGCGCACCGTGACCCACCGCCCGGCCAGAGGCGTGCCGTCGGCGTCGACCAACCGCGCGGCGTAGAACGTCGCGCCGGCCGAGTTGCCGGCCGCGAGGGCGGCCCGCGCGTTGGCAGCGACCGGGGCTTCCGGATCGCTGGCCAGCGCTTGGAGCGCGCCGGTCAGCTCGGGACGCTGGCGCGCCGCCCAGGCGGCGGCGGCGCGGACCTCGGCCGGTTGCGCCGGCGCCATCCAGGCCCGCAGCCAGGCGCCGCCCTCGGGCAGGCGCGCCACGACGGCGCACAGGCGCGCGCGGACCGCGGGTTCACCGTCGCGCGCCGCGCGCGCCAGCGGACCGCCGTCGTCCTCGTCCAGCCGCGCCGTGGCCAGCGCGCCGGCGGCGGCCAGGGCGCGCGCGGG
>JAICYS010000453.1 GCA_025934105.1 Myxococcota bacterium | reverse complement strand
CGACTTCGGTGTCGGCCAATGCCCAAGTACCACACTCCTCAGCTTCGATACAGGAGTGTCTCGCACACTAGCGGCGCCGTTTGACAATGGCAAACCGCCGCGTCAAAGTGGGCGACCCGCCGGGCTTCCTTCCCAAGTCGCAACGACGGGCCGCCCGATACGCCAGGCTAGCACCGCATTGTTGGCGCGCTGCGAGTCAACTCGGAAGAGCCCTATGCCTCAGCCTTGCGCACGACCCCGGCGACGCTCTTCGGTGTCGAGGGGCATCGAATAGTGCGCCCGTATCGGGCGCTCCCTCGTCGGGATTTGGGGAACGAAGCCCCGCTGGCCGCCCCCTGTGACGCGGTCACTTGCCCACGTCAAGGGTCAACGCTAGCGTCCTTCGGCGGTGTTTCGTGCCGCGGTGAACACGAGGCGTGAGATGTGGGCGCGCTGTGTGATCGTCAGGTGGGTGAACTCGACGCCCCAGCTGGTCGTGTTTGCGCCATCCTTGTTGTGTTCGAGGAAGCGCCGGACGATCGCCTCGACGACGCCGACGGGGTCGGGGAGGGTGATCCGAAGCGGTTTGTCCACCGCCAGGTTGGCGCTGATCTTGGCTTCCAGGTAGAGGCCGCCGGTGGAGATGTTGCGGACCGTCGCCTCAAACGTGGTTTCTCGCCCGGTGAGTTCGATGCCGACCGCGGTCACCGGCCAGTCACAGTCGACGCGCACATGCCGGCGCCGGTTCACGTCGGGCTGCCGATCAGCACGGTCATGCTTGCGCACGACGCGGAACTCCGTCGGCTTGCGGCCCCACGGGTCGCGATGGTCGAGGGTGACCCAGACCTTGGAGGGTGCGTAGCGCCCCTGGAGCTCATAGGCGGGAGCATCATCGTAGTCCGATTCGAACATGTCCCGGTAATCGACCGCCGTCTCGGTGGTGTGACCCCTCCGCCGAGGGAATCCGCCTACGCAGGGACGCAGACGCCCCGTAGAAGGTGAGCGTCCCGGGTCGGTCGACGACGCCACGGGTCATGTAGGGCGCGTGCCGGTTAAGGCGTGGGAGCCATGCCGGGAGCCCGCCCATCGGCCGCTGCCCGGCGGTGCCGCCGGCGCGGTGATGGAAATCGCCAGGAATGGGGGGCTCTATGCCGCTGCTCGCCGCTCGCTGAGTAGTTCGACGAACGCCTCGACGACGTGCGGGTCAAACTGCGTTCCGGAGCCGTTCTGGATCTCGGTGAGCGCCTGCGCGACGGTTTGCGCACGCCGGTATGGTCGATCGTTGGTGATCGCGTCGAAGGTGTCGATTACCGAGAAGATACGGGCTGCCAGGGGGATCTGGATGCCGCGTAGACGGTTGGGGTAGCCGGTGCCGTCCCACCGTTCGTGGTGTGCGGCGGCGATGTCGGCGGCGATCCCGTTCAGATAGGGGATGTCGGCCAGGATCTGCTCGCCGAGGGTTGCGTGGCGTTTCATCTGTTCGAACTCGCCGGGGTCAAGTCCGGCCGGTTTAAGCAGGATGGCGTCGGGAACGCCGATCTTGCCGATGTCGTGAAGCAGGAAACCGTACTCGAGTTCAGGGTCGTGGGCGAGCTCCGGCGCGACTCGGTGAGCAAGCTGCAGCGCGAGCTGGGCGACCCGGCTCGCATGGGCACCGGTCTGGTCGTCGCGCAGCTCGAGGGCCGCCGCGAGCGCGCTGACCGTGGTGCGGTAGGAGGCATGAAGGGCTTGGAGCGCTGCGTGATTCTTGATCGCATACCGGATCGCCCGATCCAGAATTGGAGCGCTGATCTGGCCCTTGACCAGGTAATCCGCAGCGCCGATGCTCGCGGCCGTCTCATCGATCTCGCGGTCGTCGAGGCCGGTCAGGAGGATTACCGGCATGGTGTGGCGGTCGGCGATCAGCGCGCGGGCGAGGTCGAGGCCGCTCTCAGCGCCTGAGAGGCGGTAGTCGACCAGGCAAACGTCGAACTGCTGGCGCGTG
>JAICYS010000309.1 GCA_025934105.1 Myxococcota bacterium | reverse complement strand
CGGTCCGGCGGGCCAGCCGGGCCTGTCGGGCGGCTGCTCCTGCCGGACGGCGCCGGCTCCCTCGCCCCGGGCACCCGCGGCCCTGGGGCTGCTGGCCGGCCTCCTTTGGGCGCTTGTGCGTCAAAGGCGCCGGCGCGTTGACGGAGCCGGGCTTGCCCCGGCGAACTCGTCGCCGGAGCTTCAAGGAGCCCTTCCAGCGGTCCAGTCTGATCCTCCGGGCCCGACAGCGCCGATTTTGTGAGCCGATGCGGCCGGCCGCCGGAACTATAGGGATGGGCGACGCGGCGATCCGTGAGCGTGGGTCGGAGCCTTCGCGCCGGCCTCTCGACATGAAGCGAACCAAGGTGGCACCACCCGAGCCCGTCCTGTCGCCGGTGGCGTATCTGCCGTCCGCCGCGCTGCCGGACGCGGACGACGACGCGCTGGTGCGCGGGCTGCGCGGCGGCGACCCGCGCTCGACCCGCGAGGCCTGGTTTCGCTTCGGCCCGACGGTCCGGCGGTTGTTGTTGCGCGCGCTCGGGCCCGTCCCCGAACTGGACGACCTGTCTCAAGAGGTCTTCATCACGTTCTTCGATCGCGTCCGGACGCTGCGGGACCCACGGACCGTGACGGCGTTCATCATGTCGATCACCGCCTTCAAGATCCGACACCACCTGCGCTGGCGCTGGGTGCGGCGCTGGATGGTCCCGTCGGGGCCGACCTCGGCGCCGGACCTGCGCACGGTGCAGCCGGACGCGGATTCGCGCGAGGCCCTGCAGCGGTTCTTCGCCGCGCTCGAGCACCTGGGCGCGCTGGACCGCACCGCGTTCGTGTTGCGCTTCGTCGAACAGCTGGAACTGCAGCAGGTCGCCGACGCGCTGAAGTGGTCGACGGCGACCACCAAGCGCCGCCTGAACCGGAGCTGGCGGCGGCTGAGCGCGCTCTTGCGGGAGGACGCCGCGCTCGAACCATTCCTTTCGCAACGAACGCACGGACCCGAGGGGACAGCATGACGGGGCAGGCGGAAGATCCCGGAACGGGGGACGAGAGGCTGGGGGCCGTGGTCCGGCTGGTGCAGGAGACCTTCCCGGACGGCGGCCGCAGCGACGAGGGAGGCCTGCGCCGCCTGCAGCAGCGCATGTCGCGCGGCCGGCGGCGACGGCGGCTGGCGTTCGGCACGCTGGGCCTGCTGGTGGCGGCCGCGCCTCTGGCGCTGGTGCTGTCCTTGCGGCCGGCGCCGCTCACGTTCGAGGTCATCCACGGCGCGGTCGGCGCCGCGGGCGAGGTGCGGCCGACCGAGCCGGGGACGCGCATCCGCTTCTCGGACGGCACCGAGATCGTGCTGGAGGGGGCGGCGCGCGCGCAGGTGCGCGACGTCGCGGCGCACGGGGCCGGCATCGTTCTTCTGGACGGGCGGGCGCACACCTCGTTCATCCGCAAGCCGAAGGCGCGCTGGCAGGTGATGGCCGGTCCCTACGTGGTGCGCGTGACCGGGACCGTCTTCGACGTCGCCTGGTCGCGCGACCGCGAGCAGCTGGATGTCTGGCTGACAAAGGGCTCGGTGGTGGTGACCGGGCCGCTGGTCGAGGGGGGCGTGTCGGTGGGGCGCGACCAGCACCTGTCGCTGCGGCCGGGCGACCACCGCATCATGCTCGAGAACGGCGCCGCGCCGGCCGAGGAGACGCCGCCGGGCGGTCCGCCGGCGACGCGGGGCCCGGCGGAAGAGACCGCGCCGGCGGCCGCCGCCCCCTCGATCGAGCACGCGGCCGATCGGGCCGCGGCGCCGCGTCTGCCCGAGGCGTCCTGGCAGCGCCGGCTGGCGGCGGGCGACTTCGACTCCGTGATCGCCGGGGCCGAGCGTCGCGGCGTGCGCGAGGTGCTGGCGCGCGGCTCGCGGAGCGACCTGGCCGCGCTGGCCGACGCCGCCCGGTACACGCGCCGGCCGGAGCTGGCGCGCCGGGCGTTGCTGGCCCAGCGCGCGCGCTTCCCCGAGTCGACCGAGGCGCGCGAGGCGGGGTATTTTCTGGGCGTGCTGGCCGAGGATGAAGGCGCATCGGACGAAGCGCTGAGCTGGTACGCCCGTTATCGCCGCGAGGATCCGGCCGGCACGTACGCGGCGCCGGCGCTGGGGCGGACGCTGGTGCTGGAGGCGCGCCACGAGGGCAGCGACGCCGCCCGCGTCGGCCGCCCGACAGATCTCGCGCGCGTCTGCCGGCGATCCCCAGGCCCGATGAGGCCAGGCTGGGCCCGGGCGGCGCTGCTGGTCGCGCTGCTCGGCGCCGCGGCGCGCGCCGACGGCGAGCGGGGCGTGGCGCTGGTGATCCGCGGCGCCCCGCCCGACGCGGCCGCGGCCGAGGTGCTGGCGCGGATCCGCGGCGAGCTGCGGGCGGCGCGGTTCGACGTCACGGTGGTGCCCGCCGCCGACGGCGCGCCCCGGCAGGTGGTCGAGGCCGCGGCGCACCGGGCCAGCGTGGCCGCCGGGATGGCGATCTTTTTCGACGCCGCCGAGCCGGAGGTCTGGGTGGCCGTGGCGCGTTCCGGGCGCACCACCGTCGAGCCGCTGATGCCGCCCGACGGCGAGCGGCGCCCGAGCGTGCTGGCCGCCAAGGCCGTCGAGCTATTGAAGGCCGCCTTGACGGAGGTCCCGTCGGGCGAGCGGCCGCCGCCCCCTGTCCCCGCGCCGGCGCCGCCGGTATTGGTCTCGGCCCCGGCCGCGCCCGCGCCGCCCGCCGGCCGCGCCGCCGATCGGGTCTTGCTGGCCGGCGCCGGCTGGCTGCGGGCGGGCGGCGTGCAGACGATCTCCCCGTCCGTGAGCTTCGCCTGGCTGGACGTCGCCGCCCGGCATCACCTGGGTGCCCGCTTCGTCGCCGCCGGCCTCGGTACGTCGGCGGCGGAGACCGGTGCCGCCGGGACCGCCCGCCTGAAACAGGACCTGGCGCTGCTGGAGGTGCTGGCCTGCTGGCAGCCGGCGCGTGGCTTGCGGGCCTGTCTGGCCGCGGGCGGCGGCGCCGGACTGCTGACCGTGCGCGGGACGGGCGCGCCCGGGTACGAAGGGATCGACCACACCCTCTGGTCCGGGCTGGGCGCGGCCGGCGGCAGCGTCATCTGGACGCCCGGGCGCTGGATCGCCCTCGGCGCCGACGCGCGCGCCGTCGGCGGTTGGCCGTCCACCGACGTTCGGATCGGCGGCGTCTCGGCGGTTCGCGCCGGCGGGCCCGGCGTGGCGCTGACGGCCGGCGTGGGAGGCAGCCTGTGACGGCCCGGCGCGAGCTGTTGCTGGCCGCGCTGCTGGGGCTCGGCTGTTCGCGGTCGGTGGACGCGGTGCGGGCCGTCGACTGCCTGGGCCACCCCGACGACCCCGCGTGCACGGTCTGGCCCACCGACGCCCACGGCGCCAACTCGGACCCCTGGCTGGTCTCGCACCACCAGGTGATCACGCAGATGTCGCCGCGCGTGCTGGTCTTGAACTTCGAAAACGCCGCCACCTCGTCGGTCGCCATGGCCGCCGCCCAGCTGCAAGCGTCGGCCATCGCGGAGGGCTCGCGCTACCATGGGTATGCCGACGACGGCGCCCGGCCCTTCTTGCAGCCCCAGATCGTGAAGGTGGTGGACCTGACCGATCACCCGCCGCCCACCGGTTGGAGCAACCCGTCGAGCACGCGGCTGCCCACCACGCCCACGGGGGAGTTCGATCCGACGGCGCTGTTCGCGTCGAAGTTTTCGGACGCATACGGCTTCCCCGATCCGAGCTCGCCCTCGCGGACGCTGTCGCTGTGCGCGTTGTTCGAGCAGGGCTTCGTCAACGAGGTCTGGATCGAGGACGGCGAGCCTGGCGCCCGCCGCGCTCCGCTGAACGTCGAACGCAAACAGGCGTACGACACCGCGGGCCAGCCGATCGCCGGCACGTTCCTGCCGTACGTGGGCGGCGGCGGCAACCTGGACCAGATTCTCTGCAGCGTGACCGTCCGGATGGCCCACCTCGATCGGGCGCGCGGCCCGGGGTGCGATCTGCTGGTGCGCGGGTGGGGGATCGAAGGGATGTGGGACGCGCTGCCGGCCGACGCGCCGGACGCGCGCGCTTTCCTGAACGCGGACTTCGACACGCGCTTCGGGGTGCAGTTTCGCAGCTTCGCCGACATCTGCGATGAATCCGGCGACCCGTGCGTGAACTATCCCGACGCCATGACGGCCGCCGGCAGCTACGCCGACGGGTCGGGCTGGCGCATCGCCCCGTTCGCGCAGGGGTGCGGCAGCTCGCGGTTCCCGCCCAATGCGCGGGCGCGCAACGACTTCACCAACGGCGGCGCCGTGAATTCACGCTGTGCCACGTTTGGCCTGGGCGGCGGCGGTTCGGGCGATGGGTACGCGCCGTACACCTCGGCCGTGGTGAGCGCGCTCGAGAGCGAGTTCCCCGATTGCGGCGGCGGCTGGCAAATCTACTGGCGGCAGAGCATGCCGGGGTTCGGCAACCAGGCCCGCGGCATCGGCGGCGGCCCCATCAAGAACTGGTGGCCGTTCCTGTATTACTGAGCGGCGTCGCCAGGACTGGAAGCGGAAGGCGACCGGACCGTGGCGCGCGAGGCGGCGCAAGGTGGGGCGGCCGGCGCTTCTGCGGCCCGGCGCGCCCCGACGACCGCCAGCAGGGCGCGGAGGCCGGCAACCGGCACCTCGACGCGGCGGGCGGGGCGCTCGGCGCGCGCCCGGCCAGCGGCTCAGGGGGCGCGAGCGATGGCGCGCTGAACGCGGGGCACGAGCGGGCTGTCGGGGTGGGCGGCGATGAACGCGCGGCCCAGCGCCTGCGCGCGCTCGGCTTGGCCGAGGTGGGCCAGCGCCTCGACCTGCAGCGCGGACGATTCGGGACGGAACGTGCCGCTCGGAAACCGGCTGTCGTACCGACGCAGCAGCACCAGCGCCCGCGCCGCCTCGCCGCCGGAGATGGCCGCCCGCGCTGCGTCGACCAACGCGATCTCCGCGCCCAGGTCGGCCGCCGGCGGGGTCGGGCGGTGGTGATGAGTGGGGGGCGCGGCGACGGGGGCCTCTCGCGGTTCCGTCGCGGCCGGCGGCGGTGCGCCCGTCGGGCGGGGGGACGCCGCCGCCACCAGGGACCGAACGGGCACCGGGCGCCCGTGGCCGCGCGCCCATCCCGCGACGCCGCCGGCAACCGCCATCGCGGCCACGGCGGCCCAGACGGCCGGCCAGAACAGCCCCGAGCCGGCAGCCGCCGGCGGGGCTGCCGCCGTCGCGCGCGCCACGGCGGCCAGGCCCGCGCCCGCCGCGATGCCCAGGCCGCGCGCCATCCGGCGGGTCAGCTCGGGCGACGGCTGTTCGGCGCCCGCGGCGCCCAGCAGCCGCTGTTCCAGATCGGTCGCGCCCACCACCCGCAGGCGCTGCGGCTCGTCCCGATGCGGGCCGTTCACGACGTCCCCTCCCGGCGCATGGCGATTTCGAGGCGGGTCACCACGCGCCGGAATTGCTCGCGCGCCCGGCGCAGCCGCGACGCGACGGTGCCGAGCGGAATCTCCAGCGACGCCGCGATCTCGGGCGAGGACAGCCCCTCGAGCTCGAACAGCACGAACACCTCGGCGACGTCCGCGTCCACCTTCGACAGCGCCAGATCGCAGAGCTCGATCGCGGCGCGCGCGTCAGCCGCGTCGCTGCCCTCCACCACCCGCCGATCCATGTCCTCCTCCAATTGCCAGCGCATGGCCTTTCGTCCCAGGCTGCGGGCCACGCGCAGGGCCGTGCCCACTAGTCCCCTGGATCTTTGATTTCCACCATAAGTCCACTCACTCGCCGTGCACCTGCTGGGTCCGGAGGGCAAAGCGGCGCATCTTGTCCAAGATTTCGTCGGCGGTCTTGGTCCACTTGAAGGGCTTGCCCTCGTCGT
>JAICYS010000439.1 GCA_025934105.1 Myxococcota bacterium | reverse complement strand
GAGGGCAAGCAGGCCTCGATCACGCCCGACGGGGCGCGCAACCGCCCGCAGCAGGAGCTGATTCAGGTCGACACGACCGACATCCTGTTCGTCTGCACGGGCGCCTTCAACGGCATCGAAGAGATCGTCCGGCGCCGGGTGGGCGAGCGCGGTCTGGGATTCGGCGCGCACATCGGCAAGGGCGAAGAGTCCAAGAACGGCTTGCGGGCCATGACCCGGACCGAGGACCTGATCAAGTTCGGCATGATCCCGGAGTTCATGGGGCGGCTGCCTATCATCGTGGCGGCCGACGACCTGGACGTCGACATGCTGGTCGAGATCCTGTGGAAGCCGAAGAACGCGCTGGCCAAGCAGTACGAGCGGCTGTTCGAGATGGAGGGGGTCAAGCTGCGCTTTACCGAGGACGCGCTGCACGGCATCGCCGAGGAGGCCACCCGCCGCAAGTCGGGCGCCCGCGGCCTGCGCGCCATCCTGGAAGAGGTGATGCTGGACGTGATGTACGAGATCCCGTCGCTGACCGGTGTGACCGAGTGCGTGGTCACGCGCGATGTGGTCGTATCGCGCAGCCGCCCGCAGCTGGTGCGCGAAAAGAAAGCATCCTAGCCCCGATCTCGGGCATCATCTTCACCCTCAAGTTCACCGTCGCGACGCCGAAGTACGTCCGACGCCTTTACCGCCGTCAATCCGGTATTAGGATTGAACGCCAACCAAAGGTCGATCCATGTTGAGCCCGAAGGAAAAAGCCCAGATCCGCAACGTGCTGGAAGAGGAGCAAAAGCGCCTGGCTCGCAAGAGCGAGAACGCGCTGAACTACTCGATGAACCACGAGCGGAACATCGGCCGCGACTCCATCGACGAATCGATGGAAGAAGAGATCTTCTCGACCGAGATGCGGCTGCACGACCGCGAAAAGTTCCTGCTGGGCAAGATCGCCAAGCAGCTGGTCCGCCTGGACGCGGACGAGATCGACGTCTGTGAAGACTGCGGCGAAAAGATCTCGTTCCGGCGGCTGTTGGCGCGCCCCGTCACGACCCTGTGCATCGACTGCAAAGAGCAGAGCGAGCGCGAGGAGCAGGCCACGGAGCAGCCGGGCCGCGCCGGGGCGGCGTTCGCCGACCTGGGCGAAGGGGACACCGAAACGAAGATCCCGGCTGAAGAGTAGTGAAAAAGGTGATGGAAGCGGCCCCGGTTTGCCGCTTCCGGCCTTTCGTCATATCGTCATCCGCGCGCTTGGCGCGGATTCCTGATGGCCGATAGCCGTTATCGCATCACCGAACGTGTCGCCGCCGGCGGCATGGCAGAGGTATTCCGCGGCGTCGCGGAGTCGATGCGCGGGTTCAAGAAGAACATCGCCATCAAGCGGATCCTGCCGTCGCTCACGAAGAACAAGAAGTTCGTGGCGATGTTCCTGGACGAGGCGCGGCTGTCGCTGTCGCTCCAGCACGCGAACATCGTGCAGGTGTTCGACATCGGCCACAGCGAGGACACGTACTTCATCGTCATGGAGTACGTCGACGGGGTCGACCTGAAGGCGATCCTGGACTGGCGGCGGAAGATCAACAAGCGCGTGCCGGTGGCGCACTCGCTCTACGTGGTGATGGAGATCTGCAAGGGGCTGTCGTACGCGCACGAGCTGCGCAGCTCCGAGAACGACGCCCCGCTGGGGATCGTCCACCGCGACATTTCTCCGCCCAACGTCCTTCTGTCCAAGCAGGGCGAGGTGAAGGTCGTCGACTTCGGCCTGGCCAAGGCGACCAGCCAGGTGGAGGTCACCGACCCGGGCGTCGTCAAAGGCAAGATGAGCTACCTGTCGCCCGAGGCGGCGCGGGGCGAGGAGGTCGACCACCGGGCCGACATCTTCGCGGCCGGCATCCTGCTGTACGAGATGCTGACCGGCAAGCGGCTGTTCTACGGCGAGACCGACTACCAGACCGTCGAGCTGGTCCGCAACGCCAAGATCCCGCCGGTGCGGCCGCAGAACCCGCAGGTCGAGCCCGAGCTGGAGGACATCGTCCGCAAGGCGCTGTCCAAGCGCAAAGAGGACCGCTTCCAGAGCGCGACCGACCTGCAGGACGCGCTGGCCCAGTACAGCTACTCACGCGGGCTGAAGGTGATCTCGCGCGACGTCGCCGAGCTGGTCCGGCAATGCCTGGAAGACCGGCGGATGCAATCCGGCGAGGGCAAGGCCAGGACCAGCATCATCGACCACCTGCTGCAAGACGAGATCGTCAAGTTCACGTCGGTCGACTTCGAGGACCCGGGGGCACAGCCGCTGGCGGCGGACGACCTGGCCAAGCGGCCGGAGCCCGATCCGTACGAAGGCGACTTCATCGATCCGCGGGGCTGGGCCGACGAGCGCGCCCCGAGCACGGGTGAGATGCGCGCTATCGAGCAGCGGCGCACCTCGCGTGACGTCCCCGCCGCCACGCCCAAACCGGCGGGGCGGACACCGGGCAAGG
>JAICYS010000009.1 GCA_025934105.1 Myxococcota bacterium | reverse complement strand
CGCTTGACAGGCCGGCACCGGGCGAGAATCATTCGCCGCGTTCTGCGCCCGTAGCTCAACTGGATAGAGCATCGGCCTTCGAAGCCGAGGGTTAGGTGTTCGACTCACCTCGGGCGCGCGGAAATCGAAGCATCCTGCGCGGGCTCGCCACCGTCGAGACGGTGAAGATGATTCCGCGGGGACACAAGCCGCCGCCGTCGCGCAAGTCTGATGGGCCCGGGCCGGTTCGACCCTCCGACGTCCAAGAGCCGCCGAAGACCAACACCGTTGGCCGGACTGAAGACCATCCGTCCGAGACGAGCACGCCTCGGACGACGTTTCGGATGACGGGCGGTGGCCGAGCTCCACCCGTCCCTGCACCTCAGCGCCCGCGCGGTTTCTCTCCGCCGCTGGCCCCGCCTCCCGCGATGGTCGGGCCGGCCGGCTCCGTTGGAATGAGCGCAATGTCCGATGCGGAATCTTTGCCGATAGAGCGCCGCGCTGGTTCCGACGTTCCCGTGTGAACGATTACCGTTCGCAATGAAACGGATCGCCGCCGTCACGGGTCTGGCGCTGCGGCGGCGGAAAAGCATCCCATCGGCGACCAATCGAGCCGAGCACCGTCGGGGAATCCCCCCGTCGAGCGTCTCGGTCCGTTCGCCGTCGACGCCGCCGGCTCGTGGGGTGAGGGCCGGCGCTGCCTCTCGATCCGAAAAAAATCAACGCCGGCCGCGCGTGCGGCTGATTAACCAAAATGCCTTCCGTTTCGTTGATCTCCGTTGGCGCATGTCGCAACGAACTGATTGTGGCTGGCAACGCAATCGTCAAATCAGTTTGACAACGATCTGCATCGCGTGAAATTATGTCGCCGCCTGTGAGGAGGGGGCCTCGCGGCGGAGCAGCCCCTGTGAACCTCACTCTGTCCCACACCGGCCCATGTCCGACGGGAACATCCGTCGCGGCCGTCGCGCCTGGCGCGTGGGAATCGAGCCGCGGCTTCATCTCGAGCGCGTGAGCGGCTGCTCTGTCGCCGCCAATCATTGACCGCTGCTCCAAAACGGAGCGGCCAAATTGTATCGAAAGGCCTCATGAAGACCTACGGATTCGACTATGCGTTCGCGATTTCCTGGGCAAGAGTCAACGAAGCGCTGGCCCGCAATCAAGCCGGAAAGCAGATCGATCTCGGTTTTCGCGGAACCGATCCGGACAGCGGCACCGCGATCACGATCCAGCTCACGCCCAAGCCGTGGTTCATCACGGGCGGCGGCGGCAACTCGCTCTTGAATCTGCAGATCGACATCGCCAGCGGCTATCTGGAGCTCGAGGGCCCGGTGGTGAACGGGTCCTGGGACCTGACGGGGCTGTCGTTGATTGTTCAGGTCAGCCTGACCTGGGTGGGCGATCCGACCCCGGCCACCGGCGTTGCGGCCACCGGTGGCAACACACGGCTGGCGTTTCAGCCCAGCCAGGCGTCGGACAAGACCGCCCCCGGCTACGTCTCGCTGGTCAGCGTTCTCGACCCGCAGCACACCCTCTCCGGCCTGGCCAGTCAGTTGCTGGGTGACTACGCGGTGCAGGCCCTGATTTCGAACCGGGACAAGCTCAGCTACATCCTGGCCGACGTCATGCCCACCGGCGCCAGCCCGACGAGCTGGCTCAAGCCCGCCAAGTGGACGTACTTCAACATCGCGACCGCCGGCGGACCGAACGCCCTCTGCTTTCTCTGCCAGATCACCAACAAGGACTTTCCGGCCGGCGGTCCCAGCTTCGACAGCACGGCGCTCGACGGTTCGCACGACGCGGTGATCCTGATCTCGCAGGAAGTGTTCTTTGACCAGGTGGTCCTTCCGGGCGTCAAGAGCTCCTTCCCCAGCGGGACTTTCCAGTCGACCTGCACCGACGAGATCTGCACCATCACGAACGCCGGCGACTTCACGGTGGGCAAGGTCGACGCGAGCTCCTACAGCCTGAAGGTCGACAGCTCCGGAACTGGCCTGGCCATCACGTCCTCCGGCGGCGGTCCGCTCAAGTTCTTCTTCGGCATCGGCTCGCTTCCGGACGCCAGCTATTCGTGGTCCACCTCTTCGAACAATCCGCTGGCGTTCAGCAACGGCGTCATCAGCTTCACGCCCGATCCGCAGCCGGACATTCAGCACGACCAGACCATGCACTGGTACGACTGGGTCCTGATCGTCTTCACCGGGATCACGAACATCGCCGGGTTGGCGTCGGCCATCTACGACGCGGTCAAGAATTACGGCGACGACTCCGAAAACATGGGGGTCGGCAACATCAACGGCGACCTGTCCGGCGCGGTCGGCGGCAACTTTCTGAATTTGGGCGCCCTGATCGACTGGAACCTGGCCGGCAAGGCGCTGCAACTGTCCGGCGCGGCTCTGCAAGGCCCGCTGTGCGTCCGCGGAAACTTCGTGTGATTCGCCTCCTCAACCTCAGGTCCATGAAGGGAACACCATGACCGACTCACTCGTTCCTCCGATCGTCGACACCTACGACTGGGATACCGCGTTTGCCCTGAACTTTCCCCACGCCAACGCGGCGATCGTCGCCAACTGGCCCAACCTCAGCGACAAGGTCAAGCAGGTCGCCAAGGCGGCCTCCGACGCGCCGAGTTTTGCAATCAACGGCATTCTCGGCCCCTGGCAGTTGGTGGCCGGTGGGGACGGCAAGAACGTCCGGATGCAGTGCACCTTCACCTCCGGCACCTACAGCTATGCCGGCGGATCGTTGAACCTGACACAGGGCGATCAGGGAAAGGCGGTCTCGGCGATCATCGAGGCCGGCATGCAATGGGTGCCGGAACCCAATCAGATGTTCTTTGTGATCGACGATACGACGGCGAACACGGTCCAGACGGATCTCGACAACGGCGTCATCGATTCCGCCCTGCAGGCCGCGTTCACCAAGCAAGGCAAGCCGCTCGGGAAGGGCGCCAATGTGACGCCCAAGCAGCCCGGCAAGGAATGGCTGATCGAAGACACGGCCAACAACTACTACGTCTTTTCAGCGGTCGACAAGCTCGGCACGCTCTACCTTCAGGTCTACCAGTTCGTCGATGACTGGAAGAACATTCTCAAGCTCTTGTCGCAAGCCACCAGCGCGTCGGAGCCGGCGGTGACAATCGTGGCCGTCCAGGGGATCTCGTCGCTGGGCGGCATCGCCCGCGCCGCCTTCGAGGAGATCCTGGGCGAGTGGTTCACGGAGAACCTGGCGGAGTTCAACCACGTGTTCGCGGGCATCAGCCTGGCGCCCACGCTGGCGGCCACCGCGAAGTACGCCTGGATCTCGCCCACCGGGACCGGCTACGCCGTCGTCGACGAGGGGACAGCCGCCAGCTCGATCTTCGGCGTCCTCTCGACGGCCCTGCAGCACGACATTCCGGCCAACCACCAGGTCTCCCCCAACGCCATTCCGGACGGGGCCGACGCCGGCTTCGTGATCTCGGGGCCGGACTTCCTGAGCCAGATGATGCTGGTCGGCGCGCAGCAGATCTTCGACCAGGCGCCGGCCAGCGCCTTCCTCATCACGCCGGACGGGCTGACCATTACGAACACCCAGACCGTCGTCTGGGGCAAGTTCATGATGGACGAAAAGAAGCAGGGCAGTATCTCCAACAACTACGCGGCGCTGCTGGACCGCGGCGGCGCGCCCAACAGCGACGTGTTGCAGGCGCTGGCGGACCTGAACGTCTATCCGCCCACGAACGCCACCGTGTCGGTGACCAGCCAGGGCCAGCAGTGGCTGATCTCCGACGGCAACACTGGTGACGACGAATACATCCTGAATCTGGACGGCGACTCAATCGACGTCTACGTGGCCACGGTCATCAACATCGACAAGGCCAACTTCAAGATGAGCCTGGTCAATTCGTACGTGCAGATCGAGTTCATCGATCTTTATTACCCGTACAGCTCGGACTTCGACGTGCACGTCAACTACACCGAGCAGGTCACGCTCAGCTTGCAGGACCAGACGGTCACGGTCAAAGGCGTCACCAGCACCAAGAAGATCTTCTGGTTCGATCAGATCGAACGAAACCTGGTGGTGAACGTCACCAAGACCCAGTCCGCCATTACCAGGGAGATCGTCGAGGGCGCCATCACCGGCGTGTTGGCGCTGGTGGCTGTGGCGGGGCCGATCATCGAAGGCCTCTCGGCGGGCGCCGAAGTCGGCGAGGTGAGCGCCGACGCCGGTGAAGCGGCGATCGACGAGGCGGACTTTGCGGCGGCGGCCGAGGCGAATCCCGAAGCCGCGGCGGCCGACGATGCGGCGGCCGGCGAAGGAGCGGCGGCGCAGGGGGAAGGGCGGTTGACCAACATCAAGAACGCCTTCAACACGCCGAAGTGGAAGTTCGCCGGCGCGCTGGCGGGCCTGTCGGGGGCGATCGCCGGGTTCGACCAGGCGATCACCGCCATCATCGAGGCGGCCGCCAAGAAGCAGTGGGAGCACGTTCCGGGGTTCGATCTGTTCGCCAATCAGATCATCGAGCCCTACAGCTTCCCGAACATCACCGGGTTCGATTTGGTGTCGGCGGGCCTCAACCAATCGCTGGTCATCGGCCTGAAGGCCAAGGCCTGAGGATCACCCCACGATGCGGAACGACTCGACGGGCGGCAGCCCGAGCGCCGCGGTCTATACCCACGGGTGGGACACGGTGTTCGCGCTTCCAGTGCCGGACGTGAACAAGGCCATCGTCGACAAGAAGTCGTCGCCGGCCGGCTTCAGTTACACCGACCCCACGTCGGTCTATTCCGTGTCGGGCACCTTTGGGGACTGGCAGATGGTGCCGGGTGGCGACGGAAAAGAGGTGCACATGCTGCTGCCTCTGACCGCCGTCACCCTGACCTACGCGGGCACCGGGAAGAGCCAATCGTATACGGGCCAGGTCACCCTGGGCATCGAGCTGCACTTCCTGCCGCACGACGAGGCGGCGGTCGCGCCCTCCGGGGGCAAGCCCATGGCGCTCAAGGTGAAGGCGACCTCGGAGGACCCGGACAATCCGGTGGCCTTCCTGGTCGACCTGGAGGTCACGCCCACGCCGGGCACGATCGACGCCGCCTGCCTGAAGGCCGGCCTCACGGCATGGGCCTGCGACAACCTGGGACTGTTCGCGCACGTCTTCGCCGTCGTCGACCTGAACCTGCTGGTCGATCAGGGAAAATGGGGCTTCGTCACGCCCAACTACACCAGCTACGCGTACCTGACCGACGGCGACGCGGCGGAGGACGACCTCTTCGGGGTCCTGACCATGACCGGCGACAGGACCGGCGAGAAGCTGAACGAGCAGTTGCCGCCGAATGCCATCCCCGCCGGGTCCAAGTCGGGGTTTCTGGTCTCGCAGACGCGCGCGCTCTACGATCTCATTCGGCCGGCGATCATGCAGGCCTATCCGGGGCTGACGGACCAGAACTTCCTGCTCAGCGACGACGGGAACGCGCTCTATCTGACCGAAGGGACCTCCGTCCAGCTCGCGCCGGTGACTCAGGACGGCAGCACCTACGTTCCCAACCTGACCGCGCTCTCGGTCCAGTCCGTCGGCGAGACGCTCACGCTCACCAGCCACACCGAGACCGAGATCGTCGCGGGCATCACCGCCATCTGCCAATCGACGCACTGGTACACGGTGGGGCTGGGGCCCTGCAACGCCGGCCAGACGCTGCTGTTCTCCGAGGCCCAGCCGGCGTGCATCGTTCACTCGATCAACCAGTCCGAAGGGTCGCACCTCACGCAGCTCATCATCGCGATCGTGGGGGCCGTGGCGCTGCTGCTCCTGGCCGTGCTGACCGGCGGCGCGGCGTTGATCGTGGGCGGCCTGGTGATTGGCCTGCTGATCGGGGCGGACATGATCGTCCCGGCGGCGATCGAGGACGCGAACAAGGACACCTCGCCGTCCATCGACCTGCTGCTGGTCAACGCGGTGAACCCAATCACCTGGACCGCCAGCAAGGTGTTCAGCCTGACCTACGGTCACATGGACAACGCCCTGCAACTGGGCGGCGATCCGAACTTCATCTGAATCAACCCGAGGAGGCTCTCTCATGCCGGACACGGACGGAATCATCGACGTTCTCGTCGCCATCGACGCGGACACGATCCTGAAGACCTACGGTCCCAACGCCGACGCGGCCCATCCCGTGCAAGTCACCAACCCGGGGTTGATCTTCATGCTGACCAAGCAGGCCAACGCCCTGTCCGGCGAGGCCGGCGCCGAGCTCAATCTGTCGGCGCAGACCATGGATGTGATCCGCTGGCGCGAGACCACGATGTCGCTCAACTCGGACTACACCGGCATCCTCTACGCGTTCGTCCCGGCGGCGGGCGCCAACCTGATCTCCACGCCCGTCCCCCTGGAGGCGGACGTGACCGAGCCGCTGCCCAATCCAGCCAAGCCGACGGTGCCCAACTCGCAGACGGTGAAGTCCTACTTCTGGAACAGCACGGTGATCGCCGCGGGGCAGGTGACGTACCACTTCCAGTTCCTCATCTGCGACCGCACCGGAGCGGTGCAGGGCTACTACTGGTGGGATCCCTTCATCACGATCAGCAGTTGAGCCGGGCGGGTTCGCTCGAAACCAGGAACGAGGTGGCGATGGCGCTCGTGAACGTGGACGACGAAGAGACGATCATCGACGTGTTGATCGCCGTGGACGCGGAAACGCTGGTGGCGTCATTGCCGGCCGGCACCGAGAAGGCACCGACGCCGGTCACGGACGAATCGATCTACATGCTGGTCCGGTCCGACGACGCGGTCTTCGGCCAGGCCAGCAAAGAGCTGAAGCTCAACGCCCGAACCGAGGACGTGATCCGCTGGCGCATGACCTCGCTGTCCTTCAACGCGGGGTACTTCGGGCTCATGTACAGCTTCTTGCCGGTGAGTGGCAGCTCCCTGATCTCCACCCCCCAGCCGTTGCTGGCGCAGGTGAAGGCGCCCCTGCCCGATCCGGCGAATCCGGCCGTCCCGAAAACGCAGGTGATCCAGACCTACTTCTGGAGCTGCACCGTCCTGGCGGCGGGTGAGGTGACCTATGCCTTCCGGTTCATGATCTGCGATCGAGCTGGAAAGGTGTGTGGCTACTACGACTGGGACCCGTTCATCTCGATCACGGACTGACTCGAACCCCCGAACCCGCGCCAGGGAGACATGATGACGACCTATCCGACCGAACGCTTCGTCCGTTTGCACGTGCCCCGAACCCTGACCGGGCGGAACCGGGCGGGCTGCTATCTGACCCTGACCGAGGGTGGTGCGCAGCGGGCGCAAAGCGTGGCCGACGGAGGGGTCGTCGCGGAGCTGAGGCGGCGCGGCGATCCGAGCGCCGACCGCGCGGCAAAGCTCTACGGCGTGCTGATCGAGCGCGACGCCGAGATGATGGCCTGGCTCGAAAAGAGCGCGGCGAACGTCAGCCTGTTCGCGCAGGACCCGGCTCGGGCAATTCTGGCGGCGCTGCCCGGGATGACGCCGGAGTTGCTGGACCTGCCGCGCAGCGCGCGCGCCTGACGCGCCGACCTCGACGCGCGTTGTCCGCGCGTTCAACCGACGCATGTCTCGGAGGCGCCCCGAATGGGTCGGGGCGCGTTCGAGCTCAGCAACCAACCAAAGGATGGACACATGTCGCAACCGAAGACGGACGAGATCGGCCTGTACCTGGTCAAGGGAACCGCGGGCGGGGGACGGCCGGGGGCGCCGACGCTGCGTTTCAGTCTGACCGTGAACGCCGTGACGGGCGCCATCACCGGCCAGGGCGTCATCACGCAAGCACTGAAGCCGCCGTCGGACAAGATCCCCATCGTCAACATCGTCGGCCACGTGCAGTCTTCGGCGGTCGGCGAGTACACCAAGCTCTTCTACCTGGAGGGTCACGGGGTGGAGTCGCTGCCACCGCCCGCGATCGGGACCTTGACCCCGCCGTTCACGGCGCAGTTCGCCGTCAACGACGGCTGGAACGGGAAGGGCGGATGGACGTTGGGTCGCGATGCCGTCGATAACGTGATGGTGAACTCGGGCTGATCGAGGCCGAGGTCAGCGGGCGCCCGCGGTGCGGCGCGGGCGGCCGCGCGTCCAGATCCGGCTCGCGGGCGCCGGGGCCCGCTGAATTGCTATCGGGCTCCGTCACGCCCGTTCGTGTGCGTCGTTCCAACGGCCGATCGTTCTGCTCGTTCAACGTTGCGCGCCCAGCTGGTGTCGGTGTCGGCGCAGGGATTGCGGAATGGGTCTTTTCGGTCGACGGGGAACGCAAATGCGCCGATCCGCCGACGCACGAAGCATCGGAGTGTGAGTGACCGCACGCGAATGTCGCCATCGTATTCGTTGACGGCGAGTTCTGACCCGATGTAGACGTGGCCAAACGCTGTTGGAATTCAGTGCGGGAAGGAGACGTGCCGGTGGGCTTAGCCTCGTTATTCAGGCGGCGGCGCTCGATCAAGACGCGAACGGATCTTCTCAACCACCTGATCGCCGCGCGCGGCTACCGCCGGTATCTGGAGATTGGGGTGCGAAATCCGCGCGACAACTTCGAATACGTGCGGGCCGAAGTGAAGCACGGCGTCGATCCGGCGCCCCGGCGGCCGGTGAAGTTCCAGATGACATCGGATGCCTTCTTTGCGGGCCTTGCGGGCGCCGGTGGCAGCGGCCGGTACGACTTGGCGTTCATCGATGGCCTTCACTTGGCCGAACAGGTGGAACGTGACGTCGTGAATTGCCTCATGCATCTGGCGCCCGAAGGCGCCATCGTTCTTCACGATTGCAATCCAACCAGCGAGCGCTCGCAAATCGAGTCCTACGAGCCCGGGGCGCGCTGGAACGGCACGGTGTGGAAGGCCTGGGCCAAGCTGCGGGCGACCCGCGCGGATCTGTCGATGTCGGTCGTCGATGTCGACGAAGGCTGCGGCGTGATTCGCCGCGGCCTGCAGCGCGTGATCGGGCTGCCGAGTCTGGACTACGCGGCGATGAGCTATGGGCTCCTGGAGGCCCGTCGCCAGGAGATCCTGAACCTGGTCTCTGTCGATCGGTTTCTCGATTCGTGGGGGGCGGGCCAGCCCCGCGGGGGCGGCTCCCTCGAGCTCGAGGCCGAGGAGCCGTGGCAACGCGCGTGAGCGGCGCCGGGCAATCCGCCAGCGCCGCGGATGGCGCGGGGCAGCCCGCTGGGCCGCCCGCCCCGGGCGGGACGGAGGGGCTGAAAGGGGTTGACGAAGGCGTGCGGGATGACGTAAGTAGCTGCACCGCTTCAGTTCCGGGCGCATAGCTCAATTGGTAGAGCAGCGGACTCTTAATCCGTTTGTTGAAGGTTCGATTCCTTCTGCGCCCACCTCTCAAGGGGTGAGTCCTCACCCCGAGCTTCTCACTCGCCTCTTGACGCACCGCCGAGATCGGGAGAAACCTGACCGGTTGCAGCGTGCCGCGACTCTTAATAGTCGGGGCAACCTGATGACCACGAGAGGCGAGCATGAGTGAGCGTCTGAGCAGGCGGCACTTCCTGGGGGCTTCGGCAGGCGCGGCGGCGCTGGCGGCAGCCGCGGGCGCGGCGGCCAGGACCACGAAGGCCGGCGGCGCCGGCAAGTCGGGCGGGCTGTTCCCGAAGGACTTCGCCTGGGGGGTCGCCCTGGCGTCCTACCAGGTCGAAGGCGCGGCCTACGAGGACGGCAAGGGCCTCTCGGTGTGGGACGTCTTCTGCAAGAAGAAGGGCGTCATCTTCGACGGCGACACCGGCGACGTGGCCTGCGACCACTACCACCGCTTCAAAGAGGACGTCGCGCTGATGAAGGCGCTGGGCGTGAAGTCGTACCGCTTCAGCGTCTCCTGGCCGCGCGTGCTGCCCGAGGGAATCGGCGCCTCGAACCCGAAGGGGCTCGATTTTTACAGCCGGCTGCTCGACGAGCTGCAGAAGGCCGGCATCGAGCCGATGTGCACCATCTTCCACTGGGACTATCCGCAGGCCTTGTACAAGAAGGGGGGGTGGCTCAACCGCGACTCGGCCCAGTGGTTCGCGGAGTACACCAGCCTGCTGGCCGACAAGTTCAGCGACCGCGTCAAGGTGTGGGCGACGCAGAACGAGCCGCAGTGCTTCATCGGGATGGCCCTCTTGGAAGGCGTTCACGCGCCGGGCGACAAGCTGCACTTCGGCCAGTACCTGACCGCCGCGCACAACGGCATGCGCGCGCACGCCAAGGCGGTGCAGGTGCTGCGGGCGCGGGCGCGCGATCCGAAGGCGACCAAGATCGGCTACGTGGTCGCTGCGCAGGTCACGCAGCCGGCGACGGACAGGCCCGAGGACGTCGAGGCGGCGCGGACCTCCATCTTCACGGTCGGCTACCGCGGCGAATGGAACAACACCTGGTGGATGGACCCGGTGCTGCTGGGGCGCTATCCCAGCGACGGCGTCGAGCTGGCGGGCAAGGACATGCCCAAGTTCAAGCCGGCCGACCTCGACGAGATGAAGCAGCCGCTGGACTGGCTGGGCCTCAACATCTACAAGGCGGCGACGGTGCGGCGGGGCGCCGACGGCAAGCCCGAGACGCTTCCGGTGCCGCCCGGCTTCCCGCGCGCCGGCTCGGACTGGGAGCCGATCACGCCGGCCTGCATGTACTGGGGCCCCCGCTTCATGTACGACCGGTACAAGCTGCCGCTGGCCATCACCGAGAACGGCCTCGCCACGCGCGACCAGCTATTTCTCGACGGCAAGGTGCACGACCCGCAGCGCATCGACTTCATGCACCGCTACCTGGCCGAGCTGGGGCGCGCCATCAAGGACGGCGTGCCGGTGAACGGCTACTACGCCTGGGCCCTGCTGGACAACTTCGAGTGGGCCGACGGGTACAAGCAGCGCTTCGGCCTGGTGTACGTCGACTTCCAGACGCAAAAGCGGGTCCCCAAGGATTCGTTCGATTGGTATCGGAAGCTGATCGCCACCAACGGCAAGGCCCTGGCCGACAAGACCGCCGTCCCGATCACGCAGGTGACGCCCGCGTAGCGGGCCCCGCCAGCCCCGGCCAGCCCGAGGGGCTTGACGAAGCTGGCTTTATCAGCCAGAAACCACACCCGCTCTGGCCACCCTCCCGATGACCACGCAGAGACGACCGGCGCGGCGATGACGACGGCGCAGACGGCAGCGCCCAAGCGCGTTCTCCTCGTCTACGGAACCCGGCCCGAGGCCATCAAGCTGGCGCCGGTGATCCGGCAGCTCCAAGCGCCGGAAAACGCGGGCGCCCTCGAGGGGCTCATCTGCGCGACCGGCCAGCACCGCGAGCTGCTGGACGAGGTCCACGCCCTGTTCGAGGTGCGGCCGCAGTTCGATCTGCGCCTCATGCGGCCCGATCAACCGCTGGCCGATCTCACCGCCCGCGCGCTGACCGCGGTGACGGAGGTGATCCACCGGGTGCGGCCCGACGCCGTCGTCGTGCAAGGGGACACGACCAGCGCCATGGTGGGCGCGCTGGCCGCGTTCTACCAGAAGCTCCCGGTCGCCCACGTCGAGGCGGGGCTGCGCACCGACGATCTGTACGCTCCGTTTCCCGAGGAGATGAACCGGCGCGTGATCACCTGCCTCGCGCGCTGGCACTTCGCGCCGACCACGGTCGCGCGCGCGAACCTGCTGGCGGCGGGCGTGCCGGAGGCGGCCATCGACGTCACCGGCAACACGTCGATCGATGCGCTCCGGCAGGTGACCGCCGAGCGGCTGGCCGCCGCGCCCGCCGAGCTCGCCGCTGGACCGGGCGAGCGGCTGCTGCTGGTGACCGCCCACCGGCGCGAAAACTTCGGCGACGGCGTGGCCTCGATCTGCGCGGCCCTGCGCCAGATCGCGGAGCGATTTTCCGACGTCCGCATCGTCTACCCCGTCCACCCGAACCCCAATGTCCGCGGGCCGGCCGAACGGTTGCTGGGCGGGCACCCGCGCATCCATCTCTGCCACCCGCTGCCCTACGGCAGCTTCGTTCCGCTGCTGGCGGGCGCGTGGGTCGTGCTCACCGACTCGGGTGGGTTGCAGGAAGAGGCGCCCGGCCTGGGCAAGCCGGTGCTGGTCATGCGCGACGTGACCGAGCGGCCCGAGCCCATCGCCGCGGGGACCGCCATGCTGGTCGGAACCTCGACCAGCCGGATCGTCGAGGCCGTGGCCCGGCTTCACGACGATCCCTCCGCGTACGCGGCCATGGCGAACGCCCGCAACCCGTTCGGTGACGGGCACGCGGCCGAACGGATCGTGGCCCGACTCCGCCGCGATCTGGTGGGTGAGGGGTGAGCTGATCGTGGCCGACGGGCTCAGCCAGCCGAACGATCCGGCCGACGGCAAACGGCGGCTGCGCATCTTGTGGGTTCGACATTCGCCGCTCATGCCGGGACGGACCACGCGCGACGCGTATCTGCTGCCGCGTCTGGCGCGCGAGCACGACGTCGACGTGGTGACTTGGGAGGACGGAGAGTCGGTCGGGCGGGCGGTCTGGCGGCGGCTCACCTTCCGGCAGACGGAGTTCCAGGGCCTGCGGACCTGGGTGCTGCCCAAGCTGCCGCGTCCCCCGGGCTGGAAATCTTGGTGGCCCTCGGTCAACCAGCCGCTCTTCCGGACGGCCATCCGGCTGCTCGAGCGCCGGGTCTCGGCGGACGTTTTCGTGGTCGGCCCCAGCTGGACTTCGATGGGGTTTCCCCCGCGCACGCGCGCGGTGCGCGTGTTCGACTACCTGGACGGCGGGGATTGGGCCGATCCGCACTGGGGCGGTCCGGACATCGCCTACCTCGACTGGAGCGAGGCGTTGCTGACGGTCAGCCGGCCGCTGGCGACCGTCGCCGCGCCTTGGCACCGGCCGACCGAGGTGATCCCGAACGGCGTCGAGCTGGAGCGGCTGATCCAGCTGGGGACGCGGCGCGACGAGATCCGCACGCGCCTCGGGTGGCAAGGACGCAAGGTCGTCTCGCTGGTCGGGCTCACGGCGGCGCGCAGCCTCTACTGGGCGGAGTCGGTGCGGCTGCTGGCCCGCACGGTCCCGCAGTTCGTGTTCGTCGCCGCCGGCCGCGGCCCACTCAGCCAGGTCATCGAGGGCTTGGCGCGCGAGCTGCCCGGCTCCGTGAACTGGCTCGGCCCCGTCAGCTACGAGACGGCGCTGGACCTGTTCGTGGCCAGCGACGTCACCTGGTACCCGGGCGAGGACGTCGACTATTTCCACAACGCGTCGCCGCTGAAGATCTACGAGGGGCTGGCCGCCGGAACTGACGTGGTGATGGCTCCCAGGCTCCGCAGCCTGGCCGCTTTCGATCTTCGCAGCCTGCGGGTCGCCGAGCCCACCGCGGAGAGTCTGGCGGGTGTGACGGCGCAGGCGCTGGCGTCACCCTCTCGCCTGCCGGCCGCCGAGCTTGCCGACCGGCTGGCGCCCTGCTCGTGGGACGCGCTGGCGGCCCGGACCAGCTCGTTCCTGCGCCGCGCGGTCAGCCAGCTTCGGCCCGACGCCACCAGCCGCCGGTAGCGCCTCTGCCGTTCGGTCGAGCGGCCGGCGACGAGCCGGGTGCAGGGCGAGGCCGGGCCCAGAAGCAGACCGAAGTCGACGGGGCGTCGGCGAGGGCGGCAAGCGCACGCGAGCCGCAGCCAGCGGGCCGGCTCGTCGGCCGGAGCGGAGAGTGCAACGGGAACGGCCCGGCGCGCCCGGCGCTCAGTGGGCGGCCGGCGCGGTCGGGGCGGCCGCGGCGCCCAGGGCCGGATTCGGCGCGGTGGCCACGGGCTGGGCGTTGACGCGCATGGCGGGCGCGTAGGTGACCCAGTCGGCCATGGCGTCGGCGGCCTCGGCCGGTGACAGCTTGGCGCCGTGCGCGACGAACCAGTCGGCGGCCTCGTCGGGCTGGCCGCGGAACAGCAGCGCGCGGAACACCCAGATGCCCAGGCGGGGATCGGCCTTCGCGGCGGCGAATTGCGCGTCGTCGGCCGCCACCAGCGCGCGCCCGCGCATGACGGGATCGGCGTTCGGCTCGAGGAAGCTCTTGAACGACGAGAAGGCGTCCCGCGCGCCCCGCCGGATCAGGATGTCGGCCGCCAGGCGCTGTACGTCCGGCTGGGGGCGGTGCATCAGCTTGGCGATGAGGTGGGTCGAGTCCTCGGTCTGCAGGCGCTCCAGCTCTTTCAGCGCGGCCATCGGCGGGCGCGGGTCGTTCTCTTTGAAGAGCACGTAAAGGTCCGCCAGGTTGGCGTCGCCACCGGCGCGCACCACGCCGGCGGCGGCGGCGGCGCGCAGCAGCGGCGACGGGTCGCGCAGGAACGGCTCGACCAGGAACACCTTGGCCCGCCCGGCGCCCGGGCGCACCTGCGCCAGCAGGGCCGCCGCCTTGACCTCGGGCTTTTTGTCGTCCATCGCGGCTTTCAGCGCCTTGGTGGCCGCGGGATCGTCGATGGCGCCCAGCGCCGTCGCCGCCGAGGCGCGCGCGTCGGGCGCGGCCTTCCCCGTCGAGAGCAGCTTCACGAGCCCATTCAGGCAGGCCGGCTCGCCCGCGGTCGCCAGCGCCGCGGCTGCGTTCGACTGATCGGCGGGGTTCGTCCCCTCCAGCATGTCCTTGACCAGCGGGCAGACCGGGACCTTGAGCGCCGTCAGCGCCGCGCCGGCCGCGCCGGCCAGCTCGGGGCGCTGCAGCGACGACTTCAACCAGCTGATCGCTTCGCGGTCGCCGCGGTCGCCCAGCAGCTTGGCGATGCGCACGGTGGTGTATGGCTGGTGCAGCGACGCCTTCAACCAATCCAGCGCCAGCATCGTGAACTGCTCGCCGATGTGCTCGCCCCGGGTGCGCGAAAAGGCGATCCGGTTCAGCGCCTCGCCGCGACGCCCCTGCTGGAGCAGGCGCGGCAGCGCGGTCACGATCGGATCGAACGTGCGGCGCACGCTGACGCCCGAATCGCGGCGCTGGTCGCGCGCGAACACCCAGTGCAGGTGGGTGGTGCCGTCGTCCGACCGCACCTCGAACGGGGCGGTCGGGTAGGGGACCACGTCGCGCACGATCTCGAGGATGGCGTCGTCGAAGCCGGGGAATCCCGACGACTTCGTGACCTGCGACGACAGCAGCTGCCCGTCGCCCGAGATGACCAGGTCGACCTCGGCCTCCAGCGTGGGGACGTTGAGCGGGTTGGTCAGCTCCAGCTTTTCACCGATGAGCCGCAGGAAGTTCTCGGTGAACCGCCGGTGGATGGCGGCGTGCACCTCCTTCAGATAGCTGGCCTCGGGACCGGCCGCCGGCAGCGGCAGCGGCGATTCGGGGAGCTTGTCGGCGGCGATGATGGCGGCCCGCGCGCCTCCCCCGGTCAGGGCGGCCGCCAACACCAAGGTCCCGGCGAGCGTGGAGGTTCGGTTCATGGCGTTTCCGGAAAGGCGGCTCCGATTCCGAGAACTCAGGCGATCATGACTCTCGGCAGCAAACCCTGGAAGCTTAATTCCGTTTCCGGTTTCGTGGTATGGCGGTGCGCATGCGCACCGCCTGGTCCTTGTTGTTCGTGTCCATGGCTACGGTCGGCGCCGGGTGTGGCCTCCGGCTTCAGATGGTGGACGCGTCCGTGCGCAAGCCTTCGAACGTGGCCGTCTACTTCACCGTCGAGACGCACAACGGGGCGCCGGTCGCGAACCTCACGCCGCAGGACTTCCGGATCTACGAAGACCAGCAGCCGGTCTCGATCCTCGAGAGCAAGCAGACCATCTTGCAGCCGGAGGTGGCCGCGATTCACTACACCCTGCTGCTGATCGACATGAGCGGCAGCGTGGTCGATTCGGGCGACATGCCGGCCTTGATCGAGGCGGCGTCCTCGTTCGGCGAGCGGGTCGGCCCCTATCAGAAGGTGGCGGTCTACACGTTCGACGGCAGCCCCCACCTGACCCAGGTGGTCGGCTTTGGCGGCAACGTCCGCGGCGGCATCGGCGCCCTGGGGATGCGCCGGCCCCGCGACCCGTCGACGAACCTGAACGGCGCGGTCATCGAAGGGGTGCGGCTCCTGACCCAGCAGATGGATCGGGCACCGGTCCCCCTGCGCTTCGGGACGCTGGTGGTCTTCACCGACGGCACCGACCGCGCCCACCGCGCCTCGCCCGAGGACGTCGACCGGGCGCTGGACAACGCCGGGTTCGAAACCTACGTCATCGGCGTCGGGCAGGAGGTCGACCGCCGCCAGCTCGCGCGCATCGGCCGCTCGGGGACGTTCGCGTCGCAGAACCCGGCCGACATCAAGAAGGGCTTCGACGACATCGGCGCCCGCGTCGAGGCGGCCTCCCGGCGGTATTACCTCTTGTCTTACTGCTCGCCGTCGCGGGCAGGCGAGCACGAGGTCGAGATCGAAGCGATCGCCGCCGGCTCCAGCGGCCGGCTGTCGTATCGGTTCAACGCCACCGGCTTCGGCCCGAACTGCGACCCGAACCAGAAGCCGGCGTTCGACGTGCATCACCCGCGGCCGGCGCCGCCGCCCAAGGTCGCCCAGGCGCGCATGGCGGACCAGCCGCCGGCCCCGGCGGCGCGCGCCGGACGCCCGCCCGAAGGCAGCAGCGGGTCGACCTGGGCCCCGAAGCGCTGACGCCGAGGATCGAGACCGGGACGCGCGGCGGGCTCCGTCCCCGCCGGCGCGGCGACGGGCCGGGCAAGATTCACCTCGCCCGACGCGAGCGCCGGGGGGAGAATCCGGGGCGCTCCTCGGCGGATCTGCGCGGCGATGGCGCGCGCCCCTATCCCACGCCGGTGGCGCCGCGGCCGAGCTGGGGCGCAGCGCATCCTTGAATGCCCTGAGGGCCGGCTTAGCTTGTCCCTGTAGACGAAGCGGGAAGGAAGGGGGACAGGGACATGCACCTCAAACTGTCTGAGTTGCCGGGACGCCCGGTGCTGGACGCGAACGGCACGGTGCTGGGCGACATCAAGGCGCCGCTGGTCGACATGGAGACCTGGCTGGTCGACACGCTGCGCATCACGGTGCGGCGGCGCGCCGCGCGCGAGATGGCGCTGACCTGGTCATTTTTCAACCGGCCGACCATCGACGTGCCGACCGGACTCATTCACGCGGCGGGCGACGCCATCATCCTGCGCGTCTCGATGGCCGAGCTCCGGGAGCAGGCACCCAGCGCCGCCCCCGACGACCGCTTCGCCCCGATTCACTGAGTCGGCCGCGCTGTCGGCCCGGCGCCCGATGACGATGCGGGCGCCGTGGTTCGAGATCAGGTACGCCCAGATCCAGTTCAGGAACACGACCAGCCGGTTCCGGAAGCCGACCAGATACCAGAGGTGCACCAGCGCCCACGCCAGCCAGGCCACCAGGCCGGACAGGCGCAGCTTGCGAATCTGGGCGACCGCCCGGGCCCGGCCGATCGTCGCCATGAATCCCTTGTCGAGGTAATGGAACGGCGCGCGCGGCTCGCCGTGCACGGTGGCCAGGATGTTGCGCGCGGTGGCCCGCCCCTCCTGAATGGCGACCGGGCTGATCCCGGGCAGCGGCGCCTTCGCTCCTTCCGGCGTCAGCGCCGCCATGTCGCCGACGACGAACGCCTCGGGGTGGCCGGGGACCGAGCAGTCGGCGTCGACCAGCACGCGGCCGCTGCGATCCAGCGGAACGCCCAGCGCCTTGGCCAGCGGGTTGGGGCGGACGCCCGCGCTCCACAGCACCGTCGCGGCGGGAATCACCTGGCCGCCCACCCGCACGCCGGCGGCGTCGACGTTCTCGACGCGCACGCCGCTGCGCACGTCCACGCCCAGTTCCTGAAGTTGCGCGCGCGCCTTGTTGGACAGCGGCGGATCGAAGGCGGTCAGGATGCGTGGCGCCGCCTCGATCAAGACCACCTTCAAGTCTTGGCGCCGGACCCGATGAAAGTCGGCGTGCAGGATGTCGCGCGACAGGTCGGCGATGGCCCCCGCCAGCTCGACCCCGGTCGGTCCGCCGCCGACCACCACGAAGGTCATCAGGCGCTGCCGCTGGTCGGGATCGGCCTCGCGTTCGGCCGCTTCCAGTGCCAGCAGCACGCGGCGCCGGATCTCCAGCGCGTCGTCGAGATCCTTCAGGCCCGGCGCCACGGCGGCCCAGTCGTCGTGGCCGAAGTAGCTGGTCTCGGCGCCCGCCGCCACGACCAGGTACTCGTACGACAGCGCCGTTCCGTCGGACAGGCACACGCGCCGGCCGCCAAGGTCGATGCCCGCCACTTCGCCCAGCAACACCTCCACGTTCGCGTGGTGGTGCAGGATGGAGCGAATCGGGTAGGCGACGTCCGTCGACGCCAGCGCGGCCAGCGCCACCTGATAGAGCAGCGGCTGGAACAGGTGGTAGTTCAACCGGTCGATCACGGTCACGTCGACCGGCTTGCCGCCCAAATCCTTGGCCGCCTCCAGCCCGCCGAATCCGGCCCCGACGATCACCACCCGCGGGCGCTTGCCGCCTGTTCCGTCCTGGCTCATGGTTTTTTCCACTCCGGCCTGTACATGACCGCCATGCGGGGCCAGGCGTGCGCCACCTTGGGCACGCTGTGCTCCCACGTCCGCTGGCACGACCCGCCCATCACGATCAGATCGCCCCACCCCAACATGAACGTGTGGGGCCGCCCGGCCGGGCGGGCAACCGGGGCCTTCGGCCGCAGCAAGAACTTGCGCGGCTCGCCCAGTGAAAGTGTTGCCACGATCGCCTGCGGCAGCTCGCGCGCCGTCGTGTCGCCGTGCCAGGCCACGCTGTCGTTGCCGTCGCGGTAGTAGCCCAGCGACAGGTGCACGAACCGGGTCTGGTAACGCGCGTCGAGGAGCGCGCGGATTCGTTCCAGGACGGGGTGGCCGGGGCCGTCGGCGGGCAGCGCCGCCACCAGGCGCGGCACGTCGACCAGGCGGTCGTACATCAGGCGCCGCTCGCTCCGCCAGGACGTCGTGCGCGCCAGATCCTCCAGCAACGTGTCGTGGCCGCTCACCCACCCGGGCAGGTGCTCGACCCAGGCGCCCCCGTCCAGCGGGATGCGCCGGGCGCGGTCGAGCCCGGCGGCGTCGACCGACGGAGCGCCGCCGCCGAGCAGGCTGGGTTGAGCGATGGCCAGGGGCACGCGGCAAATCTAGCGCGCGGCCGCGCACGTTCCACCCAGGCGATCGCGGATCTCGCCGAGGGTCGCGGCCAAGGCGGCATCGTCAGGGCGCGCTGGCCGGAATCCGCAGCTCGAAGACGCAGCCCCGGCCCGGCAGGTCGACGACCCGCACCGAGCCGCGGTGCGCGACCGCCACCTTGCGCACGATGGTGAGCCCCAGGCCGGCGCCGGTCCGGTTGGCGCCCTGCTGCACGAAGGGCGTGAAGATCCGTTCGGCTGTTCCGGGCGGCAGCCCGCCGCATTCGTCCTCGACCTCGATGACCACGTTCGGGCCGTCCGGGCGGGCTCGGACAAAGACGCTCCCCTCGGGGCGGGTGAACTTGACGGCGTTTTGAATCAGGTTGGTGAGCGCCGAGATCAGAAGCTGCTCGTCCGCCATCACGGTCAGCTCGGGGGCCGCGTCGACCGACAGCGCGGCGACGGCGCCGGTGGTCAGGCTGCCCACGATGTCGTCGATCAGGAGCCGCAGCCGCAGCGGCGCCAGGCTCGGCTGGACGGCGGCGTCCAGCCGGCTCTCGGCGATCAGGCTGTTGGCCAAGATGGCCGCCCGCCCCAGGTTTCGGGTGACCAGGTCCGCGGTCCGGCTGTCCGTCCCGACCCGGCGCTGCTTGATCATCGTGAACCCCGTCGAGGCGGCGCCCAGTGCGTTCCGCAATTCGTGCGCCACGGCGCCCAGGCGGGTCGCGCGCTCGTCCTGTTCGCGTTGCTGGCGCTGCTTTTCGTAGGCCGACAGCGCCGCGGCGATGCCGCTGTCGACCGCCCGATTCAGCGCCTGCCATTCGCCGGGATCGACGCGTGTGGCGGTCTCGTCGGCAAGCTGGGCGACGGCGTCGCAGATGACGCCGAAGTCGTGCGCGATCAGGCTGATGGCGGCGCCATGCTCCTGCCGCTTCCAGCCGCACTGGGCGGCGGTCTGTTCGATCCGGGGGGCGGGGGGGCCGCCGTCGCCGGAAGCGGTCAGACCGGCCACCAGCTCGTCCAGGAGCTCCGACAAATACTCCTGCCCCTCGGTGGCGGCCTCTTGGCCGACCATCTGCCCCAGACGGCGACGCGCCAGCGCGAGGACCCGTTCCCGGTGCTGCTGAACGACCTCGGCGAGCATCGCTTCAAAACTGCGCCGCCACCGCCGAGACTCAACTCGGGCGCGCTGCTGCTTTGTCGGCGGCGGTCAGCGAACCAGAACGTCGACGACGGTGGCCACGAAGAAGATCACCGAGACCCAGCCGTTCAGGTTGAAAAAAGCGACGTCCAACCGCGACAGGTCGCTGGGGCGGACGATGGCGTGCTCGTAGATCAGCAGCGCCACCACGATGGCGACGCCCGACAGGTAGGCGGGACCGAGGTGGGGTGAGGCGGCCGCCGCCAGGGCCACCAGCGCCAGCGCGGTCACGAGGTGCAGCAGCGCCGAGACCACCAGCGCGCCGGTCACGCCCAGGCGCGCCGGGATCGAATGGACTCCGGCCGAGCGGTCGAACTCCCGGTCGGACAGCGCGTAGAGCACGTCGAATCCGGCGATCCAGGCGCCCACCGCGATCATGAGCAGCCCCGGCGGCCAGCCAAAGTCGCCGCGCACCGCGATCCAGGCGCCGGCCGGGCCCGAGGCGATGGCCAGCCCCAGGAACAGATGGCAGAGCGCCGTGAACCGCTTGGTGAACGAGTAGCCGAACAGAAACAGCAGCGCGATGGGCGAAAGCGCCAGGCACAGCGGCCCCAGCGCGGCGGCGGCCAGCACGAACACGGCGGTGGCGGCCAGGGTCATCACCCAGGCGGCCCGCAACGAGATGACGCCGGCCGGGATCTCGCGGCGCGCGGTGCGCGGGTTGCGCGCGTCGATGTGTCGGTCGACGATCCGGTTGAACCCCATGGCGGCGGTGCGGGCGCCGGCCATGGCCACCACGATGCCCGCGATGCGCGCCGCGCTGATGCCGTGGGCGCGCGCGGCGATGGCGGCCGCCGCCAGCGCGAACGGCAAGGCGAACAGCGTGTGCTCGAACTTGACCATCCGCCCGAAGGTGAGCACCCGGTTGACGGCCCCGCCCCCCGGCTGGTCCGAAGTGCCGGCGACGCTCATGGGCGGGCCACCCACCGCAACCAGGGGCTGGCGTCCCGGACCAGCGACTCGAGAGGCGCGTTCACGTCTTCGACCAGGACGTCGAGGACACCCGGTCGCTTGCCCTCGGCCAGGGTTCCGTGCGCCGGCAGGCCCAGCGCGCCGGCGCCGCCGCGGGTGGCGGCCTCCAGCCAGGCGGTGGCGGGCACCGACGGGAAGTGCGCGGCCAGGACGGCCAGCTCACCCCACAGCGACAGGTCAGGGCTGGAGGCCAAACTGTCGGTCCCGACAGCCAGCCTGACGCCGTCCTCGAGCAAGCGGGCCACCTCCGGCAGGCGCCCGCCGATGTGCAGGTTCGAGCGCGGGCAGAGCACCGCCGTGGCGCCGGCCTCGCGCGCGAGCCGCCGGTCTTCGTCGGTGGCGTGGACCATGTGCACGAGCAGCGGCGGGTTCGGGCCGTCGAAGGCCCCCAGCTCGGCCAGATAGCCGACCGGCGTCCGCCCCGGCGAACGCGAGCCGGGATCGACGCCCATGGCGCGCAGCACGTCGGGCCAGCCGCCGCTGCCGTCGCGCAGCAGCGCGATCTCGTCCTGGTCCTCGGCGACGTGGATCGAGGTGGCGTGCCCGGTGGCGGCCGCCGCCTGGAAGATCCGGCGAAAAAGCCCGGGCCCGACGGAGTAGGGGGCGTGCGCCGCCGGCACGTAGCCGAGCCGCGCCGGCCAGCCGCCCTGCGCGCCCGCCCGCTCGCGGGCCGCGTCGGCCAGCGCGTCGCCGGTGGCCGCCTCGCGCGAGCCGACCAGCTCGTGGAACAGCAGGCCCGAAAGGCCCGCGTCGCCGATGGCCGCCACGGCGTCCAGGCTGTTGCCCACGTCGCCGATCGCGGCGGTCCCCAGGCGCACGGCCGCGCGGGCCGCCTCCAGCGCCGCCGCCTGCCGCGCGCCGTGGGCGGTCTCGACCACCGCCTTCATCAACCGGCGCGTCCAGGGGATGAGTCCGCCGCCGCCCGGGACGGCGCCGGAGAGCGCCGACAGCTCCAGGTGGCAGTGCGCGTTGACCAGCCCCGGCATCAGCACGCCCTGCGCGCGCTCCTCCGGCGCGCCCGGGAACGCATCCCGAACCGTCTGGCGCGGCCCGACGGCGCGGATCGTGCCGTCGTCGTCGAGCGCCACCGCGCCTTCGTCCAGCAAAGGCCGCTCGATCGGGATCACCCAGCGCGCGCTGACCACCCGCATGCGTGGACTAGGCGGCCGCCAGCCTCTCGTAACGCATGTTGCGGCGCCGGGGCGTGAAGCCGGCGGCGCGGATGTAGCGCTCGATGTCCTCGGCCGAGAGCTTGAAGACGGCGCCGGCCTGCGACACGACGTTCTCCTCGATCATCGCCGAGCCGAAGTCGTTGCCGCCGAAGCGCAGCCCCACCTGGCCGACCTCGGGCCCCATGGTCGGCCACGAGACCTGCAGGCTGGGGAAGTTGTCCAGGTAGAGACGCGACAGCGCGAAGATCCGCAAGTAGCGCATGGCGGTCGTGTCGTCGCGCAGCTTGAGGCGCGTCCCCTCGGCCTGGAACGGCCAGCAGATGAACGCCGTGAAGCCGGCCGTCTGGTCCTGCAGCGCGCGCAGCCGTTCCAGGTGGTTGACGACGTGGCGCGGCTCCTCGCCGAATCCGAAGACCATGGTGGCGGTGGTGCGCAGCCCCAGCGCGTGCGCCTGGCGCATCACCTCCATCCAGGTGTCGGTGGTGCACTTGAGCGGCGAGATGGCGTGTCGGATCTCGTCGTCCAGGATCTCGGCGCCGCCGCCCGGGATCGAGTCCAGGCCGGCCGCGATCAGCCGCTCGATGACGTCGCGGATCGGCATGTTCTCGAGCTCGGCGATGTAGCGGATCTCCTCGGGCGACAGGCCGTGGATGGCCAGCGGGAAGTTGGCCTTCATCCAGCGGAACAGCTCTTCGTACCAGCCGATGGGCAGGTGCGGGTTGAGCCCGCCCTGCAGCAGGATCTGCACGCCGCCCAGGTCGACCGTCTCCTGGAACTTGCGGGCCAGCTCGTCGCGCGACAGGACGTAGCCCTCGGTCTTGTTGGTGGGCGGCCGGTAGAAGTTGCAGAACTTGCAGCGGGTGACGCAGACGTTGGTGTAGTTGACGTTGCGGTCGATGATGTACGTGACCACGTCTTCCGGGTGCAGCGCGCGGCGGCGCTGGTCGGCGGCCGCGCCCAGCTCCAGCACGGGCGCTTCGGCGTAGACGCGCAGCGCGTCCTCGGGCGACAGGCGCGCGCCGGCGGCGGCGTCGGACAGCAGCGCGTCCACCGAGCGCGCCCCGCGCGAGGCGGCGGGGACGGCCGAGGTGGCGGCCCCTTCGTAGAGCCGCGGGCGAGCCGGGCGGGCCAGCAGGCCGGCGGCCCGGGCGCGCTCGAAGAACGCGGCCATGCCCGACAGCTCTTCCGAGCCCAGCCGGTACCAGATGTTGCGAGTCAGATAGGACTCGTAGAGGGCCGGGGCGCCTTCGTGCGCTTCGCCCCAGGCGCGGGCGATGACGGGGCGGGCGGCCAGGCCGTCCTCCAGGCTGGCCTGCAGCTTGGCCACGGCGTCCGCGTCGACGGCGCCCGGGCGTCCCGCCCACACGGCGTAGACGAAGGGCAGGCCGGTCAGGTCGTGCCAGGCAGCGCCCAGATCGACCACGTGGCGAAACTTTTCGGCGGCCTCGAACCCGGCGTCGCCGATCACCAGCGCGCCGGTGCCGCCGCCAACCGCGTTCAGTACGTCGTCGTGGGGGACCTCGCGAAAGCGCGGCGTGAGGCCCCGCTCGTGGCACAGCAGCCGCAGCAGCATCGCCGAGCTGCGGGACGCGCCGTCGAGCGCGATCTCGTCCAGCTCCTCCCAGGGCGCCTCGCTGACCAGCAGCACGGTGCGCACGGCCCCGTGGCTGGCGATGGCGATGCCGGGGACGATCCTCAGGTCGACGTCGCTGGCGGCGTACGCGCCGACGGGAATCAGCCCCAGGTCGGCGTCGCCGGCCAACAGGCGCTCGGCGCAGCGCGACGGAAGGTCGAACGAGAGATCGAACCGCGTGCCGCCCAGGGCCCGCTCGAGGCCGTAGGTGATGGGGCGCGTGTTCAGGAACGAGACCGCGGACAGGCGTATTTTGTCGCTCACGACACGACCTCCAAACCGCGGCGCTGGACGTCGCGGCGGAACGGCTTTTTCAGGCTCAGCGCGTCCCCTTCGGCGACGACGTTGTACAAGGTGTCCCGCTCGACCGGCGTGCGGCCGGCGTTCTGGATGACGCGCACGATCTCCGTCGGGTGCATGACCTGCGGCGTCTCGGCGCCGGCCATGTGGTAGATGCGCTCTTCCTGGACGGTGCCGTCCAGATCGTCGGCGCCGAACCAGAGCGCGGTCTGGGCGGTCTTGACGCCCAGCATGATCCAGTAGGCCTTGACGTGCGGGATGTTGTGCAGCAGCAGGCGCGCCACCGCGTAGGTGCGCAGATCCTCCGCGCCGGTCGGCGCCGGCAGCTTCATGAGCGCGTTGTTCTCGGGGTGAAAGGCCAGCGGGATGAAGGTCTGGAAGCCGCCGGTCTCTTCCTGCAGCGCGCGCAGCCGCAGCATGTGATCGACCCGCTCCTCGACGGTCTCGATGTGGCCGTACAGCATCGTGCAGTTCGACCTCATGCCCAGCCGGTGGGCCACCCGGTGCACCTCCAGCCACTGATCGGCGTCGCTCTTGTCGTCGCAGATCTTCTTGCGCACGCGCGCGGCGAAGATCTCGGCGCCCCCGCCGGGCAGCGAGTCCAGGCCGGCCGCCCGCAGCGCCTGCAGCACCGCTTCGATCGACATCCCGAACTTCTTCGCGAAGTAGAAGATCTCGACGGCGGTGAACGCCTTCAGGTGGATGGAGGGCTGGATCTTCTTCAGGCCGGCCAGGAGGTCGGTGTAATACGAGAACGGCAGCCCCGGGTGCAGGCCGTTGACGATGTGGATCTCGGTGATGGGGTCCTGCGCCTCGACGCGCGCGCGCAGGCGGCCCCAGGCTTCTTCCAGCGTCATCGTGTAGGCGCCCTTGTCGCCGGGCTGCAGGCGCGCGAACGAGCAGAACCGGCAGCTCGCCTCGCAGACGTTGGTGGCGTTGATGTGCAGGTTGCGGTTGAAGTAGGTGCGGTCGCCGTGCAGGCGCTCGCGCACCTCGTTGGCCAGCGCGCCCACCTCCATCAGGTTGTGATGCTGGTAGAGCGCCACGCCGTCCTCGAGGGTCAGCGGCTGGCCGGCCTGGATCTTGTCGCGAATCTGCGCGAAGGCGGCGCTCACGACGTGACCTCCTCGACGCTGCCGTCGCTCAGCCGCTCGGCCGGCGCCAGCCCGGCGCCGCGGATCAACGTGGCCGCCTCCTTGCGGGTCAGCGACGGATTGTGGGCGTTGGCGCCCAGGCGGAGGGCCCGCTCGGCGACGATGGGCGCGAACAGCTCGTCGGCGCCGAACCCGAACGCCATCTGCGCCAGCCGCGGCCCCAGCGCGCCCACGTCGGCCAGCAGGTGCGGCACGCGCGGCAGCGACAGCCGGCAGAGCGCGAACAGCCGCAGCGTGTCCAGCCCGTAAGGCTCGCCGGACGGCGCGGGGAGGGCGCCCCAGACCGGGAACGACGCCGCGTCGATCTCGGCCAGTCGCGCCAGGCGAACGGCGTCCGACTCGTCCAGCGCGAACGGCACGCGGACGGCCACGCGCAGGCCGGCCTCGGCCGCCGCGCGCGCCGCCGCCGAAACGCGCGGCGCCATCAGCGCGTTGACGCCCGCGCGCCGGGCCCGGTCCAGCCCGCCCAGCGCCTCCAGGTCGGCCTCCTCGACGTACGACTCGGCGGCGTCGCGCGGGCCGCGCCAGCTCCCGTCGGCCAGCAGCTGCCGCGCGCGCACGAACGAGCCCCGCCGCCCCAGCGCCTGGTCGCGCGCTGCCGCGGCCCGGCGTCCCAGCGCGAACAGATCGAGATCGGCCAGCGACTGACCGGCTTCGACGGCCAGCTCGGCGGTCACGTGCGGATCCAGGCTCATCGGGCTCCTCCTTTGACCTCTGCGGCCCCCCAGCGCGGCATCAACCGATTGGGGAGCCCCAGCTGATCCATCACCCGGCCGATCACGGTGTCGAGCACCGCCTCGATGGTGGTCGGGTGCGAATAGAACGAGGGCGTCGCGGGCATCACCACCGCGCCGGCGCGGGTCACCGCCAGCATGTTCTCCAGGTGGATGGCCGACAGCGGCGTCTCGCGCACCACCAGCACCAGCTTGCGGCGCTCTTTCAGCATCACGTCGGCGGCGCGGCCAATGAGGTTGTCCGAGATTCCGTGCGCGATGCGCGCCAGTCCGCCCGTCGAGCAGGGGATGACCACCATGGCGTCCCAGCCGGCCGACCCCGAGGCGAAGGGCGCGCGAAAATCGCGCAGGCCGTAGCGTGTGAACGGGTAGGCCGGCACTTCGCCGAGCTCGTGCGCCCAGACCTCGTTGCCCGACTGGCTGAAGACCAGGCCGACCTCGAGGGGGTTTGCCCCGGCCGCCGCCAGGGGGACCAGCGTGTCGAGGAGGCGCTTGGCGTACAGCGACCCCGAGGCGCCGCCGACGGCCACCACCAGCTTCATGACGCCACCACCATGGTCGCCACGCCCGACGGAAACAGCGGCTCGGTGTCGACGTTCAGGAACCCGACCTCGCGCATCAGCTCCGCGAACTCCGGGGCGCTGCGAAAGCGGGCGATCGATTCGGGCAAATACCGGTAGGCGGCGCGGTCGCCGGTGATGAGGCGCCCGATGGCCGGCAACACGCGGGCGTTCCAGATCCGATCGAAGAAGAAGCGGGGCTTTTCGGGCCGCAAGAACTCGAGGATGACGACGCGCCCGGCCGGGTGCACCACCCGGCGCAGCTCGGACAACCCCTGCTTCAGATCGGCCAGGTTGCGCACGCAAAAGGCGGAGAACGCCGCGTCGAACACGTCGCGCCGGTACGGAAGCTGGTGTCCGTCGGCCGCGTGGGTCGCGACGTGCGCGCGGCGCGGAATCTTGCGGCGACCGCGGCGCAACATCTCGCGCGCGAAGTCGGCGGCGGCCACCTCGGCGCCCGGCGCCTGGCGCGCGATCTCGATGGCGCCGTCGAGCGTCCCGGCCCCCAGGTCCAGCACGCGCGGCGTGTCGCCCAGGTCTTGCAGCAGGCGGGCGATCGCCTTCCTGCGCCAGACGATGTCGATGCCGCCCGACATGACCCGGTTGGCGGCGTCGTAGCGGCGCGCCACCCGGTTAAACATCCCCTTGACGTCCGCGCCGCTCTCGGCCAGCGACGGTTGCAGCTCGCTCACAGCCCCAGCTCCTTGGCCATCGCCGCCATTCGCGCGTCGACGGCCGGGTCCATCTTGAGGACCTCCGGCCACTCGCGCGTGAAGCCTTCGTCCTTCCACTTGCGGGTGGCGTCGATCCCCAGCTTGCCGCCGAAGCCGAACGCCTGCGACGCGTGGTCCAGCACGTCGATGGGTCCCTCGGCGAAGAAGACGTCGCGCTTGGCGTCGATGTTGTTGAGCGCGCGCCAGACCACCTCGCCCGGGTTCTGCACGTCGACGTCGTCGTCGACCACCACGATGCACTTGGCGAACATCATCTGCCCCATGCCCCACAGCGAATGGCAGATCTTGCGCGCGTGGTGCGGGTACTCCTTCTTGATCGAGACCAGACAGAGGTTGTGGAACACCCCCTCGACCGGCAGGTTCATGTCGGCGATCTCGGGAAAGGTCATCTGCAGCAGCGGGAGAAACAGGCGCTCGGTGGCCTTGCCCAGCGAGGCGTCTTCCTGGGGCGGCGGGCCCACCACCGTGGTCGCGTAGATGGGCGACTCGCGCCGGGTGACGGCCGTGACGTGAAACACCGGATAATCGTCGGCCAGCGAGTAGTAGCCGGTGTGGTCGCCGAACGGCCCCTCGCGGCGGAGCTCGTCGACGTCGACGTAGCCCTCCAGCACGAAGTCCGCCGAGGCGGGCACTTCGAGGTCGATGGTCTTGCACTTGACCAGCTCGACGGGCTTGCGGCGCAAGAAGCCCGCGAACAGGAACTCGTCGATGCCGTCGGGCAGCGGCGCGGTGGCGGCGTAGAACAGCACCGGGTCGCCCCCCAGCGCCACGGCCACCGGCATCCGCTGCTGCCCCAGCTCTTTGGTGCGGCGCATGTGGCGGCGTCCGGTCTTGTGAAGCTGCCAGTGCATGCCGGTGGTGCGGCCGTCGTAGACCTGCATCCGGTAGCAGCCCACGTTGCGGCTCCCCTTGTCGGGGTCGCGCGTGATCACCATCGGTGCGGTGATATACGGCCCGCCGTCGCCCGGCCAGGTGGTCAGCACCGGCAGCTTGCCGAGATCCGGCTCGGTCTCGACGACCTCCTGGCAGGGGGCGTGCCGCACGATCTTGGGGGTGGCCGTCGCCACGCGCGCCAGCTTCGGCAGCATCCGGACCTTGTCGAGAAGGCCGGAGGGCGGCTGCGACTTCACCAGCGCCAGGATGGCGCGGGCGTGCTCTTCCAGATCGTTGACGCCCAGCGCCCACGACATCCGGCGGCGCGTGGCGTAGGCGTTGATGAGCAGCGGGTACCGCGAGCCCTTCACGCGCTCGAACAGCAACGCGGGGGCGCCGGCCCGGACCGCGCGCTGGGCCAGCGCGGAGATTTCCAGCACCGGGTCGATCTCGCGCGAGATGCGGCGCAGCTCGCCGCGCGCCTCCAGGAAGCGCACGAAGGCCGGCAGGTCGTCCCAGGCAGCCGGGACGGCGGGCGCGGGGCCCGGGTCGGTCAAGGGAGCCGCCGACATCACGAGCTCCTGTGCACCGAGGCGTGCGCCAGGGCGGCCAGTCCGTCGCGGTAGCGCGAGGGGGGCAGCGCCTGCAGCGCGGAAACCGCCTCGTCGGCCAGCGCGGCGGCCTTTCTCCGGGCGCGCTCGACGCCGCCGGTGGCGCGGACCTCGGCCAGGATCTCGGCCACGATCCCGGCCGGCACGCCGTGTTCACCCAGATGCTCGCGCACCCGCCGGGCCAGGGCCGGCTCGGCCTCGCAGGCCAGCAGCACCGGCAGGGTCAGCTTCCCTTCTTGCAGGTCGTGGCCGACCGACTTGCCGGCCGTGGCCTCGTCGATCGAGCTGTCCATCACGTCGTCCGCGATCTGGAAGGCGCGTCCCAGCGCCCGGCCGTAGCGATCCAGGGGCGCGGCGGCGGTCTCGGGGATCGAGCCGCCCACGCGCGCGCACCAGGCGATGAGCGAGGCGGTCTTGCGATCGATGACCCGGAAGTATTCGTCGACTGACGCGTCCGGATTGCCGGCCCGCTCGAGCTGGGCGACCTCGCCCTCCGCCATCTCGGTGACCGTGCCGGCCAGCGAGCGCACCATGGTCAGCGAGCCGGTCAGGGCCACCGTCTCCAGCGCGCGGGCCAGGCAGAAGTCACCCACCAGGACCACCAGGCCGTTGCCGAACACCATGCGCGCCGCGGGACGGCCGCGCCGCACCCGCCCGTCGTCGACCACGTCGTCGTGGTACAGCGTCGCGGTGTGGATCAGCTCGGCCGCGCATCCCACCGCGATGCCGTGCTCGACGGGCGCGTCGGTGGCGCGCGACGCCAGCACCGCCAGCAGCGGCCGGAGCCGCTTGCCACCCGCGCCGAGCAGGTGCGCGCCCACCTGAGGAATGGCGCCGATGGGGCTCTCCATGCGCTCCGCCAGCCGGACCTCCACGGCGCGCATCTCGTCCTCGACGAGGGCCGCCGCCGACGAAATCGTCCCGTTGCAGTCGGAGAGCGCCGCGGGGTTCAAGGCGCTGATATTCGTCATAGAGCTGGCCGCGGTCACGATGTTTCTAAATATTCAAAAAGAATTGAAAGAAGCAAGGTGAAACCACCGGGGCCGCTCGACGCGCTCACGGCAGCATATTGAGGTCCTTGACCGTGACAAAGGGGCGAAAGCCGCGGTGTTCGGACTGGCTGGCCGCCCAGTCGGACAGCGCCGCGTCGCCCACGTCGGCGTACTCGATCGTGAACACCGGCCGGTTCGCCACCGCCAGCGCCTGATCGATCTGGGCCAGCTTCCAGCTCCGCTCGTCGGCGGTGGTCTCGCGATAGAGGCGCCGGCCGAAGTCGTAGGTGGCGAAGACCCCCTCGACCACGAAGCCGTCGACGAACGGCGCCGCGTCGACCAGCGCCTCGGTGCCGTTCGCGATGAGCGGCGCCTTCGGATAGCGCTGGTGGATGGCCCGCAAAAGATCGCGCAGGGCGGCCCGCATGCCCGCGAACCGGACGCCGTCCTTCGCCTCCAGGTAGGGGGCGGTGTCGATCGTGTCCAACATCAGCCCGTCGAATCCCAGCGCCAGCAGCCGCGGGATCTCTTGATCCAGCAGCACCGCCTGCCACTGCGGGTCGCGCAGGTCGACCCGCACGTTGTCGGGCCAGGAGGGATCGGGTTCGACCAGGAAGGGAGCGCCGCGCACCTCGTTCCAGTAGTCGCGGCGCGGATCGGCCTCGCCGACGCTCAAGTAGCCGAGGCGGATCGTGTCGCGCGGCAAATCCGCCAGCGGGATGCGCGGATCGCCCGACAGCACCGCCATCTGCGTGTCGCGCGCGTGATTGCGCCAGTCGATGGCGTCCAACGCCGGCGACGACCCGATCAGGATCCACCAGCGCCGGACGTCCTTCAGCTTTCCGTCGGGCGCCGAGGAACCGCCGCCCGCGCCCGGTGTGTGCGCGCAGGCGGCGCCCCAGATGACCAGCAACAACGCGCAGAGCGTTCGGCGGGCGTGACGCCCGGCGACGGCACCGGGCCTGGCCCGGCGGAGCCGTCGCGCGACGTCCAAGGAACCCGTCCGGGGTTCCTGTCTGCTGGACAACGCCCGTGTTCCGATCGACCCGGCGTTGGAGAAGTTACTTCGCGGCCGCGGGCGCCGGAGCCGTCTCCCAGCCCAGGGCCGAGTAAACCTCGTCGGCCGAGGTGTACGTCTTGTCGGGCAGGGTCTGCTCGAACCACTTCTTGTCGTCGGCCTTGATGCCGTGAACCTTCGACACGATGGTCGATTTGGCGGCCGGGTACTTCACCCTCTTGATCTCGTTGCGGAGCTTGTTGTGCTCCTTCAGCTTCTCCTGATCTTCCTTGGACAGATTCTGGCCCGCCGACTCGTCGCTGCTGGTGGCCGCCGTCTTGGCAACGGCCGACCTCGCCGCGAAAAAGCTGGGGACCGCGAGAGCCATCGCCAACACGAACATTCCGCCCTGCTGCAACTTGCGCATGATCGCCTCCGTGGATGAGTAAAAACAAACGCAACGTAGGGTCTGCCGTTGGGGTGTCAAGCCACGGGTAACCCTCAGCCGTATGCGCGTTACGGCGCCGTGACGCCCGAACTGCGAGATCGCCCGGAAGCGGTATCCAAGTCGTTGTGCTCGCGCCGTCGAGTTGCGGGCATGCTGGTTGCAGCTTGACGACCCCGTGGCTTTCACGCGTCCTTCACGCACTTGCTTCGACCGGACCGGCTCGAGGCTCTTCGCGGCCGGGGTCATTTATCTGCTGCTGACGTCGACGGCCTGGGCCCAGGAGCGCGATCTGACCCGCAACAAGCCGCTGCCGCCCGAGGAGGCGCACCGGATCGAGGAGCTTAGAAAGCAGGCGGCGGAGACACTGGCCCGCGGCGACATGGAGACGGCGCGCCGCGAATTCGAACAGATCTTGAAACTGCTGCCGTACGACGCTTCGGCCGAGCGCGACGCGGCGCGCGCCGCCGAGGCGGCCGGCCGGTTCGAGTACGCGGCCGAGGCGCTGGAAAAGGCGCACCACTTCGGCGCCCACGAGCGCGACCCCGAGCTGCACTACCTGCGGGGCGAGGCGCTCTATACGCTGGGCCGGGACGAAGAGGCCGCCAGCGAGCAGCAGATCGCCGAGCTGGAGATTGGGCCCAACCCGACCGACCGCGCGTCGAAGCTGTGGCTGGCCCGCATCGACGCCCGCAAGGGCTACATCGTGCTGGCCGACCGCATCTACGAATCGATGCTGCCGCCGCCGCCGAAGTTCGACCAAGAGGTTGCGCTGAACCAGGCGGACGCCCACCTCATGAACAAGGACTGGGAGGGGGGCGCGCGCGTCCTCAAACGCTACCTGTCGCTGGATCCCAAGAACGTGCGCGCCAGAGAGATGCTGGCCTGGGCGCTGGAAGCAGACGGGGATCTCGACGGTGAGCTGCAGGTCCGCCGCAGCCTGGCCCAGGACCAGCCCACCGCCCTTCATCAGAAGGACTATGGCCGCGCGCTGGAGCGGGCCGCGAACTTCCGCGCCGCCAGCCACGAGTATCACGCCGCGCTGACCGCGACCGCGGCGTCCGGCGGCCCGGCCGACACGACGCTGGTGACCTCGTACGATCGCATGCACTACCGGACCACGCCGGAGGTCGCGGGCGGCGGGCAGGTGCGCTCCGACCCGCAGGCCTGGTCCTGGCGCGCCCAGGCCGGCGGCGCGATGCCTTTCGGCTCGCACCACCAGGTGGGCGTCCTGTTCTGGCACGACGCCGCCGAGGATTGGAAGACGAACCACTCCGTCGTGCTCGGCATGAATCCCCTGCGCGAAAGCGGCTCGGTGAGCGGCGCCGGCGCCTACGTCATGTTCGGCCACAGCTCCGGCGCGTCGCTGCTGCTGGGCGGCGACGCGCGGTACGCGACCGCCTCCGGCGAAGACGGAGCGGGGCAGCAGGTCTACGGGCCCGAGAGCGAGAGCAGCTTCGGCGGCGACCTCGAGCTCGACTCGCCGATCGGCAAGAACGTCCAGGTGAACGTGCACGGCGACCTGAACGAACAGTGGAACGACGCGCCGGTCACCGTCGAAGAGGGCGGCAAGATGACCGGTGTGACCGCCCACCTTTACCTGTTCCCGAAGGACCGCCTGTTCCTGTTCGACGGCGGCGTGCAGGAACGTCACCTGACGTTGCGCCCCGTCAACGCCGCCGACGCGTCACCGGCGTCCAACCAGACGCTGGTCTGGGGCGGCCTGGACTTCAACTTGTGGACCAACGGCAGGCGCCTGGTTCGGGGCGAATCGCTCGACGAGCGCATGGTGCGGCGCACGGCGCTGAACGACGCCGGCGTGCTGACCTACCGCCACTACGAGCTGTTCGCCAGCATGCCGCCCGAGTTCTACAGCCGCATCTCGCTCTACTCGCGCGCGTCGATCGACAACGGCAGCTTCATCTTTCGCAAGGTGATCGCGGGCGGCCGGCTCGGGTTCGAGGTTCACGGGGGCCTCGGCTACGACAACCGGCAGGACCAGAAGCTGGAACAGGGGGGCGGGGCGCTGGTGTGGGCCTCCTCCTGGTCGACGCGCTTGCTGGTCACGTACGACATCGTCCACCAAACCACGATTGGGTTGCCCGGAACCCTTCAGATCGGATGGGTCACGTTCCATGCAGATCTCTAGCAAGAGGTTGTGGATCGAGGCGGCGGCGGGGACGGCGATCGTCCTCGGCGCGACGGCGGTGGCGGCCGGCGGACCGCACCTGGGCCTGGGCAAGTTGAGCCCGCACCCGGTCTGGCTGGTCGTGCTGGCGATGTCGGCCCGCTACGGCGTGCGGGGCCTGGTGACCAGCGTGCCCGTCGCCTGGGTGGCGCTGGCGTTTCTGGGCGGTCCGTGGCGCACGGCGCCGGCCTTCGCGCTGAAGGCGCTGGCCACGCCGGCCGAGCTGGGGGCGCTGGGGGCGGCCGTGATCGTCAGCTGGATCGCGGCGGTGCACGACCGCGCCTGCCATGCGCTGGAAGAGAAGCTGCGGGGCGTGGTGGCCAAGTCGAACCGCGACGCCGCCGCGCTGGGCGAGCTGCGGCAGGCGGCGCTGGCCCTGCGCGCGCGCAACGACCGGCTGGATCTGTCGCTGGCGTTCCTGCGGGACGTGGCTCGGAAGCTCGAGACCGGTGACCGCGCGGCCGCCGCCGACGCGGCGCTGACGCTGATCATGGCGCGGCTGGGGGCCCGGGCGGCGGCCGTCGAGGTTCCGTCGTCGGACGGGCGGCCGCTGTCGACGCTGGCTTCGGCGGGCGCGTGGCACGCGGCCGGCGGCTCCGAGGTCCCCGACACCACGGCGGCCGAGGCGCTACGCAGCGGCCGGCCGATCCGGGCCGTCGACATCACCGGCGCGGGGCCGACCGACAGCGACCTGGCGGCGCCCATCGTGGTGGACGACGTCGCCGTCGGGGTGGTGGTGGCGCGCGGGGTGTCGCGCATGGGCGCCGCGTCGCTGCGCGATCTGGCGGTCGTGGCGGAGTGGCTGGCGCCGGCGTTCGAGAAGGCGCGCTCCGGCGCCGACGGCGGCGCCCTGGGCGGCGGCCGCCGCGCCGGCGAGCTTCCTCCGCCGTCGGACGACGGGTCGGCCGACATCGGCCCCGGAGACGACGCCGCCGGCGGCGAGCGGCGGGGCCTTTCACTGGTGACGATCTGAACGATGGCGACCCACCTGACGTCCGCGAACAAGCGGCCGGAGACGCGGCCTCCCGTGGCGGCGGGGGTGGTCGACATCCCTCAGCTCGACGGGGCCACCGGCGCGGCGCGAACCGGCGCGCGCACCATCGACGTCGCGGTGCTGCGGCCCCGGCCGCTGCCGATCGCCCCCTGGATCATTGCCGCGGTGCTGGACCTGGTGGCCGTGGCGCTCATCATCCGGCGCCCGATGCACGGCGCGGTGGCGGCGGCGGGGGCGCTGCACCTTCTGTCGGTGCTCCCCATCCTGTTTTGGCGCTCGCTGGCCGGCAGCGAGCGGACGCTGGGCGCCGCGTTCGCGCTGGCCATTCCGGTGGCCGGCTCGCCGCTGGCGGCCGTCGCGCTCGGCACCGCCGGCCGCGGTGAGGTGGTGGAGGCCGATCCGGACGCCGCCCCCGCCGAGGTCGAGCCGCTTCGGGCCGAGGAGCTGCGGCGCCTGGGCGAGGCGCTGCCCTGCTGCGAGGCGCTGCTGGCCGGCTCGGTCGAAGAGCGCCGGGCCATCATCGCCACCCTCACCCGGCGGGCCGACGCCGACGCGGTGGCGTTGTTGCGCTGGGCCCTGGGCGCCGCCGACCCCGAGCTGGCAGTCGAGGCGGCGCTGGCGCTGGAGGAGATGACGGCGTCGTTCGAGGCCCGCCTGGCGGAGCTGCGCAAGTCGGTCGCCGAGAAGCCGACCGCCGATGAAGCCCAGGACGCCGCCGAGCTGGCGACCGACGCCATCGAGGCCGGACTGGCGGAGCCGGCGCTGGTCGGCTCGCTGGCGCACGAGGCCCGGCAGTTCTACGCGGCGGCCGTCACCGCCGACCCGGCGCGGGCCGGCCAGCTGGCGGTGGGCCGCGCGCGCCTCGAGCTGGCGGTGCTGCGGCCCGACGCGGCGCTGGCCGCCATCGACGAAGCGGTGGACCAGGTCGGCCCCGACGCCAAGAGCCTGCTGCTGGCCCTGCGGGACGAGGCCGTGCTGGCGACGCACGCGCTGCCCTGGGAGAGTCCGTCGGCGGGGGCCATTTATCACCCGGCCGCGCCGCCGCCGCTGGCGGTGCACCGGAAGCTTTCCGCCGCGCGCCGCCTGTCCGGGCTCCACCGGCGCGGCACCAACGGCGTGAGCGTGACCGTCGGCGTGGTGCAGGTGCCCGCGCCGTCAGGCACTCGGGAGGTCACCGTTGGCAAGCACGAGCCCTAGCGCCATTCCGGACGTCTGCCTGCTGGTCGAGGGGACCTACCCCTTCGTGGCCGGCGGCGTTTCGTCCTGGGTCCACGACATCATCCGCGGCCATCCCGAGCTGACGTTCGCGGTGTTGAACGTCGGCTCGCACCCGGCCGCCTATGGCGAGCCGCGCTACGAGCTGCCCGAGAACGTGGTCGGGTTGCACCGGGTGTTCTGCCAGGAGACGGCGCGGCCGCCGCTCGACGGCAGCCAGCGGGCCGAGCTGCGCGAGGAGATCCGGCGGCTGCGTTCGGCCGTCGACGCGCGCACCGCGCCCTCGCGCCTGCTGGACGGCCTGCGGCGGCTGCACCTGGAAGAGGACCCGGCCCCGGAGATCTGGCGCGGGATCCTGGCCGACGTGGCGACCGCCGACATGTCGATGCCCGAGCTTCTTTACGGCCGGGCCAGCTTCGATCTGCTGACCACCATCGCCGAGCAGGTGGCGGCCGAGGCGCCGTTCCTGGACCTGTTTTGGCATTACCGCGCCATCCACGTGCCGGTGCTGCGCCTGCTGGGGGCGCCGGTGGTGGAGGCGGCCTGCTACCACGCGGTCTCGACCGGGTACGCGGGGCTCTTGGCGTCGGTCTGGAGCCACCGGACCGGGCGGCAGATGGCGCTGACCGAGCACGGCATCTACTCGCGCGAGCGCGACATGGAGCTGGCCCGCGCCGACTGGATCCGTGACGCCGCCGAGGCGGACGACGGCGGGTTCGGCCTGCGCACCGCCACCTGGGCGCCGCGCATCTCGCCCTTGCGGCGGCTCTGGTCGCGCTTCTTCCGGGGCCTTTCGCGTCTGACATACGCGCAGGCCACGCGGATCCTGACCCTGTCCGACGTGAACCGAAAAAAGCAGATCGCCGACGGCGCGCCGGTCGAGAAGATCGACATCGTCCCGAACGGCGTCGATCTGCCCGCCGAGCCGCCGCCGTTGCTGGAGGCGGACGACGCGGGGCAGGGCCACGACGTCATCGAGCTGCGCCCGCCCCCTATGCGGGTCGGCTTCGTGGGGCGGGTGGTGCCCATCAAGGACCTCATCACCTTCATCCGCGCCTGCGACGAGGCGCTGCGCTCGGTCGAGCTGGAGGTCCGCGTGATCGGCCCGATGGAAGAGGACGGCGGCTACGCCAGCCGCTGCCGCGACCTGGTGGCCCGGCTGGGGCGCGCCGACCAGATCAAGTTCCTGGGGCCGATGCCGCCCGCCAAGATCTACCCGGACCTGGACGTGGTGGTGCTGACCAGCTTCAGCGAGGGGCAGCCGCTGGTCATCCTGGAGGCCTACGCCTGCGCCGTGCCGGTGATCGCGACCGACGTCGGCGCCTGTCGCGAGATGGTCGAGGGGCGGACGCCGGCCGATCGCGCCATCGGGCCGAGCGGCGTCGTCACGCGCGTGGCGACGCCCAAGGAGACCGCGGCCGCGCTGGTGAGCCTGGCGCGCGACCCCAAGCTGCGGCGGCGGCTGGGCGCGGCCGGACGCAAGCGGGTCACCACGTTTTATCAGCGGCGCGACATGCTGGCGGCTTACCGGGCGCTCTACGCGTCGATGGGGGCGGCGGGGCCGGCGGTCACGGCCGCGGCGGCGGGCGAAGGCAACGTGACGGCGGAGGCTTAGAACGTGGCAGGGATCGGCTGGAAGCTGCAACGGATGATCGATCGCGGGTCCCTGGCCGGGACCATCGGCGCGTACTTGACCGGCGTGGCGGTCACCAGCGCGCCGTGGTTGCTGACCACCGCGGTGCTGACCAGCCTGCGGCTGGTGGCCCGGCGCAGCGGCACCGACTTCGAGGTGATCGAGCGCTTCCTGACGGTCGTCTACGCGGTGACGGTCGTGCTGTCGGCGCCGGTGCACGTGGTCGTGTCCCGCTTCACCGCGGACCGGCTGTACGACCACCACGTCGAGAAGATCGGCGCGCCGCTGCGGCGGGCGACCGCGCTGACGCTGCTGATGTTCGCGGTGACCGGCGTGATCCTGGTGCTGCTCATGCGGCTGCCGCTGGTGCTGGCGGTGGTGGGCGCGCCCCTGTGCGCCATCGTGGGCGCGCAGTGGCTGATGCTGTCGGTGGGCGGCGGCATGACTTCACCGGTGGTCGTGCTGCGCGCCTTCGGCGTGGGCGCGCCGCTCAGCCTGCTGGCGGCCTGGGTGTTCGATCATTCGTTCGGCTTCGGGCCGGCCGGCTACCTCTACGGCTTCTCGCTGGGGCAGCTCGCGACGCTGGCGATGCTGGTGCAAGGCGTGGCGCGCGCGGTGCCGGGGCGCGCCGACGAGGCGGCCCGACTCCTGCCGGCCTTTCGCGAGTATCGCCTGCTGGCCCTCTCGGCCCTGGCGTACTACCTGTCGATCTGGGCCGACAAGATCGTCGTCTACCTGGTGATGGGGGGAGACGCGGCGGCGTTCTACGCGGCCATCGCGGCCGTCGCCTGGTTCTCGGTCATCCCGGCCTTCGCCTGGATCTACGTGCAGATCGAAACCTCGTTCTACCAGCACTTCCGGGCGTTCTACACGAACATCGAGGTGGGCGCGTCGCTCAAGCAGCTCAAGGAGGGCGCCGACCGCATCTCCGTCGAGGCCAAACGGATCCTGCGCGGCGCCGGGATCGTGCAAGCCTCGGCCAGCGGCATCGCGATCGCCGCGGCGCCGATCCTGGTCCGTGCGGTCGGCCTGTCGCCCAACGCCACGCCGCTGTTCCAGATGGCAGCCATCGGCGCGGCGGCGCAGATGCTGACGCTGCTGGAGGTCCTGCTGCTCTATTACTTCGACCTGCGGCGGGACGCGCTCTTGATCTCGACCGGCCTGCTGGCCGGCGAGGCGGTGTTCACGCTGGCCGCCTGGGCGGCCGGCTGGTTCCCGGTGGTCGGCTACGTGGTCGCCTGCGCGCTCACCGCCGGCGCGGGGGTGGTCCTGGTGCGGCGCCGTTTGAGCACGCTGGTGCTCGACACGTTTCAGTCTCAGCCCTTCGGCGTCGCGTGACGGCGCCGCTCCGAAGCCTCGTCCGCCCGCGATCCCGCGCGGGACGGCAGACGGGAGACCCGCGCCCACCGCGTCGCGGTCAGTGCGCGGACGTGAGTTGAGCGGTGCCGGTGTTGCTGCCGCCCCGCATGGCGGTCTCGGCCTCGCCGGCCGAGCCGGGGGGAGCCGTCTGGGGGCGCTTGAAGTCGAACGGGAACGCATACAGATAGAGGCCCAAGAGCGCTGCCGCCAGCAGCCATCCGCAGATCTGATAAATGCCGCGGCGGCGTGCTTCGACCAGCGACGCGGCCGAGGCGACGGTGGCCAGGGCGCCGCCGGCTCCGTGCGCGCGCACCTGGGCGGCGATGTTCTGCCAGACGTGCGGCGGCGGCAGCGAGGGGCTGAGGTCCGTGCCCAGGCGGGCGACCACCAGCGTCGCCTGCTCCACGGCTTCGACGCAGCCGCGGTGGGGCGCGCCGGTGGCCAGGTGGTCGGCGCAGGCGCGTCGCTCGGCCTCGTCCAGCGCGATGAGCGCGTAGGCGGGCGCGAGTTCCTTGAACTCGTCGCAGGTCATCATGTCGCGACGGTTCACGCGAGATCGTCTTTGAGGAGTCCAGCCAATTTGCCGATGGCCAGTTTAACCCTCATTTTGACGGTACCAAGAGGCGTGGCGGTCTTGGTCGCAATTTCGGTCTGCGACAGCCCGTCGAAGTACGCCAGCTCGATCGCCTGCCGCTGCTCCTTGGGCAGAGCGGCCAGCGCTTCGGCGACGCGCGACTCGGTCGAGCGGCGCTCGGTGTGTTCGGCCGGGCAGACCGGAACGGTCGGGTGGGCGTCGACCGCGGTGGCGACGCCCTCGATGGCCCGGCCGGCGGTTCCGGCGGCGCGCAGGCGGTCGATGGCGCGGCTGCGGGCGATCGTGATCACCCAGGCGACGGCGCCGCCTTTGCGGCCGTCGAACTGAGGCGCGCGGCGCCAGAGCTCGAGGAACGTCTCTTGGACGACGTCCTCCGCTTCCTCCACGTTGCGGAGGATGCGGCGGGCAATGGCGAGAGCGCGCGGCGCCTGCTCGTTGTACAAAACGCGCAGGGCTGCGACATCTCCTTGGGCGACGCGTCCGAGCAGCTCTCGGTCGCGTCCCTTTTCCTTCCCGCGCTCGAATCCGGGAAGCAGGGCGGCGGCAATCGTCTTGCTCAACGGTGTGAAAGTATTTCTGACTGATCCGGGTCCCGCACCCCAAATGTACGGAAGAGCTGCTGTTTTTGCGCTCATGACTAAGGATGAACTACGGCTGCCGGGGGCGTTCGGACGTGCCCGTTCCCGTCGACAAACGTAATTTATTTGACGTACCGGACATTTGTTCCGTACGCTACGCATGTTCAGGTGACCGGACGACATGCCGAGGAGGAACGGATGGGCTCGCTGACTCTCGTACGCGACGACACGCGGGGCGTGCTGACCGACCGCCAGCGCGAGATTCTGGAGTTCATCACGCAGTCGATTCGCGAGCGCGGCTACCCGCCGACCTTGCGCGAGATCGGCATCCAGTTCGGCATCCGCTCGACCAACGGCGTGAACGATCACCTCCGCGCGCTGGAAAAGAAAGGGCACCTCCAGCGCGAAGACTTGAAGTCCCGCGCCCTGCGGCCGGTCGGCCCCAAGGGCCCGGTGCGCCCGACCAGCCGCGACGAGGATCTGGCCGAGATCCCGATCATCGGCCGCGTGGCGGCCGGCGCGCCTCTGCTGGCCGTCGAAAACGTCGAGGACACGGTCAAGGTCGACCGCTTCTTCATCGGTCAGACGAAAGAGGTCTTCGCCTTGCGCGTGAAGGGCGACTCGATGATCGAGGACGGCATCTTCGACGGCGATTACATCTTCGTGCGGAAACAACTTCAGGCCAACCGCGGCGACATCGTCGTCGCGATGATCAACGACGAGGCGACCGTGAAGCGCTACTACCCGGAAGGGGACATGATCCGGTTCCAGCCGGCCAACGCGGCCATGCAGCCGATCCTGGTCCGCAAGCGCGACTTCAAAGCGGTGAACCTCATCGGGCTCGTGGTGGGCGTGTACCGCAAAATGCGCGGCTGAGCGATGCCCGGCTGAGCCGGGCCATGACGTAGATCACGTCCTGGATCCCTCATCCCGGGGGCGCGCTGCATGCTAACCTCACGCGCTCCGATGCAGCAGCGCTTGGGCAAACGCGCGCGCGGCCACCTGTCGCGGGGCGCGCTGATTTCGCTGTTGCTACACCTGAACGTGGTGGCGCCGCTGGTCGTCGCCGCCTGGATTTACGGCGGCCGCGAAGAGCGTGAACGCGCCGAAGAAGTCGACGTCGCGTTCCAGGCCGCCGATCAGACCGACCTGCCGCCCGACCTGCCGCCCCTCGAGCCGACCCCAGACTCTCTGGACGTCCCCGCCAAGCCGGAGAAGCCAGAGAAGAAGGCCAAGCTCGACAAGCAGAAGTTGAAGAAGCCGGAAGAGCCGGCGAAGAAGAAGCCGCGCGAGCAGCAGAAGCCCGAGCCCGAGGTGGTCGTCCCGCCGCTTCCGGCCATGCCCCCGCCGCCTCCGCCGCCGCCACCCGAGCGGAAGGGGCACGAGAAGATGGTCGACGTCGACACCGACAAGGAGGTCCCGCCGCCGCCCGACGCGAAGTTCCTGGCCGAGAAGAACAACCGCGTCGAGCAGGAGACGCGCGCGCAAGACACCAACCTGCTCAAGAACCAGAAGGGGCAAGAGGCGGCGTCCGCGCCGTCGCAGCGGCAAGACGATCACCCGGGCGGCGACAAGGACAAGATCGCGCAGATCGAAGAGCAGAAATCGCTGCTGGGCCGACAGGCGCCGGACGTGACGCCGCACCAGAACCCGGAGGTGTCGCAGCCGCCCGACGAGCACGAGCAGCTCCGCAAGACGTTGCTGGCGCTGCGCGATCCTGCGCCCAAGCACCACGAGCTGACGCCCGAGACCGCCGACCTGTCGCTGCCGCACGCGGCCGACGGGGAGATTCCGCTGCCGTCGCGGGCCAACCGCGGAAACAAGAGCGACCCGGCGCAGATCCCCGACGGCAAGAAGATGAAGCTGGCGCTGTCCAGCAAGGACTACGAGTACCTGTTCGGCGCGGCGGCCGACGCCGAGCGGCGGCTGGCCCAGCAGTCCAGGTCGACCCGCCAGGGGAAGTTCCAGCAGAAGCTGGCCCGCGTCCGCGCCGCGGTCGAGAACTTCATCCCCGAGGTGCGCCCCGGCAATCAGACCGCGCTCAACACGCGCGCGGCGCCGTTCGCGGCCTACATCGCGCGGATGCACCGGAGCATCCACGAGCTGTGGGGCTTCGGCCAGCTCGAGGAGTGGGACGAAAAGCCCGGCTCGAGCCCCTACAACAACCGCAACCTGATGACGGAGCTCGAGATCGTGCTGAACGGCGACGGGACGGTGGACCGGATCGGCGTGGCACGTTCATCGGGGCTGCTGGAATACGACGTGGCGGCGGTCGACGTCGCGTACAGCGCCGGTCCTTACCCGGATCCGCCCCGCGGGATCCGCTCGGCCAACGGCAAGATCTACCTGCACTGGAGGTTCTACCGGGACGAGCGGCAGTGCGCGACCTCGGGCGCCGACCCGTACATCCTGAACAACCCGTCGGCGGGCGGCGACAAGACGACGCTGCTGGATCCGCCGCGGCCACCGCCGACGGCGCCGGCCGCGGGCGGGAGCGAGCGCCGGCTGGAGCACCTGGACGGCGACGGCGCCCACCGCGCCAAGCGCGCGGCGCTGGACCGCGAGGTCGCGGCCGCCGAGAGGGCCGGCGGGGAAGGCGAGGGGGCACCCGGCGAGCCGGCCGCCCACGCGCCGGCCGCGAGCGGCGGCGCCTTGCCGAACGCGGCCGATCCGGCGGCGCACAGCGCGGCCGAGAGATGGTTCGCGGCGCTGGCCGACGGCGACGTGGCGCGCCTGCTGGACCAGGCCGCGCTGCCCTTCAAGACCAACGGCAAGAGCGTGAACCGCCGCGCCGATTTGCAGCAGATGCTGGCCGACCTCACGTCGGAGGGGGTCAGGCGGCCCGGCTCGGTCCGGCTGGTGACGGCGGCGGCGCTGCGGGCAGCCATCGGCAAGCTGCCGCCGGATCTGGAAGACACCGGCGGCCAGCTCTATTCGGCCGTCGCGGTCGGCAAGAACGATCTGCTGATTCTGGTGCTGGGCCAGCGCGGCGGCGGGTGGCGCCCCGTAGGCATGGTCCGCCGCTGACGACGGTCAGGCGAGCATTTCGGACAGCAGCCCCTTGGGCAGCGAGGAGTCGCCGAAATTGTCGGTGGGCGCGCCGCCGGTCTTGGTGACGCCGGCCGCGGTCAGCAGGGTGTTCATCGTCTTGTTGATGCCCGACATCGACCCGTCGCCGCCCTTGCCGTCCTGGCTGCCGCCCGGTTGCTGGCCGCTGCCGACCACCACGTACTGCCCCTGCTTGAAGTAGCCGTTGGCGGTCCCGGCCTGGATCCACGGGATGTTGCTGAACGAGTGGGCGCCGGTCGCGCACTGGTTCGTGTAGATCGTGACCCCCTGATCCATCAGCGGTCCCGTCGGCGTGTTGTACTGCGACACCGTGTCCAGCAGATACTTGAAGTAGTTGAGCATCATGCGGTCGATGTAGTTGTGGAAGTTGACCGCGTTCGGCACCTGGCGGTGCGACACGTCGTGGAACTTCGCCGACTGGCCCATGTACGTGTAGAGGTGGTCGTCGATGCGATCGCCGATCTTCAGGACCGCCACGCGGCTGTAGTCGGCGGCGGCGGAGAAGGCCATCAGCTCCATGAAGAGCTTCACGGCCGTGTCGCGCGTGCTCTGGTCGTAGGGCTTGGGGTCGATGCTCTTCATCGTCGAGACGTCCGCGTCCGGCACCGTGATGGTGGTGCTGGTCGTCATCTGCACCTCGATGTCGCGGATCGCGGTGAGGTGCTGATTCAGCCGATCGCGGTCGCTCTGGCTCAGATCGGTTCGGTTCAGGAGCGCCTGAATCTGCGGGCGAAGCAGGTCGTTGATGCTCTTGCTGCGGTTGGCCCGCAGCATCTGCGCCTGCGCCTCCGCCGAGGTGCTCGTGGTGCCATTGCCGATCACGCCGATGATCTGCTGGTATGCCTTGTAGGGCGAGTCGATGTAAACCCGCGGCTGCTGCGGCGTGATGTACGAGACGTAGCCGGGGATGTCGAAGCCGGTGCCGCCCGGCGAGAACATGCCGGCGTGGCACACCAGCGGGTCGCGGCCCGGCGGATTCTGGGCCTGCGCGATGGCCGTATCGACGGAGATCCCCATGGCCTTGCAGTTGGTGCTGCCGGAGGTGATCTTGGCGCCGGTGAGGATCTGCGCGTCCGCCGCCGAGTGCGAGCAGCCGGTCGAGCTGAACGGCAGGTTGATGCCGCGGACGATGAGCAGCTTGTCGGCGTAGTCGGACAGCTCGCCGGTCGAGCGGGTGGCCTTGTCGGCGGCCATCTTGTCCTTGGTCAGCGTGCCCGTCGCCGTCGGCCAGAACATCTCCGGCTCGCCGCCGCCGCTCAAGTTGACGCCGGCCTGGACGACGCCGTTGTCGCCCACCACGATGAGGACGAACGGCGAACGGGTGGCTGTCTGCGCCGACGCCTTGCGGGGCATGAAGGTCTCCAGCAGCGGCAGGCCGAGCATCAGCCCGCCCGCGCCACGCAGGACCAACCGGCGATTCATCACGAAGGGGTTCGAGTCTGTTTTCTTCATGGCGGCGGTCTCACGGAAGGCGGTTGAGGAACGCGTCGCTGGTCACGATGTTCAGCTCGAGGTCGTGGAGGTCGACCATCCCCGCGCGCGACAACCGCGCGTAGTAGTCGACCGTGGCCTGGTCCTGATCGGTCAGCTGCCGGCCGTCGAGGTAGCTCATCATGTTCTGCACGTAGCAGCTGTGCGTCTCCTTGGCGTTGGCCAGGAGCCGCGAGAGGTCGACGCCGTTGTTGAAGCTCTGGACCTGCCCGTCCAGCGTGTAGCTGTCCGCGGCGTTGACCGTCTGACCCTGGTCGGTGGTCCGATACTCGCCGATGGCGTCGAAGTTCTCGAACGCGTATCCCAGCGGGTTGAACAGCACGGCGTGGCAGGCCTCGCCGCAGGTCCCCTTGCCGGTGGTCATCTCGACCCGCTGGCGGTTGGTGAGGCCGGGCGTCACGGGGATGGCCACGCCGGCCGCGGCCGGGCTGGGGGGGGGCAGCGTCTTGCACAACAGCCGCTCGGCGATGAACACGCCGCGGTGGATGATGTCGGGCTCGTTGCCGACGGAGATGTAGGACGACAGGAAGCCCGCCTGGGTGAGCAGGCCCGACCGCTGGCTGGGATCGAGGTCGACCTTGGTCAGCATCGTCGGGTCGCTGGAGTAGCTGCCGGAAAGCCCGTACAGCGGGGCCAGCTGGCTGTTCACGAACCCGACGGGCGTCGTGTAGAAGTCCTTGACCCCGCGCCCTTGCGCGAAGATCCAGTTGAGGAACTGCAGCACCTCCTGCTTCATCGCGGCGGGCGAGTTCGGGTCGAAGTTCGGGAACACCGTCGGATCGCGCGTGATGCCGTCGTACGTCCCCAACCGATAGACCTGCAGGTTGAAGTTGCTGAGGCCCGCCGTCCCGTTGGGGCCGTCGAGCAGCCGCTTGGCTTGCGCGGCGATGCCGGCCGGGTCGTGCAGCTGGCCAGCCATCGCGGCGGCCAGCATCGTGTCGTCGGGGATGGTGTTGGTGATCGCGAGCGCCAGCTTGGCGCCCACCTCCCAGTCGTTGAGGGGCACCTTGGTGGCGCCGGGGGCCGCCGTGCCGAGCTCGGTCCGGTAGAGGAAATAGGGCGATTGCAACATCGCCTGGATGACCAGGCTGGCGCCCGCGTTGAAGGCGTCGACGCCCGGGTACAGCGTCGGCCCCTGATTGAAGAGGCCGAGATGCGTGGTCACCTCCGCGTCCGTCAGCGGCCGGCGGAACGCGCGCTGGCCGAAGGCGGTGATGAACGCCTTGGCCTTGCCGGCGGTGTCCGTCGGGGCGCCGGCGGGAACCAGCTTGGCCAGGGCCGTCGAGTCGCCGGTGACCTTGTCGGCCAGCTTTTCCGAGGCGTCGAACAGCTGCGAGCGAAGCTGCTCGGTGACGTAGAGGGCGTCGGCTTCGTCGTCGAACCCGATGAGCGCGTCGCCGCTGACCATCGCGTCGATGTCGGAGATGTCCTGCAGCTTGAGCAGGTCCCGGACGGCGTTCGACCACTGCTGCCGGCTGAGCCGCGCCAGCCGAGGCGTCGCGACCACCGCGGCGACCGGCGGCGACGCGGGAATCGCGTACGGATCGCCGCCCAGGCCGGTCGTGCCCTGGGTGGTGCCGCCGCCCGGACCGGCCCCCGCACCGCCGCTGCCCGAGCCGGTCGGGCCGCCCGTGGTGCCGTTGCCGGTGGAGCTAGCCAGCCCGGGCGTGCCGCCGTCGATCTTTCCCACGCATCCCGCCGACACGGCGGCGAGCCCAAATAATGAGGCCGCCACCAAACGTAGGCCGCCGCGCCGGGGCGCTGGGGCGGGTTCGTGACGGTCGAGCGGCCGCTTCATGGCTGACTCCTCCAGCTCGGTTGCGCGAGCTCTTGGGAACGTTTTCCGGGCGGGACCCTGGGAGGGGCGGGCGCCTGACAGCGCTGCCTCGTCTCTCTAGCTGTTCCGTCGGCCGGGTTTGTGAAGAAATTTCCGCAAGGGGTGCGGGTCTTTACTGACGCGCCATGTCGTTGGGTCCACGCACGGCCGCCGAAAAGCCGGCCAGTCCGGCGCAGCCAGCGGCGGGATGCTCGGCCGGCGGTCAAGCGAGCCGCATCGGGCGAGGGTTACCGCAGCTCGACTTCGGCGACGTGGCGCAGGTTGAGGAAATTCACCAGGAAATGCGCCAGGACCGGGCCCGTCAGGTCGCCCGTCCAGAGAAAGATGGCGCCGAACAACAGGCCCGCCCCGAACGAGCTCGCCGTCCAGGGGAGGTGCCGGGCCTTGGGGCCGATGTGGAGCAGCGCGAAGATGGCGCTCGAGAGCACCAGCCCGACGGCGGGCATCAACGCCCCGCGAAAAAACAGCTCTTCACCGACCGACGAGGCGGCGGCCAGCACGATGATCTCGACCTCGGTGAGCGGGAACAGCATGTCCCGCAGCTCCCGGTGAAGAGCCCGCGACCATTCGAACCGGTAGAGCGCCAGCCGCGACAGGAAGACCAGCAGGGCGCCCGCCGCCAGGCCGCAGACCAGGCTGGCGAAGGTCATTGCCAGCGCCGGCTCGTGCGCGCCCAGGCGCCAGACGTCCGGCTGGCCACGCAGGTTTCCCCACACCAGGGCGGCCGCCCCGAGCACCAGGTAGACCGCCATGACCAGGGCCGCTCTGGACCAGCTAGACCCGCGCAAAGACAGCCTTTCCTTCGCACAGCATGGCGCGGCTCGCCGTCATATTACGGCATTTCCGGCTCTTCCCCACGGGAACTTCCTGGACGCACTTCGGGTGCTAGATAACCAAATGATATCAATCTGGTAGGCGCCAAGAATCCGGGAATATTTTTCGTGCTGGTTTTGCCGGGCTGAGGGGCGGGGGGCATGATAAACGAAAGGTCGCCATGGCCGTCGCGGCGCTTCGCACCCGGCAGAGATCGTCCCGCGGCGTGCCGGTGCTGCCGACCACCGTGCTGCGCGAGGTCGGCCAGCAGAAGCTGCTCGCCACGCGCATCTGCGATCTGGAGCTGCGCCCGCAGGGAACGCTCGCGGAGTGTGTCGAGCAGGTGATCGGCGAGCTGCGCGCGAAAGGGATCACGTTCGTCCCGGCGTTCTATCTGGGCGACGACGACTTTTGGACCGCGGACCGCGCGGTCAGCGTGAACATCCCGTGGTACCTGGCCAACCCGGAGCTGTGGGGATTGGTCAACGATCACCTCTTCGAATACACGCGCGAAGAGGTGTTGATGTACCTGCGGCACGAAGCCGGGCACGCCATCAATTACGCGTTCGAGCTATGGCGGCGGCGCGACTGGACCCAGACGTTCGGCGATTTCCGCCGCCCGTACCGCGACGTCTACAACCCGAACCCGTGGAGCCGCGACTACGTCCGTTACCTGCACCGCGCGGGCATGTACCACTACGCGCAGAAGCACCCGGACGAGGACTGGGCCGAGACGTTCGCCGTCTGGCTGGAGGGCGGCCCCTGGCGGCGGCGCTATCGCGACTGGCAGGTGGCGTTCGCCAAGCTGGAGTACGTCGATCGGATCGTCGGCATCGAGGGCGCCTGCCGCGGCAACCCGCCCAACGTGCGGCTGGGGCTGCGCGTCCCCTACACCGAGCTGAAAGAGACGGTCGCCGAGTACTTCGACATCGGCGACGCGCTGGATCAGGACATCCTCGAGTACCGCAAGGACCTGCTCGAGATCTTCGAGCGGCGGCCCGGCCAGCGCGGCGCCTCCGGGCGCGGTCTGTCGGCGCTCACCGCCAACGCGCAGTCGGCGGCCCGCTTCATCCAGCAACACCAGAACATGCTGGTCGACCGCATCAGCCGCTGGATCGCCGATTCGGACAAGCGGGTGATCGTGCGGTTCTTGCGCCAGCTTCAGGCGCTGTGCACCGCCGAGCACATGGTCGTGCGCGACAGCGAGCGCACCGAGAAGCTCGTCGAGCTGACGGTCGTCGCGACCTGGCACGTCGTCGACGGAATTTACCGGCTGTCCTGATCGGCGGCGGCGGCCGGCGCGAGCTCCGGCGTCCGCGGAAGGATGGTCACGAAGGTGGTGCCTTCTCCGGGCGCGGACGCGACCGTGGTGCGGCCGCCGTGCGCGCGGGCGATCTCGCTGACGATGTAGAGGCCCAGCCCGACGCTACGCGTGGCCCGACCGGCCTCGGTTCCGCGCGACATCGGCTGAAAGACGTGAGGCAGGACCTCCGGCGGAATGGGCGGGCCTTGGTTGTGAACGGAGATCGAAAAGTAGCTCTCGTCGCCACGCGAGACCACGCGGACCGGTGAGTCCGGCGCGCCGTAGGTCATGGCGTTCGAGACCAGGTTGCCGACCAGCTGCGCCAGTCGGTTGGCGTCCGCCAGGCAGGTTCCGTCGCCGATCTGTTCGTGAACCAGCCCGCGGCCCGGGTAGGCGAGCCGCAGGTCCTCGACCGCCTCGGCCACCGCGGCGTGCAGATCGATCGGCTGCCGCATCACCGCCAGCCCGCTGCCCAGCCGGGCCTGCGTGAAGTCCAGCAGGTCGGCGATGAGGCGGGTGGCCCGGTCGGTCGCGCTGGAGATGCGCGACAGCAGCCGTTGCTGGCCGGCCGACAGCGCGCCCCGGGCCAGCAGCGCGGTCCCGGTCTGGATCGTCGACAGCGGGTTGCGCAGATCGTGGCTCACGATCCCCATCATCTGTTCGGCGAACAGCGCGCGTTCCTTGGACTCGGCCTGCAGCCTGGTGGCGTCGGCCACCAGCACCTCGAGGCGCTTGCGCGACATCAACAGCTCGCGTTCGTACTTGTCGCGGTCGCGCGCGATGTAGACCGCGATCTCGTGCACCACGCCGTCTCCGTCGGTCCGTCGCAGCGCGTTCACGACCACCGGGATGGCCTTCCCGGCGTGGTCGACCAACTCCAGCTTCACCTCCGAGAGGGAGCCCTGCATCTGCAGCAGGGGGTCCCAGTGCGTTTGATGAAAGACGCGGCCGCCGATCGTCAGCAGGTCTTGAAACCGTCGCTTGCCGACGAGCTGGTCGGCCGCGTAGCCCAGCCACTGGCAGAACAGCCGATTGGCGCGGCGGAACGTGCCGTCGGCAGCGGTTTGCACCAGGCCGCAGGCGGCGGTGTCCAGCACCTGGAGGACCGCCGCCGCGAAGGCCGGATCGTCGGGCCGCGCGGTCAGAGAACCTCCTTGGCCAGGAAAGCGTCCATGGCCCGCGAACAGGCGCTGGGCGAGCTGAGCTGCGGGCAGTGGCCGACGTTGTCGATGACGGCCAGCGTGCTGCGCGGCAGATGCCGATGCAGGAACTGGCCGACCGAGAGGGGCGCAATGATGTCCTGATCGCATTGCACAATCAGCGTCGGCGCCGTCAACTTCGGCACGTCGGCGCGGTTGTCGGACAGGAACGTCACCCGCGCGAACTGCTTGGCGATCTCCGGGTCGGTGCGGCAGAAGCTGTTGGTCAGCTCGACGGCGAGCTGCGGTTGATCGGGCGCGCCCATGATGGCCGGCGCCATGGTGCTGGACCAGCCGAGATAATTGCTCTCCAGGGTCTCGAGCAGGGAATCGATGTCGGACCGGTTGAAGCCGCCGACGTAGTCGCCGTCGTTGATGTAGCAGGGCGAGGGGCCAATCATGAGGTGGGCCGCGAACCGGCCGGGTTGCTCGAGGTCGGCCAGCATGCCGATCATGGCGCTGACGGAATGGCCGACGAAGACGTTCTTGTCGGTGCCGAACTCGTCCACGACCTCGAGCAGGTCGGCGGCGTAACCCTGGAGCGCGCCGTACTTGCGCGGGTCGTACGCCGACAGGTCGGACGTGCCGCTTCCCACGTGATCGAACGCGACCGTCCGATAGCGGTCGGCGTACACCGGCTCCAGCAGGCGCCACATGTTCTTGTCGCAGCCGAACCCGTGCGCGAAGAACACGGTGACCGCGCCCTTTCCGCCGACCCGGACGCTGTTCCGCTTCTCGACCGACATCGCGGAATCATAGCGGAGGGTGAATCGAACGCCCGGCCAGATTTGGCCGATCCGGGCAAGACCGGGCCGCGATCGCGCCGCGGCGAAGCCCGACGATGCGGGCCGGGGCGCGGGTTCGGGGCCGCGGTCAGGGGTTGTAGTAGTAGTTGTTGAAAATCATGAAGCTATCCCCGTTCGCGGAGCCGTCGCCCGCCGCCGGGTCACTGGCGGTGTAGGTCAGCCGGGTGTAGCGGAACGTCAGCGACCAGGCGCCGCGCTGTTGGGTGGTGTCGATGATGCTGTAGATGCCGGCCTCCGCGAACCAGCCCAGTTGGGCCGTCAAGTCCAGGTTCGTGCCGGACGCGATGCCGCTGCCGGACAAGGACGCGTCCACCTCCTTGTCCAGGCCGCCGCGCCCGAACAAGAACCACCGAGGTGTGAGCCGCGGCAGCACGTGGACGGCCAGCACCAACGGGAAGCGGCCGATGGAGATGTCTCCGTTCGAGCCACCCACGGACCACCCCTTGTAACCAGCCGTCGCGCTCAGTCCCAGCCCGACTGTGTGGTCGATCCAGAGCGGCGTGTACATGAGCCCGAGGGAGAGCGCGATGCCGTCACCCGCGCTCAAGGTTTGCGAACTGCCGTCGCTCAGCGACACCTTGACCAGGTCGTCGCCGCCGCCGCCCACGCCGACCTCGAAGACGAACCCCCACTTGGGATCGCGAAGGGGGCGATCTTCGCCGTCATCGGTCCTGTACCAACCCGACCGAGGCGGCGCCGGGTACCGCGGGCGCCGCCGAGGGAGACGGGGCATCTCTGGGTCGATGGCCGGAGGCCGCTCGGAGGGCCGGTCATCGTCGTTCGCGCTGCGCGCGACGGGCGGCGCTCGCGGCGCATCTTCAGTCTCGGAGGTCCCCCCGGCGTCCACCGGCTGGGCGGAGACGTTGCCGATCGCCGTCACGACCCACCCAACGGACAGCACGAACACGATCGCGGTCCTGGCCATGGCCCTTCCCCTCGCTTGTGAGGCGTCCCATCGGCGGATCCGTGGCCGACCGTAGCCTCGGGGTCGGAGGCCCCTTTCGAAACCGGGAACGCGCGAGTCGGTTCCGCGCGCCATTTAATGTTTGACAGCGGAACCGAAGTCCCATAGATACGCGCAGTTATCTCGCGAGGATGGCGGAACTGGTAGACGCACTAGCTTGAGGTGCTAGCGGTTAACAGCCATCGGGGTTCAAGTCCCCGTCCTCGCACT
>JAICYS010000383.1 GCA_025934105.1 Myxococcota bacterium | reverse complement strand
GATCGAGCGCGGCATGGTGCTCTGCAAGAAGGGCTCGATCATGCCGCACAACCACTTCACGTGTGAGGTGTACGTGCTGAAGAAGGAGGAGGGTGGTCGCCACACTCCGTTCTTCCAGGGCTACCGCCCGCAGTTCTACTTCCGCACCACGGACGTCACCGGTCTGGTCACGCTGCCCGAAGGGGCGGAGATGGTCATGCCGGGCGACAACGTCACCCTGAAGATCGAGCTCATCACGCCAATTGCCTGCGAGGACGGCCTGCGCTTCGCGATCCGCGAGGGCGGCAAGACCGTCGGCGCCGGCGTCGTCACCAAGATCCTTCCCGACGAGGTCAAGAAGTAAACATGGCCGCACAACGAGTCATCATCACGCTCGAGTGCACGGACTGCCGCGAGCGAAACTACTCCACCACCAAGAACAAGCGCGCCAACGCAGAGAAGCTGGAACTTTCGAAGTTCTGTTGGCGTTGCCGGAAGCACACCAATCACAAGGAAACGAAGTAGGTCTGCAGTTGCACGCAGGTCTGTACATAAGGTCTAGGGCAGTAGCTCTAATGGTAGAGCAGCGGACTCCAAATCCGCGGGTTGGGGGTTCGAGTCCCTCCTGCCCTGCTGGGACACACCGACATGGGTCCTAACAAATTCGTACATCTCACGTTCGCGCTGGCGGCGCTGTTGGCAGCGTTCGTCGTCGCGCGCGCGACCGACTGGGTCTGGAGCTATTTCGCCAAACCCAACGACCTGATGGTGAACGGATTCGCAATCCTGTTGTCCGGGGCGGCGGCCGTCATCGCCTATCGCGACGAGCGCGTCTACACGTCGGTTGTGGACATCACCCGAGAGCTGGAGAAGGTCACCTGGCCCGACCGCAAGGAAACGTCGGCTTCGACCGTCGTCGTCATCGTGACGGTGCTGATCTCAGCCGCCATTTTGAGCAGCTTCGATGCACTCTGGTCATTTTTCACAAACTGGTTCCTCCGCTGAGCGGGTCGAGGGTCGCCTGATGCCGATGAAGTGGTACGTGGTACACACCTATTCGGGACACGAGAACAAGGCCAAGCTCTCGTTGCTCGATCGCGTCCGCCAGGCGGGCCTGAACGAAAAGTTCGGGGACATTTTGATCCCCACCGACACCGTCGTGGAGTTGGTGAAGGGGCAGAAGCGTTCGACGACTCGGAAGTTCTTCCCGGGCTACATGTTCGTCCAGATGGATCTCGATCAGGAGACTTTCCACCTGGTCAAGAACACGCCCAAGATCACGGGCTTTCTGGGCGGCACCAATCCGCAGCCGGTTCGCGAGACCGAGATCCAGAACATCAACGTGGCGATGACCGAGGGGGCCACGCGGCCGAAGCCGCGCATCTCCTTCGAGGTCGGCGAGACCGTCCGCGTGATCGACGGCCCGTTCGCGAACTTCAGCGGGTCGGTCGTCGAGGTCAAGTCGGAGAAGCAAAAGATCCGCGTCAACGTCTCCATCTTCGGCCGCGCGACTCCGGTCGAACTGGACTTCGCTCAAGTCGAAAAGTCGTAGTCGTGTCCCAGTTGCACCATCAACAGAAAGAAGAAACCTTCGCGAGCGCGGCGTGGCCTGGCCACGCGGAGCGAGCGCGTGCCGTCCGCGGCGCGGCGTCCCTCGTCAACGAGGGGCGAGGGGGAGGACTTTAAATGAAGAAAGTTTCGGGGTTCATCAAGCTTCAGGTTCCTGCCGGGAAAGCCAACCCCTCGCCGCCGATCGGGCCGGCGCTGGGTCAGCACGGCGTGAACATCATGGAGTTCTGCAAGCAGTTCAACGCGCGGACCCAGGCCCAGGCCAAGGACGACGTCACGATCCCGGTCGAGATCACCGTTTACTCGGACCGGTCGTTCACGTTCATCACCAAGACGCCGCCGGCGCCGATCCTGATCAAGAAGGCGGCCGGGCTGGCCACGGCGAAGAAGCCGGGTTCGGGCTCGAAGGAGCCGAACAAGGTGAAGGTCGGAACGATCTCGGCGAAGCAGCTCCGGGACATCGCGACCATGAAAATGCCAGATCTCAACACCACCGACATCGAAGCGGCCATGCGGACCATTGCCGGTACCGCGCGCTCGATGGGCATCGAGGTGGAAGGCCGCTAATCAAAGCGTCCGACGAGAGGAACAGGAACAACATGTCCCACGGTAAGAAGTTCAGGAACGCGTCGGCCAAGGTGGACCGCAGCAAGCGGTACCCCCTGGACGAGGCGTGCAAGCTGGTCCCCGAGACCAAGGTCGCCAAGTTCGACGAGAGCGTCGACATCGCCGTCCGCCTGGGCGTCGATCCGAAGCACGCCGATCAGATGGTGCGCGGCGCGGTCGTGTTGCCGCACGGAACCGGCAAGAGCCAGCGCGTGGTCGTCGTCGCCAAGGGTGACAAGGCCAACGAGGCCAGGGCCGCCGGGGCCGACGCCGTCGGCGCCGAGGAGCTGGTCGAGAAGATCCAGAAAGAGAGCTGGACCGACTTCGACTCGATGGTGGCCACGCCCGACATGATGGGGCTGGTCGGCCGTCTCGGCCGCGTGCTGGGTCCGAAGGGGCTGATGCCGAACCCGAAGGTCGGGACGGTGACCAACGACGTCGCCAAGGCCGTGCGCGAGCTGAAGGCCGGCCGCGTCGAGTTCCGCGTCGAGAAGGCCGGTGTCGTCCAGGCCCGGATCGGCAAGGCTTCGTTCGGCGGCGACAAGCTCCGCGAGAATGCGCGCACCATGATCGAGACGCTGCTGCGCCTCAAGCCGCCGTCGGCCAAGGGGACCTACATGCGGTCGGTCAGCATCTCGACCACGATGGGCCCGGGCATCAAGGTCGACCACCTGCCGCTCATCACCGAGTTCGAAGGCAAGTAAGGGGAGCGCCGCGCCATGGAAAGAGCAGTCAAAGAAGAAAACATCAGCGCTCTCAAGCTGGACCTGGCCAAAGCGGCCAGCCTCGTGCTGGCGGACTTCCGCGGGATCAGCGTGAAGAGCGACACCAGCCTGCGTCGCGAGTTTCGCGCCATCGGCTGCAAGTACAAGGTCGTCAAGAACACCCTGCTCGGCCTGGCCGTGAAGGGGACGGCGATGGAGGGGATCGAGAAGCTGCTGGCCGGCCCGACGGCCATCGCCTACTCGTTCGAGGATCCGGTGGCGCCCGCCAAGGTGGCCACCAAGGTCGCCAAGGGCGAAGAAAAGTTCGTCATCAAGGGTGGCTACGTCGATGGAAAGGCCCTGGACCTCCAGGGCGTCGTGGCGTTGTCCAACCTTCCTGGAAAAGATGAGCTGCGCGCGACTTTCCTTGCAACTTTGATCGCCGTGCCGCAAAACTTCCTCCGGCTCACCACCGCCGCTCAGCAGAACTTTGCCCTTCTGCTGGCCGCCCGCGAACGCGCGCTGGGCGAACAGAAGTAAGGCTCGGCGACAGCCGTTTTCAACCAGTTTTAGACCTCAGCAATAACCACCCGAAGGAGTGATCGAAATGGCCGATGTGACGAAGGAGCAGGTTGTCGACTTTCTCTCGCAGATGTCCGTGCTGGATCTGGCGGCTCTGACGAAGGAGCTTGAGGATAAGTGGGGCGTGAAGGCGGCCCCCGTGGCGGTGGCGGCGGCTCCTGGTGCAGCGGCAGCTGGCGGTGGAGCGGCTCCGGCCGCCGAGCAGACCGAGTTCACGGTCGTCCTGACGGATGCGG
>JAICYS010000251.1 GCA_025934105.1 Myxococcota bacterium | reverse complement strand
TGCGGACCGCGGCCGCCTCGGCCGCCGACGAGGCGCTGCGCGCGCTGTCGCCCGAACAGCGCCGGCTGGTCGACCACCCCGGCGCGACGCTGGGCGACCTGGCCGGCGCCTTCGCCGGCTAGGAGAGCGTTGCCCTGAGGCGTTGCCGTAAGGCAACGGCGAGCGGCAGCGAACCATGTCCGACGACCTGCCGCCCGCAGGCGGCCGAGCAGGGCGTTGCCCTGAGGCAACGGCGAGCGGCAGCGAACCATGCCCGACGATCTGCCGCCCGCAGGCGGCCGGCGGCCGGGGCGAATCCGACCGGCCGCGCCGGCTCAGTCGAACTTGTAGGAGAAGTCCTCGCCCTCGGCGGAGACGGACACGCGCGCGACCGGACGGCCTTCGCCGAGCCGGCTCAGGAGCTCCTGGCTGATGCGCGGCAGCAGCGTGTTGGTCAAGATGGCGTCGATCATTCGACCGCCGCTCTCCAGCTCGGTGCAGCGGCTGACGATCAGCTTCACCACCGCGTCGTCGTACTCGAACGGGACGCCGTGCGCGTCCTTGACCCGCTTGGCGACGCGTCCCAGCTGCAGGCGCACGATGGCCCCGATCATCTCGTCGGAGAGCGGGTAATACGGAATGGTGACCAGCCGCCCCAGCAGCGCGGCCGGGAATACCTTCAAGAGCGGCGCGCGCAACGCCGCGGCGATCCCCTCCGGCTCCGGCTTGAGCTCGGGGTCCTTGCACATGTTCGCGATGAGGTCGCTGCCCACGTTGGACGTCAGCAGGATGAGCGTGTTCTTGAAGTCGATGAGGCGGCCTTCGCCGTCCTCCATGACCCCCTTGTCGAACACCTGGAAGAAGATCTCGTGCACGTCGGGGTGCGCCTTTTCCACCTCGTCGAGCAGCACCACGCTGTAGGGCCGGCGCCGCACCGCCTCGGTCAAGACGCCGCCCTCGCCGTAGCCGACGTAGCCGGGAGGCGCCCCCTTCAACGTCGAGACGGTGTGCGCCTCCTGGAATTCGCTCATGTTGATGGTGATGAGGTTCTGCTCGCCGCCGTAAAGCGCCTCGGCCAGCGTCAGCGCGGTCTCGGTCTTGCCGACGCCCGACGGGCCGGCCAGCAGGAACACGCCGATCGGCTTGCGCGTGTCGGACAGGCTGGCCCGCGACGTCTGGATGCGCCGCGCGATCATGTCCAGCGCGTGCCGCTGACCGATGACCCGCTGGCTCAGCGTATCAGCCAGCTTCAGGACCGACTGGATCTCGTCCTTGACCATGCGGCCCACCGGGATGCCGGTCCAGTCACCGACCACGGCGGCCACCGCCTGCTTGTCCACCGTCGGGAAGATCAGCGGTGCCTCGCCCTGGATCTGCTGCAGCTCGCGCTCGAGCGCCCGCAGCTTGTCCGACTCGGCGGCCCCCTTGCCGGTCTTGCGGATGTCGACCACCTTCGTGACCAGATCCTTTTCGACCTTCCAGCGCGCCTCCAGCGTGGAGAGGCGCTTCTTCTCGGCCTCCAGCTTGGACCGGGTGGCGGGCTCGCGATCGGCGGTGTCCCAGCCGCCGGCCTTCTCGCGCCCGATGATCTGCTCCTCGATCTCCAGCGCCGCGATCCGGCTGCGGCAGTCGTCGACCTCGGCGGGCACCGCGCTCTGGCTGATGGCCACCCGCGCGCAGGCCGTGTCCAGCAGGCTCACCGCCTTGTCGGGGAGCTGCCGGGCCGGAATGTACCGGTGCGACAGCGTGACCGCCGCCTCCAGCGCCTCGTCCAGGATCGAGATCCCGTGGTGCGCCTCCAGCGTCGAGGCCATGCCCCGCATCATCACCAGCGCCTTGTCCTCTTCCGGCTCGGGGATCTGCACCACCTGGAATCGGCGGGTCAGCGCCGGGTCCTTCTCGATGTGCTTCTTGTACTCGGCCCAGGTGGTGGCGGCGATGGTCCGCAGCTTGCCGCGGGCCAGGGCCGGCTTCAGCAGGTTGGCGGCGTCCCCGGTGCCCGCGGCGCCGCCCGCCCCCACCAGCGTGTGCGCCTCGTCGATGAACAGGATGATGGGCTTGGGCGACGACTGCACCTCGTCGATGACCTGGCGCAGGCGGCTCTCGAACTCGCCCTTCATGCTGGCGCCGGCTTGCAGGAGCCCCACGTCCAGCGCCCGCAGCGTCACGTCCTTGAGCGGCGGGGGCACGTCGCCGGCGGCGATTCGCAGCGCGAAGCCCTCCACGACCGCCGTCTTTCCCACGCCGGCCTCGCCGGTCAGGATCGGGTTGTTCTGCCGCCGCCGCATCAGGATGTCGATGATCTGCCGGATCTCGTCGTTGCGCCCCGAGATGGGATCGATCTCCTTTTTGCGGGCCCGCTCGGTCAGGTCGACCGAGAACTTGGCCAGCGCCTCGCCCTTGCCCATGGCCGCCGGCGCCATGGCCCCCGTCCCGTCGGCGGCTGCCGGGCTCGCCGCCGAGGGGGCGGCGCCCGTCTCCGGCGAGCCCTTGGTGATGGCCGCGAACTCGTCGGTGAGCCGGTCGCCGCGCAGCTTCTCGAACTCGCGCGACATGGCGATGAGCGCGTTGCGCAGCACCGGCGTCTTCACCGCGCCGACCAGCAAGTAGCCGGTCCGCACCTGGGTGTCCCCGAACAGCAGGCTGCCGTAGACCCACCCCCGCTCGATGGTCTCCTCGATCTGGGCGGAGAAGTCCGAGATCGACGTGGCGCCGCGCGGCAGCCGGTCGAGCGCCTCGGTCATGTTCTTGGCCAGGCGCCCGGGATCGATCTGGAACGCGCCGATGATCCGGTGCAGGTCCGAGTCCTGCTGCTGGAAGATCTGGTTGAACCAGTGCACCAGCTCGACGTACGGGTTCCCGCGCAGCTTGCAGAACGTGGTGGCGCTCTCGATGCTGGAGTACCCGAGGCTGTTCAACTTCCCGAAGAGGGCGACGCGGCTGATCTCTGACATCGTGAGCTCCTTATGCGGCCCGTGCTGCGGCGGCGGACTCGGTCACTTCTGCTTGCGGATCGAGGATCAAATCTTCCCGGCGCGAATCGACCGCGTGCCCCAGCCAGGCGGTCCACGAGAGGCGCGCCTGCCCCAGGCGAAACGGCTCTTCGACCTTTTCTTCCAGCATCAGGCGCACGTCCCAGTGCAGCTCGTCGCCGGTGTAGGTGCGGACCAGCGCCGCCAGCTTGGGCAGCGCGGTCCCCCCGGGCAGCATCGACTGGAACTTCGCGCGGCTGAGCGGCCCCAGCACCAGCCTGAACTTCTGCTGCCGGGTCCAGGTGCGCGTCCCCAGCATCGACGACATCCCCAGCCGGCCGCCGCCGTTGTCGGCCCCCAGCCGCCAGCGGCGATCCCGCGGCAGATCGATCCATTCGCCGACGAAGCTCTGAACCTGCGCCGGCACCCCGAAAAAGTCGCCCACCATCGCGGCCAGCCCCTCGGCGTTCCGATGGTGCGGCCCCAGACGGCCCGCGTAGTGCAGCTTGGCCAGGTCCGGAAAGGCGTCGCGCTGCCGCAACGACGCCATTCCCAGGCCGACCAGCGCGCCGACGTAAAGCTCGAAGCGGTCGCTGGCCGGCAGGTCCCGGTTGGCGGTCGGCTGTCCCGCCGCCCAGGCGCGGTAGAAGAACAGCAGCATGCGGTGATGGAACATGTCGAAGAACCGCGCCATCGTCGGATCGTCGGAGTTCCGCTGCCGGTCGCGCGCGTATTCGGTCAGGTGCAGCGGCAGGGGGCCGTTCGGCCCCAGCAGCCCGAAGAAGTGCACCAGCAACCGCGGCGGCGCGCCGTCGGACGACGCCAGCAGCCGCGAGAGCGCCGTGGCGGCGAACGACAGCGACGGCTCTTGCCCGAGCCGCAACGGCTCGTCGGCCGGACGCAGCGCCTCACCGAACCGCGGGCGGTCGGGCGAATCGCGGTGGAGCGCCTCCAGCCGCCGCAACGCCTGGAAAAAGTCGAACTGGGGCGCCGCTCGCGACAGCGCGTCCAGCATGCGCGTCCAGCCGGTCGAGCGCGTCCGGGCGTCGCCCTCGGTCCGGTCGGCCGCGGCCGTCAGATCAGATGGCGAAGGCCGGCTCTCGCTCGCCATCGCATGATCTCCCCGCGCTGCACCGTCCGGAGCACCGTCTCGGTGAACGAATTGATGGCCACGTATTTGGCGAAGAACCGTTCCAGCACCGATCCCAGCAGGAACACGCCCGCTCCCTCGAAGGCGCCCTCGTCGGCGGTCACCGTGATCTCCAGCCCCCGTCCGAACGTGGTGGGGCCGGGCACCGGCAGCGCCCGCGTGATCCCGGCCGACGCCGTCGACCGGATGCCGTCGATCTGCTTGCGCACCCCCGGGTCCGAGATCTCCGCGTAAAGCGACAGCAGCTCGCGCAGGGCCTTGGCGCTGGCGCCGCCGCCCCCCGCCTCGTCGACCAGCGACAGGTAGTTGAGCGACAGGTGGCTGACCAGCCGCCAGGCCGTCTCGCCGTTGGCGTGGGAGGCGTAGGGCGCCGTCGGGCCGGCCCGGCAGCGCACCGATTCGACGGGCGCGCCCGACTCCAGCGTGAAGTCCGTGCGCCCCTGCCCCAGCGACAGGTGCAGCGGCAGGTCGCGGTTGGTGCAGATGGTCTCGACCGACAGCTGGCGCAGGTTCGATTGGTACGGCGCCTCCCCGGGGTCGACCAGCGAGACGAACACCTCGCTGCCGATGTAGCTGGAGCGCGCGCCGCGCGCCCGCTGCCGCGCCGAGAGCAGGCGCGGCTGGCGCTGGATCGTGTAATAGGCCTGCGCGTCGGCGTTGGTGCTGTCGACGTTCCAGGCGTAAAACGGGCGAAACACCTGCTGGACGTCGGTGGCCGACCCGAAGCCCGTCACCTCGCCCACCGAATGCACCTCGAAGTCCATCGGTCGGGTGCGGTCCGGGATCACGTGGTACTCGCTGGTCCCCTCGGTGAGATGGATCCGGTCGGCGCGACGCGGAAACAGGTTGGCGGCCGGCGCGCAAAACAGGCCGAAGTTTTGGGCGTTGACCACGCCGTCCAGCGTCCGGTCGTCCGCGTCACCGACCAGCACCACCTCCAGCTCGGTTCCGTTCAGGCGGCGCACCGCCGGCAGGAGCCCCTGCAGCTTGACGAACAGGTAGCGGGCCGGAAACGCGAAGTACTCTTGCAGCAGGCGATACCCCTGGAACGACCGCGGCCCGTACGGCAGCAGCGCCTGGTCGTCGTCGTACCCGACCGCCACCACCGGGTCGTCGGCGATCAGATGGCGCCAGGGCGCCGGGCGCGCGATCGGCCGCACGATCGAGGCCATCGTGTGGGCCAGGATCTGCTCGTAAATCTTGCCGGGCAGCTCGTCGCTGCCGCGCACGAACAGCGTCAGCTCGTCCAGCGCGAGATCGGACAGCTTCAGCCCGGCCGTCGCCCGAAATTGCAGCCGCAGCGCGGCCCGCGCCCGCCGCGGCAGATCCAGCTCACCCAGATCGCCGACGTAGCTGGTGTACTCGGCGCGCGTCAGCTCCAGCGGCCAGAGCGTCACCTCGTGCGCGGTGCGGTATTCGCAGACCGTCTGCTCGCCGCGCCCGAGCAGGCTTCGCAGCACCGTCCCGCGCGCCACCCGGAACCCCTGCGCCAGCGACCCCTCGGAGAGGTTCGGGTTCATCTGCACCACCGCCATCGAGGGCGTGGGCGCCAGGTAGTGCGGGTAGACGATCTCCAGCAGGTGCTGCGTGAAGCGCGGGAACTCGTCGTCGATCTTCAGGTGGACGCGCGCGGCCAGGAACGCGAAGCCTTCCAGCAGGCGCTCGACGTAGGGATCGGCGCACTCGAAGGTGTCCAGCCCCAGCCGCCCGGCCACCTTGGGGAACTCGCGGGCGAACTCCGCGCCCATCTCCCGGACGTAGTTCAGCTCGCGCCCGTAATACTGCAAGAGGCGCGGATCCATCGCCCGTCAGCCCCCCTGCCCCTGATCGGAGACGTTGACCGTCCCGGTCTCGAGGTCGATCTCCGTGCGCAGGAACAGCCGCAGCGGCAACGGCTGCGCCCACAGCTCGGCCTCGATCCCGAAGCACATCGCGTTGTGGTTCATCTTCTCGCGGTCGGCGATGATCTTGACCTTGATCGAGCTCTTCAGCAGGCGCGGCTCGAAGTCGGCGATCACCTTCACCAGCATCCGCTCCAGCGAGCGCGCGTCCACGCTGGAGACGGTACGGCCAGCCAGATCGGGCATCCCGTAGTTCAGCACCGAGCGCTGCACGTCCGGGTGCGCGTCCAGATCCTCCAGCGCGGCCAGGTGCGTGGTGTTCAGGAGCCAGCTCAGGTCCCGGCGCACGCACTCGCGCAGCCGCGCCGGGGACAGCACCCGCTTGTCGCGCGACTCTTGCTTGTTCTCGCGCTCGTCGTCGGTCAGGCGATCGAGCAGCGACGGCTGCAACCGTTCTTTTTGCGTCAGCTCCGCCATGCGATCAGGCGGAGGGCGCGGGGGCGGCTTCGCTCTGCCCCGCGGCAGACGCCAGCTTGATCGACCGCGCGTCCATCAGCGGGAACTCTCCCTGGTCGGTCGCCAGCAGCCGCTGCCCGAGGCCCAAGAACGTCTCCCCCGGCTTTTCGATCCATTCCGTCCGCCGTGCCATCACGACGCGCGGGTCCGGCGATGCCTCCGACCCCGGGTAACGGGTGGGAATCAGCGCCACGGTCTCGCCCCCGTTGGCGAAGGTCAGGGCCACCGGCGTCCAGGCCACGTCGCGCAGATCGACCGGCTTTTCGACCTTGATCTCGCGCAATCGCATGAACGGAATCCAGTAGTACTTGCCGTTGACGATCGCCTCGAGCATCGGCCCCAGGCGCGGGTCGGCGTCGGCGATCCAGGCAAACGGCTGCTCGTCGATCGCCCCCGCCACGGCCGGCGCCTCTTCGAAGGCCTTGTCGCGAAGCTGGCGGGCCTCGTCGAACTTGCCGTCGGCGACCAGCTGCGCGGCTTTCAGCAGCATGGCGACCCATTCGGCCGGCTCGCCGAACACCAGCGGCGACTTCCGTCCGGCGAAGACCTCCCGCCGGAGCAGCTCGCAGCGCAGGACCTCCCGGTACATCTGCCGCATGGTCTCCGCTTCGCCGTCCATCTCGCCCGCCACCTCGAGCTGGCTGGCCGCGCGGTCCCATTGCCCCATCACCGCCAGCAATTGAAACAGAAATACGCGCAGCCGCGCGTCGGCGGGCTTCTTCTTGATTTGCGCCTGCAGCTCGGCCAGAGCCTCCGGGAGGTTGCCGGCGCGGATATGTTCCTCTGCGGTCATGGTGATGGTGCCCGCCGCGCCGGTCGAGTTCCCGCCGGCGCGGCGCTGCAGGCCTGGTGCGGGGTCAGACCCTTACGCCGGGCTGTTGCCCGGGATGTTCCAGGTCGTCGTGATCGCGGCGCCGCCCGACCCGTCGGGCTTCTGCGGCGTGTAAGCGTACGAGAACTGCCCGAAGTTCAGCGTCACCACCTCGGTCTGGCGGTCGTCGCTGGACGCCGTCGCCAGCGAGACCGACGAGATGAGGACGTTCTTCAGTTCGAGCACCATGTAGACCAGCGGCGACGCCCCCGCCTTGCGCAGGGTCAGCGTGGCCTTGGTGAAGGGCGTCCCGTCGCAGCACTTCTGCATCAGGACCGGGCTG
>JAICYS010000286.1 GCA_025934105.1 Myxococcota bacterium | reverse complement strand
CGACGCGCTGTGGCCGTCGGCAGCCGTGTTGGACGGGGCGCGGGCCGCCGGGGGGGCCGCGCGCGCCCGCCTGCGCGGCCGCATGGAGATCCTGTTCGTGCGGCCCGACTATTACGCCCAGCGGCCGCGCGCCTGCATGGACGGTTGGGCGCGGCGCTACCTGCTGGTCACGCCCGACGGCGTCGCGCTGCCGTGCCATCAGGCGCGCGCCCTGGCGGGCCTGACCTGGGAGAACGTCCGCGACCGGCCGCTGGCCGCGATCTGGAACCAGGGACCAGGCTTTCGGGCGTTCCGCGGCGACACCTGGATGCCGGAGCCGTGCCGCAGCTGCGACGAGCGCGAGGTCGACTTCGGGGGCTGCCGGTGCCAGGCGTACGAGTTGCTGGGCGACGCGGCGGCCACCGACCCGGCCTGCGCGCTGTCACCGCGGCACGACGTCATCCAGGCCGCGCGCGCCGCCGCGGACGCGTCCGCCGGTCCGGCCGCCGTGCGCCTGCGCCGCTTGCGCCAGATCTCATGACCGCCGCCATCGAGGTTCAGGACCTGCGCAAGGCGTACGGCGAGGTCGAAGCCGTCCGCGGCATCGGCTTCTCCGTCGGGGCGGGCGAGATCTTCGGCTTCCTGGGGCCGAACGGCGCGGGCAAGACCACCACCATCAAGATTCTCTGCACGCTGCTGCAGCCCAGCTCCGGCACCGCCCGGCTGGCCGGGCTGGACGTCGTGGCCTCGCCGTCCGAAGTGCGGCGGCGCATCGGCGTCATCTTCCAGGACCCGGCGCTGGACGATCGGCTCACCGCCGAGGAGAACCTGTGGCTGCACGCGGTCGCGTACCGCGTCGCCCGCGCCGAACGCGCCGGCCGCATCGACGAGGCGCTGCGGTTCGTCGACCTGCACGACCGCCGCAAGGATCTGACCCGGACGTTCTCGGGGGGGATGAAGCGGCGCCTGGAGATCGCGCGCGGTCTCGTCCACCGCCCGGACATCCTGGTCCTCGACGAGCCGACGACCGGCCTCGACCCGCAGACGCGCGCCCGCACCTGGGAGGTCCTGCGCGATCTGCGCCGCAAGTACGGCACCACGCTGTTCCTGACCACGCACTACATGGACGAGGCCGAGAACTGCGATCGGATCGCCATCGTCGACCACGGGCGCATCGTGGCGCTGGACACGCCGGCCGCGTTGAAGCGCGCGGTCGGCAAGGACCTGGTGGTGGCCCGCACCAGCGATCCAGCCGCGCTGGCGCGGCTGCTGCAAGAGAAGTACGGCCTGGCCAGCAGCGCCTCCGACGGCGGGCTGACGTTCATGGTCGAGGCCGGCGACGCGTTCATCGTCAAGCTGCTGACCGGCGATCGGCCGCCGCTCGACGGCATCAGCGTGCGGCGGCCGACCCTGGACGACGTGTTCCTGTCGCTGACCGGCCGCCAGATCCGCGCCGAGGGCGCCGAGAACAGCATGGCGCGGGTGCGCGCGATGGCCCGGAGGCGCTGACGTGCTGGAGGTCGTCTACGCGCTCTGGCGGCGCGACATGATCAAGTTCCTGCGGGATCGCCGGCAGCTCGTGACCAGCCTGACGCGCCCCTTTCTGTGGCTGCTGGCGTTCGGCTTTGGGCTGCGCGCCTCGGTGCGGCTGCCGGTCGGCGGCGGGGACTTCGTGTCGTTCCTGGTGCCGGGGCTGGCGACCATGACGGTGCTCTTCGCCAGCATGTTCGCCGCCATCTCGATCGTGTGGGAGCGCGAGTTCGGGTTCCTCAAAGAGCTGCTGGTCGCGCCGGTGCCGCGCGGAGCGATCGTGGCCGCCAAGATCCTGGCCGGCAGCGCCACCGCGCTCATCGAGACGACGATGATGCTGGCGCTGTCGCCGCTGGTGGGCGCGCGCTTTAGCCCCTGGGGCGCGCTGGCCTCGTTGCCGGTCCTGGTGGTGTTCGGCATGACGGTCAACGCGCTGGGCATCATCGTCGCCGCGCGGATGCGCTCGTTCGAAGGCTTCGGCAGCGTCGTGAACTTCGTCATTCAGCCGGTGTTCTTCCTGTCCGGCGCGCTTTACCCGGTGAACGGTCTGCCGCGCGTGCTGCGCTCGGTGGTGATCGCCAACCCGATGTCGTACGCCGTCGACGCGGTTCGCGGGCTGTGCCTCGGCCATCACGGTTTTCCGCTGCCGCTGGACCTGGCGGTGGTCGTCGTGTCGGCGGTCGTGCTGGGCGCCCTCGCGACCCGGGCCTTCCGCCGCATGGAGGCCTGACCGGCCCGTGCTACGCTCGACGGCATGTCCGCCACCGCCAAACCCAGCGCGAAACTGACCGCGGCGACGCTGCGCGCGCGCAAGGGAACCGGCGAGCGGACCGTGTTCCTGACCGCCTACGACGTCGTCTTCGCCCGCCTGGCCGACGAGGCCGGCATCGACGCCGTGCTGGTCGGCGACAGCATGGGGATGGTCGTGCAGGGCGAGCGCTCGACCTTGGGCGTGACGGTGGACGACGTCGTCTATCACTGCCGCATCGTCTCGCGCGGGATCGCGCGCGCGCACCTGGTCGCCGACCTGCCGTTCATGAGCTATCAGGCCTCGGTCGAGGACGGCATGCGGGCCGCCGGGCGCCTCATCAAGGAAGGGGCCGCCGAGGCGGTCAAGCTGGAGGGCGGCGAAGACGTCGCCGAGCTCACCCGCCGCCTGGTCCGCGCCGGCATCCCGGTGGTCGGCCACGTCGGTCTGACGCCGCAGTCGATCCACCAGATCGGCGGGTTCAAGGTGCAGGGGCGCACCGACGCGCAGCGGGCCAAGGTGCTGGCCGACGCGCGCGCGGTCTCGGAGGCGGGCGCGTACGCGGTGGTGCTGGAGGCGATTCCGCACGCGCTGGCCGCCGAGATCACCGCCTCGGTCGCGGCGCTGACCATCGGGATCGGCGCCGGCGCCGACTGCGACGGGCAGGTGATGGTCATGCACGATCTGCTGGGGCTGCAGCCCAGCTGGAAGCCGCGCTTCGTGCGCCGCTACGCCGAGCTGGGCCAGGCCGCCGGCGACGCGTTCGCCGCCTATGCCGCCGACGTGCGCGCCGGCCGGTTCCCGTCGCGCGAAGAGACCTACGAGTGAGCGAGCCGGAGATCATCCGCGACCCGGCGGAGATGACCGCCTGGTCGCGCGCCGCCCGCGGCCGCGGCGCGCGCATCGCCTTCGTGCCGACCATGGGCGCGTTGCACGAGGGGCACGTCACGCTGCTGCGCCAGGCGCGCCGGCGCGGCGACAAGCTGGCGCTGTCGATCTTCGTGAACCCAACCCAGTTCGGCCCCCACGAGGACCTGGCCCGTTATCCGCGCGATCTGCCCGGTGACCTTCACAAGGCGGCCGCGGCGGGCACCGACGTCGCGTTCGTCCCCGAGGCGGCGGACATGTATCCGCCCGGGCACCAGACGGTGGTCGAGGTCCGCGAGCTGGCCCGCGGGCTGGACGGCGTGTTCCGGCCGGGCCACTTCGCCGGCGTCGCCACCGTCGTCGCCAAGCTGTTCAACATCGTCGCGCCGGACGTCGCCCTGTTCGGCGAAAAGGACTTCCAGCAGCTCGCCATCGTCCGCCGCATGGTGGCCGACCTCTCGATGCCGATCGAGATCGTCGGCGTCCCCACCGTGCGCGAGCCGGACGGGCTGGCCATGTCCTCGCGCAACGCGTACCTCTCGCCGGCCGAGCGCGCCCGCGCCCTGACGCTGTCGCGCGCGCTCTTCGCCGCCCGCGACCGCGCGGCCGCCGGCGAACGGGACGCGGCCGCCCTGCTGTCGCCCGCGCGCGCGGCGCTGGACGTCGACCGCCTCGACTACCTCGAGCTCTGCGACGCCGCGACGCTGGCGCCGATGGCGAGCCTCGATCGCCCCGCGGTGATGCTGGTCGCGGCGTTCGTCGGCCGCACCCGCCTCATCGACAACGTGCAACTGGGCGCAACGGACGAAATCCAGCGGCCCCCGGCCCCCTGAACTGGGCGGGCGATTGGAGTTGGACGGCCGGAGCGCCAACCGGCCCGTTCAAAGGGCCGCGATTCGTCCCAGCTTCTCCGGCAACGCCAGCCGGTAGAACCGGCGCAGCTCGGTCAGCAGGGCGTCGGTGCGGTCGGTGTCGACGTAACGGCGTTCGAGAGCGCCGGTGTAGCGATCGGCCTCGGCGTTGGCGGCCTGGTAGCGGGCCCGCTCGTCGGCGTCCAGATCGTCGGCGAACCGGACGTCGCGGTAGAGCCGCCGGCGCAGCTCGGGGTCGCGGCCCGCCAGCAGCAGGCAGCAAGCGTACTTGTCGACCTCGGCCTGCAGCTCCAGCTCCAGCTGGGAGACCGGGCGGTCGCCGGCGGCGCAGAGGGCCAGGTAGATGAAGTGGCTGACGCCCTCGACGGCCAGGCAGAAGTCGCCGAAGTTGTGAGCGCCGAGCCGCCTTCCGGGATCGTGACGTTCCAGGTTGGCCAGCGCCCGTCCGTCGACGAACAGGGCCATCGCCAGCTCTCCCTCGGACTGCTGGACGACGAGCTGCTCGCGCGGCGTCCGGCCGGCCCCGCCCAGCGCGGCGCTCCGCGCGTCGGCGTCGACCAGGAACGCGTCGATGGGCAGCCGGGTCTCGACCCGGTAAAGCGCCTCCAGGCCGAGCTGGAGCCGGGCCAGCACCGAGAGTCGAGCCGCCCGCGGGGCCGCCGCCGTCATTGCGGCCGACCGTCCCCCTTCACCCCCACCACGCCCAGCGCCGCCAGCCGCGCCGCCGCGGACGCGCTCTTGGTCTCCTGCCACCGCCGGTAGAGGCGCACCACGTCCTGATTGCTGGCCGGGAAGGCCATGCGCCGGCTGACCAGCGCCAGCGCGCTCACGAACCGCACGAAGTTCAGGGCCAGCTCCTCGAAGACGCCGCTGTACGGGTCGCCGGTCCATCCTGGCCCGCCGCGCGCCAGCTCGCCGTAGGCCGAGCCGCCCATGCCGATGTAGTAGTCCACGTCGACCGGCCCGCTGGCCAGGTGCTCGTTCCAGAAGCCCGACACGTAGAGCGACGTGTCGCCGATCTCCCGCAGCTTGCGCCGCCGCTGCGGCAGCGGCGCTTCGGTGGCCGCCAGCATCCGCAGCGCGATGGGCGTGTCCTCGATCGGCTGGGCCGCGTAGGCAGCCAGCAGCTGAACGATGTAATGCTCGACCAGCGTCCCCGGCCTCAGCCCCTGGTCCCGGAAGGCGCGGTCCAGTTCGTCGTGAAAGAACCCTTCGACGTTTCGCGCGACGTCCATGTTTCAGCTATGCGGATCCATCGGCAGGAAGTCAATAATTCCTCAATTGTTTCATGTACATAGGTTGTGCGCGGGCTGGCAGCCGGACCTCCTGGATGCCAGCCGGGGACCTCCAACCCTTTGACGGGCGCGGGTTTGCGATTAGAGTCCGGCGCTGGCACTCGTTCAAATCGAGTGCTAACGACTGCACCACAAACGTTCACGTTCCGGAGGAAACGAGATGAAAGTTCGCCCGCTGCAGGATCGCGTGCTGGTTCGCCGCGTCGCCGAGGAAGAGAAGACCAAAGGCGGCATCATCATCCCCGACACCGCCAAGGAGAAGCCGGCGGAAGGCGAGGTCATCGCCATCGGAAACGGAAAGGCGGACGACAAGGGGAACGTCCGGCCGCTGCAGGTCAAGAAGGGCGACCGCGTCCTCTTCGGCAAGTACAGCGGCAATGAGATCAAGATCGACGGTGTCGACCACCTGATTTTGCGCGAGGAGGACATCCTCGGCGTGCTCGAAAAATAAGGAGACAGAAAAATGGCAGCCAAGGAGATCCTGTTCGACGAGGCGGGCCGCGCCCGCATCCTGGCCGGCGTGAACGCGCTGGCCGACACCGTGAAGGCGACGCTGGGGCCGCGCGGCCGCAACGTGGTCATCGAGAAGTCGTGGGGCGCCCCCACGGTCACCAAGGACGGCGTCACCGTCGCCAAGGAGATCGAGCTCGAGGACAAGTTCGCCAACCTGGGCGCGCAGATGGTCAAGGAGGTCGCGTCCAAGACCTCCGACACCGCCGGTGACGGCACCACCACCGCGACCGTGCTGGCGCAGGCGATCTTCCGCGAGGGCGCGAAGATGGTCGCCGCCGGACACAACCCGATGGAGTTGAAGCGCGGCATCGACAAGGCGGTCGAGAAGATCGTCGAGGCGCTGAAGAAGATCTCGAAGCCGACCAAGGGGCAAAAGGACGTCGCCCAGGTCGGCACCATCAGCGCCAACGGCGACGAGTTCATCGGCAAGACCATCGCCGAGGCCATGGAGAAGGTCGGCAAGGAAGGCGTCGTCACCATCGAAGAGGCCAAGTCGATGGAGACCACGCTGGACGTGGTCGAGGGGATGCAGTTCGACCGCGGCTACATCTCGCCTTACTTCGTGACGGACGCCGAGCGGATGGAGGTCAAGCTGGACGACCCGTTCATCCTGATCCACGAGAAGAACATCAGCCGCATGAAGGACCTCCTGCCGGTGCTGGAGCAGGTGGCCCGCGCGGGCAAGCCGCTGCTGATCATCGCCGAGG
>JAICYS010000454.1 GCA_025934105.1 Myxococcota bacterium | reverse complement strand
GGGTGGCACGGGACCTCGGGCGCCTGGCCCGGGCGGGCGGCGCCGGTCGCCTGGCCCTGCTGGCCGCCGGCCTGGCGCTGGCCGGCCTGGGCGCGGTGGCCGAGGGCGTCCTGTTCCGTTCGGTCATCGACGCGGTCGCCGGGCGCGCCGGGTGGTTGGCCCGGTCGGCCGGTCTGGCGATCGCGTCGGCGGTGGGGTTGATCGCGTTGTTGCTGGGGATCGAATGGCCGCTGGCCCGGGGCCTGCGCCAGACGGGCGCGCGCGTAGAGGAAGCGCTGCGCGCGCTCTACCTGCGCAAGATCCCCCGGCTGCCGGATCGTTATTTCCAGACCCGTCCCATCTCGGATTTGGCCGAGCGCGCCCACCTGCTGCACCGGCTGCGCGCCTTGCCGTCGCTGGCCGGCGAGGCCGCCCGCGCGGCTGTCGAGATCCTCGTCATCGGCGCCGGCCTATGCGTGCTGGACCCGTCGGGCGCGGGCTGGGCGGTGGCGCTGGTGGCGGCGTCGGTCGCGATCCCGTTTTGTGCCCAGCCGGCGGTGACGGAGCGCGATCTGCGGATGCGCAACCACGCGGGCGCGCTCGGGCGCTTTTACCTGGACGGCTTGCTGGGCCTGGTGGCCGCCCGCACCCACCGGGCCGAGCCGGCGCTGGCGCGCGAGCATCGGGATCGGCTGCTCGAATGGCGGCGCGCCGCCGGGGGCGCGCTCGCGGCCGCCCTGACCGCCGAGACGGCGCAGGCGGCGATCGGGTTCGGGTTGGGCGCGGCGTTGCTGCTGCATTTTCTGGGCGGCCCGCGCGCGCTGGCGGCCGATCCGGGCACGGTCCTCTTGATCGTGTTCTGGGCGCTGTCGGTTCCGGCGCTGGGGCAGGAGCTGTCGGCCGCCCTCCAGCAGCTCCCGGCCCAGCGCAACCTGACGCTGCGGTTGCTGGAGCCCATTGGCGCGCCGGAGGAGCCGGCGCCCGACTCCGGCATGGCCCGGCGGGCGGACGGGCGGGGCGGCGTCGGCGTGGAGATGGCCGGCGTGCGGGTGGTCGCCGCCGGTCACGAGATTCTGCAGGTCGACCGCCTGGCCGTCGCGCCCGGCGAGCAGATCGCGATCGTCGGGCCCTCCGGCGCCGGCAAGTCGAGCCTGGTCGGGCTCTTGCTGGGGTGGCATCGGGCGGCCGCCGGCGAGGTGCGCGTCGACGGCGCGGCGCTGGACCCGGCTGTGCTGCAGGGGCTGCGCCGCAGCACCGCCTGGGTCGACCCCACCGTCTACCTCTGGAATCGATCGCTGGCCCACAACCTGACGTTCGGCTCGGGCGCGGGCGTCGACCTGGCCGCTCTGCTGGCCGAGGCCGATCTGCGCGCGCTCCTCGAGCGCTTGCCCGACGGCCCGGCGACGTCGCTGGGCGAGGCGGGTGGGCTGGTGTCCGGCGGCGAAGGGCAGCGCGTTCGCTTCGGCCGGGCGCTGAGCCGCCGGTCGGCCCGGCTGGTGATCCTGGACGAACCGTTCCGCGGGTTGCCGCGCGACCGGCGCGGCGTGCTGATGGCGCGCGCCCGCCGCTTCTGGGCCGACGCCACGCTTCTTTGCATCACCCACGACATCGCCGAGACCGCCGATTTTCCGCGCGTGCTGGTGGTGGCGGAGGGACGCGTGGTCGAGGACGGCGCGCCGGCCGCGCTGGCGGCGCGCTCCGGATCTCGATATGCGGCGCTGGCTGAGGCCGAGCGGCGTGTCCGCGAGACGGTCTGGTCGGGCGCGAGCTGGCGGCGCTGGCGCGTCGCCGGCGGCCGCGTCGAAGAGGATCGCGCGTGACCGCCGGCGACGTGGCGGACGGTTGCGGCTGGCCGCTCGACGCGCGGGCCGAGCTGACCCAGGCGCTGGCCACGGCCGCGCGGCTCGGGCCGCTCGGGCCGCCCGAACGGTTCGAGGTCTCGTACGCCGACTTGGCGCCCCGGCGCGGCGATCGCGCGTGC
>JAICYS010000085.1 GCA_025934105.1 Myxococcota bacterium | reverse complement strand
CCCTGCCCCGCCAGCCGGACGGCGCCGAGGCGCCGGTCGTCGTCGCGCGCACCATCCTGCCGACGGAGCTGCCGTTGATCTCGGCGGCCGCGCTGGTCGTCGAGACGGGCGGCGTGCTGGATCACGTCGCCGCCCAGGCCCGTGAGCGCGGCATCCCGGCCGTGGTCGGCGCCGCCGGTGCGCTGGCCGCGCTGGGCGACGGAGATCGCGTCCTCGTCGACGGCGACGCGGGCCTGGTGGTCCGCCTGGGCGGCCGGTCCTGATCGTTGCGGCGATCGGTGGCTATTCGTTGTCGTCGGCCAGGTACTCGAGGATGACTTCGTCGAGGCTCTTGTCCGACACGAAGGTCTCGGCCGCGGCGCCGGGCGGATCCCAGGGCATGCGGATCTTGCCGCTGGTGGTGCGGGGCGCCTCCGCGGCCGGCGCGCTGGCGGCCGGCTGGGCGACGCGCCGCGGGGCGGGCGTCTCCCAGGGCATGCGAATCTCGCGCGCCGACGCCAGCGGCTGATGGGGTTCGACCTCCGACGAGGCCGGCGCCGCCGCGCGCGCGCGGTTCCCCGACACGAAGCCGTTGCCTTCGCGCACGGCGATGTGGCCGCCTGCCTTGGGACGGGCCGGGGCGGCCGCCGCGACGCCGGTGGCGACGGGCGCGGGCCCCTGCACCGGCGGCTGCCCGGCGCCCACGTCGACCACCACGTTGCGGCGGACCATCACGCCGTCCACCGGGTTGGACACCACCACCGGCGAGCGCTTGAGCGCCGTGGGCTGCACGATCACCACCGGCTTGGGCGTGGTCTTGGGGTTGACGGCCACTCCGGGGCCGGCCGCCGGGGCGACCACCACCACGGGCGGCGGCGCGGGCTCGACCTGGGCAGCCGGCGCGGCGGTCTCGACCGGCGGCGGCGCTGCCGGCCGCGGTTCCAGCATGGCGGGCTCACCGCGCGCCGTGAAGAAGGCGGAGATGCGCGCGTCGTGCTCACCGCGCGTCAGCTCCCGGATCATCGCCTTGTGCAGCTTCTGCATCAAGGCGCGCACCGCGTCCTCCGCCGCCTCCGGCTCGTACTCTTCCTTCTTCGACGAAAGAATCGTCCCCTCGAAGAAGAGGTGCGTGTAGAGGCGCGCGTAGCCCTGCCCGGAATCCTCGGTCTGCACGTGGAATACACGACCGCCGTACCGCAGATTGTGGTTGTAACCGAGCACCGGACTGCGGGCGCGCTTGGACATCGGACGGCCGTCAAATTATATCGCGCGCCGCGACAGATCTCTCGAAGAATCCCGGGTTTCTCGCGCGTTGGCGGCGGCCCGGGTTAGATTACCCCTTTTCGACGGATTCCATGACGCGCCGAGCAACCATCAAACGCAAGACCGCCGAGACCGACATCGCCCTCAGCTTGGTCCTGGACGGCACCGGCCAGCGCCGCATCCAGACGCCGGTCCCCTTCTTCAACCACATGCTGGAAGCCGTGGCCCGCCACGGCCTCTACGACCTGGACGTCCAGGCCACGGGCGACGTGGAGGTCGACGCCCACCACACCGTCGAGGATGTGGGGATCTGCCTGGGGCAGGCCTTTCGCGAGGCGCTGGGCGACCGCGCCGGCATCACCCGCTACGGCGACGCCGTCATCCCGATGGACGAAGCCCTGGTGTCGGCGGCCGTCGATTTCAGCGGCCGGGCGGCCTTCGTCTACCGGGCCGACGCCCTCAAGGGCCGGTGGGTCGGCAACTTCGACCTCGAGCTGGGGCGGGAGTTCTTCGGGGGGTTCGTGTCGACCGCGCTCTGCAACCTGCACCTCGAGGTGCGGTACGGCGAGAACGCCCACCACATGATCGAGGCGCTGTTCAAGGCGTTCGCGCGCGCCACCTCGAGCGCGGCCCGGCTGGACCCGCGCGTGGTCGGCGTGCCGTCGACCAAGGGGACCCTGACCGCGTGAGCGTCGTCGTCGCCGACCTGGGCAGCGGCAACCTGCGCAGCGTCGAAAAGGCGCTGGCCGCGGTGGGCGCCGGCGTGCGGGTCAGCGCCGACCCGGATGCGATCGCGGCGGCCGACCGGCTGGTCGTCCCCGGCCAGGGGGCGTTCGGCGCCTGCGCCGTCGCGCTGAATCGCGACGGCGGGGCGCTGCGCCAGGCGCTGAAAGCCTTCATCGACACCGGCCGCCCGTACTTCGGCATCTGCATCGGGATGCAGCTGCTGTTCGAGAGCAGCGAGGAGAACCCCGGCGCCGAGGGGCTGGGGGCCCTGCCCGGGCGGGTCCGGCGCTTCACCGAGCGCCCCGGCCTGAAGATTCCGCACATGGGGTGGAACCAGACGCGGCGCGGACCGGGCGCCCCCGACGGCGTGCCCGACGGCGCGTTCTTCTACTTCGTTCACAGCTATTACCCCGACCCCGCGCGTCCCGAGGACGTGGCGCTGACCAGCGAGCACGGCGCGCCCTTCTGCGCCGCCGTCGCGCGCGGCCCGCTGTTCGCGACGCAGTTCCACCCGGAAAAGAGCCAGGCAGCGGGGTTGGCGCTTCTCAGGCGGTTCGCGGTCGCGTAAAACGCGGACCGCATGCAGGTCTTCCCCGCCATCGATCTTCTGGGCGGCGCCGCCGTCCGGCTGGAGCAAGGACGGCGCGAGAGCGCCAAGGTGTACAGCCGCGCCCCCTGGGAGATCGCGGCCCGCTTCGCCGCCGCCGGCGCCACGCGCATCCACGTCGTCGACCTGGACGCGGCGCTGACCCGGGGCACAGACGCGCCCGCCGACAACCGCGCGACCCTGAAGAAGATCGTCGAGGCGGCCGGGATCCAGGTCGAGACCGGCGGCGGCGTGCGCTCCGTCGAGGATTGCGCGCGCCTGTTCGACGCCGGCGTCGCGTACGTCGTGCTCGGGACCGCCGCCGTGAAGGACCCCAAGATGGTCGAGGCCGCCTGCGCCCGCTGGCCCGGCAAGCTGGTGGTGGCCGTGGATGCGCGCGAGGGCAAGGTCGCCGTCGAAGGCTGGACCCAGGCCACGAGCGCCGACGCCCTCGACGTGGGCGCCGCCGTCGCGCGGGCCGGCGCCGGCGCCGTCCTTTACACCGACATCGGCCGCGACGGCATGCGCGGCGGCCCCAACCTGGAGGCCACCCGCCGCCTCGCCGCCCACGTCGCCCCCTGTCCCGTCATCGCCTCCGGCGGCGTCGCGCGCCTCGAGGACCTGGACGCGCTGGTCCCCACGGGCGCGACGGCGGTGGTGGTGGGCAAGGCGATCTACGAGGGGGCGTTCACGGTCGAAGAGGCCATCGCCAGGACGCGGGCGGCGGCCCGATAAGCCGGCTTGGGGCCGCCGGAGAGCGCCCTGGACGGACGGGTCTCTGCGCCAAGCGCGGGATTGACCGGGGTTGCCGGGGCGATCCCGCCCGATCGCCGAGCAGCCCTGACTCGGCAGGCGCGCGCGGCGACGTCAGCCGCGGCAGTGACGGGCCAGGTTGTCGAGGGTCGCCTTCAGCCCGGCGTCGTGGTCGTCCTGGGAGATGCAGTCCGGGACGTTGGTGGCCCTGACGGTGACGCGCGTGCCTGACCCGGCCGCCTCGAAATCCCAGGTGATGATCATCTCGCCGGCGAAGGCGGCGTCGGTTGATTCGAATTCGACGGACTGCACGACGCGCTTGCCGGGCAGCAGGCTGAGGAAGCGTCCCCGGCTGACGTCGGTCCGCCCGGTGGTCTTGCCGGCGCCGGGCGGGGCCGTCGGGTCGTAGGTCAGCTCGATCCGGTAGCGCCCGCCCTCGCGGAAGTCGTACTCCAGGGCGCGCCCCGTCATCCGTCCGGGCGGCAACCACGACATCACGGCCTCGGCGCGGGCGAACGCGGCGTAGATGACCTCAGCAGGAGCGGCGATGACCCGGGCGGCGGTGTCGGTCCGGCGCATCGCCCCGACGTTACACCGCGCCCCGGCGACGCGGGTCGTTGCCGCCCGCGCGGCGGCGTGGGAGATTCGAGGGCCAGGCCTCCACATGTTGTGCAAGCGGGTCATTCCCTGCCTCGACGTCGACGGCGGACGCGTCAAGAAAGGCGTCCGGTTCAAAGAGTTGCGGGACGCGGGCGACCCGGTCGCGGTGGCGGCGGCTTATGACGCCCAGGGCGCCGACGAGATCTGCTTTCTCGACATCACGGCCTCGTCGGACGGGCGCGCCACCATGCTGGACGTGGTGCGCGCCACGGCCGAGCGGGTCTTCCTGCCCCTGACCGTCGGGGGCGGCGTGCGCTCCGTCGAGGACGTGCGCGCGCTGCTGCTGGCCGGGGCCGACAAGGCCGGCATCAACACCGCTGCGGTCTCCGATCCGGAGCTGGTGCGGCGCGCGGCCGACGCGTTCGGCAACCAGGCCATCGTGGTGGCGGTCGACGCGCGCCGGCGGCCCGATGCGCAGGCGCCGGCCTGGGAGGTCTACACGCACGGCGGCCGCCGGCCGACCGGCCTGGACGCGGTCGCCTGGTGCGAGCGCATGGCGCAAAACGGGGCGGGCGAGATCCTGCTGACCAGCATGGACCGCGACGGCACGCGCGACGGGTTCGACCTCGAGCTGACCCGGGCGGTGGCCGACCGCGTCCCCGTCCCGGTGATCGCGTCGGGGGGCGTGGGCAACCTCGAGCATCTGGTGCAGGGGATCGTCGACGGACACGCCGAGGCGGTGCTGGCGGCGTCGATCTTCCACTTCGGCGAGGCGACGGTCGGCCAGGCGCACGACCACCTGCGCGCGCGGCGTGCCGGTTCGCCGCCCGGTGGAGGCGAGCGCGTGAAGTCGGCCGATGCGCTGCTGGCGGCGGTCGCCTTCGATGCGGCCGGCCTGGTCCCGGTGGTCGCGCAGGAGGCCCGCACCGGCCTGGTGCGCATGGTGGCCTGGGCCAACCGCGAGGCGCTGGAGCGCACGGCGGCCACCGGCGACGCGCACTTCTGGAGCCGCTCGCGCGGGGCGCTCTGGCGCAAGGGCGAGACCTCCGGCAACGGGCTGCGCGTGCGCGACCTCCGCATCGACTGCGACGGCGACGTGGTCCTCTACACCGTCGAGGCCGAGGGGCCGTCTTGCCACACCGGCGCCACCTCCTGCTTTTACCGCCACGTCGGCGACGACGGCGCGCTGGTCACCGACGACCGCCCCGGCGATCCGCCGGCGGTGATGCTGGCGCGCGTGGCGGACGTCATCGCGCAGCGCCGCCGCGAACGCCCCGAAAAGTCGTACGTGGTTTCGCTGCTGGACGCCGGCTTTCCGAAGATCAACGCCAAGATCGCCGAGGAGGCGCGCGAGCTGTGCGAGGCGCTGCCAGAGGGCGACGCGACGCACACGGCGCACGAGGCGGCCGATCTGTTCTTCCACGCGCTGGTCGGCCTGGAGGCGGCCGGCGTCCCGCTGGACGCTGTGTTCGACCAGCTGCGCCGGCGGTTCGGCGTCTCCGGCATCGACGAAAAGGCGAGCCGCAAGAAGTGACCGGCCCCGCCGCAAGCGACGCGGTCCGCCGGCAGATCCGCCACGAGATCGGGCGGATTCTCGGGCCGGACGGCGCGGCGGCGGCGGTGCTGCCCGGGTACGAAGCGCGCGGCGGACAGCTGGCGATGGCCGAGCGGATCGCCGACGCCATCGAGAACGACGAGCGGCTGCTGGTCGAGGCAGGCACCGGCACCGGCAAGACGCTGGCCTATCTGGTGCCGGCGCTGCTGTCGGGGCGGAAGATCGTCGTCAGCACCGGAACGAAGACGCTGCAGGATCAGATCGCGTCCGTCGACCTGCCGCGCCTGGCCCAGATCCTGGCCGCCGCCGGGCGGGCCGATCTGGGGCCGGACGCGGCGGTCATGAAGGGGCTGGGCAACTACGTGTGCCGCCGGCGCCTGGCGGAGCGCGATCGCCAGGGGCGGCTGGTCGCCGACCCCGACCTCGACCGGCTGCTGGGATTCGTCGAATCGTCGGCCACCGGCGATCGCGCCGAGCTGACCGAGCTGGCCGACGAGGCGCCGATCTGGGGCGAGGTCGCGGCCACCCCCGAGACCCGCATCGGCCCGCGCTGCGCCTTCTTCGAGAGCTGCTTCGTGACCGCCATGCGACGCCGCGCCGCCGCCGCCCGCCTGGTGATCGTCAACCACCACCTGTTCTTCGCCGACCTGGCGCTGCGCACGCGGTGGCCGGACGCGCAGGTGCTGCCGCCCTACGAAGTGGTGATCTTCGACGAGGCCCATCAGATCGAAGACGTGGCCACCGAGTTCTTCGGCGTGCACGCTTCGACGCAGCGCCTGTTCGCGCTGGCGCGGGACCTCGGGCGCGAGACCGGCGTGCCGGCGGCCCGCGCCGAGTCGACCTCGTCGCGGCTGAGCGCGGCCGGCGCGCTGTTCGCCGACGTGCTCCGCGATCTGCTGCCGCCGCCCCGGGCCGGCGCGGAGGAGAGCCGCGCGCCGCTGCCTGCCGGGCTGGACCGCGGGCCGGTGCGCAGCGCTTACCACCGGCTGGACGGCGTGCTGGAAGAGATCGCGACCTGGCTGGCCCCCGACGGCCAGACCGCCGCCGACTCGCACCGGCCCGCCGAGGTCGGGGCGCTGGGACGGCGCGCGCAGGCGCTGCGGGCCGACCTCGAGTTGCTGATCGACGGACGTGGGCGCGAGCACGTCCGCTGGCTGGGGGCCTCGGCGCGCAACGTGTCGCTGCACGCGTCGCCGGTCGACGTCTCGACGCTGCTGGGGCGGGCGCTGGACGCCTGCCCGGGGCCGATCGTGCTGACGTCGGCCACGCTGACCGTGGCCGGCTCGTTCGATTACGTCCGGGCGCGCACCGGCCTGGGCGACACCGCCGCCCACGCCACCTTCCCGTCGCCGTTCAACTACGCGCGCCAGTCGCTGCTGTACCTGGCCACCGATCTGCCGGAGCCCAACGACGACCGGTTCCCGGCGGCGGCGGCGGCCCGGATGGCCGAGCTGTGCGCGGTCACGGGCGGGCGCGCCCTGCTGCTGTTCACCAGCTTCAAGAACCTGCGGACCGCGGAGGCCCGGCTGCGGGGCAGCCTGCCGTTTCCGTTGCTGGTCCAGGGCGAACGCCCGCGCCACCACCTGCTGGCGGCGCTGCGCACGAACATCGGCTCGGTGCTGCTGGCGACACAGAGCTTCTGGGAGGGCGTGGACGTCCCGGGCGAAGCGCTGTCGCTGGTGGTCATGGACCGCATTCCGTTCGGCGCGCCGGACGATCCGCTGACCCGGGCGCGCATCGATCGGATCCGCGACGAGGGGGGCGACCCGTTCGGCGCCTACCAACTTCCGCGGGCGGCGCTGTCGCTGAAGCAGGGGTTCGGCCGCCTGATTCGCAGCCGCGCCGACCGCGGCATCGTCGCGTTGCTGGACGGGCGCGCCGCGCGCAAGTCGTACGGCGCGACGCTGCGGGCCAGCCTGCCCGCGGACTGCCCGCGCACCGAGTCCCTGGACGACGTCGCCGAGTTCTGGGCGCGCGTCCACCCGACGGCGGCGCCCACCGCGGCGTCCACGCCGACCGCCGCCGCCTCATGATGGCCGCCATCCTCTTGTGCCTGGCCGCCTACGTGGCGGGTTCGGTCCCGTTCGGTGTGCTGGTGGCGCGCCTCAAAGGCGTCGACCTGCGCACGGTGGGCAGCGGAAACATCGGCGCCACCAACGTGGCCCGCGCGCTGGGAAAAGGCTGGGCCGTCGCCGTGCTCGCCGGCGACGCCGCCAAGGGGTTCGTCCCGGTGTTCGTCGGGCGGCGTCTGGGGCTGCCGGCCGGCGCCGTCGCGGCCGCCGGCCTGGCCGCCATCGTCGGACACATGTTCACGATCTTCCTGCGCGGCCGCGGCGGCAAGGGCGTCGCCACCTCGCTGGGCGTGGCGCTGGCCCTGTCGCCGGCCGCCGCGCTGATCGGGTTCGGCGTCTACATCCTGGTGTACCTGACCACGCACCTCTCGTCGCTGGGGTCGCTGCTGGGGGTCTGGACCTTCAGCGTCGGGTTCGTGGTGTGGCGGCGGCCTCCCTGGCCGCTGTGGGTGCTGGCGCTGGGCGGCGCGGCCCTGGTGACGCTGCGCCACCGCCAGAACATCGGCCGCCTGCTGCGCGGCGAAGAAAAGCGCGCCTGACCGCTACGGCCGCGCCGGGAAGGTGCCGGAGGTGCGGCGCAGGTTCAGGTCGGCGACGGCCACGTCGAACCGAGACTGGGCCAGCGCCTCCCGCGCCCCCACCAGGTTGTCCTGGGCCTGCAGGAGGTCGACCTGGGTGACAGTCCCGGCCTCGTACTGCGAGCGGACCAGATCCAACGTCTCCTGGGCCAGGGACACCGCGCGCATGGACGCCTGCAGGGCGGCCTGCTTGGTCACCAGGAAGCGCCGGCCGTTCTCGAGGTCGTCGCGAATGGAGTCGCTCAGGACCTGGGCGCGCGCCGCGGCCTCGGCCGCCTGCGCCGCCGCCTGGTGGCGCTGCGCGTCCCGCGTGCCGCCGTCGAACACGGTCCAGTCCAGCTGCAGCCCGACCGCCCAGTTGTACTTGTCGCCCGTGAAGCCGGCGTAGTTTCCGATGTGCGCCATCCCGAACGCCGAGAGCTGCGGCGACCATTTCCAGCCGTAGGCGCGGCTCTGCGCGTCCGAAGATTCCTCGGTCAAGATCAGCGCGCGGAACTCGGGCCGCAGCTTCAGCGCCGTGTCCAGCTTCTCCTCCGGCGTCGCGCTGGGGAGGTCCGGCGCCCGCACCGCAAACGGCGTGTTCGACTGGATCAGCGTCGCCAGCGCGCGGTACGCCTGCTGGCGCCCGTACTCGGCGTCCAGTTCGGCCTGCTGGGCGCGGACCAGCGCCAGCTCGGCGCGATCCAAGTCGACCTTGGTGACGGTCCCGGCGGCGAACCGGGTCTTGGCGTTCTCGAGCGTCGCGCTGTTGACGTCGATGTTCGACTTGCGGCTCACCACCACCTCGTCGGCGGCGGCGGCCAGATAGAACGTCTGCGCCACGCTGGTGAGGACGGTGGCCTCCGACGACTGGTAGTTGGCCTCCGACGACCGGACGCTCTTTTTGACGGCGTCCAGCGCCGGGTAGGCGGCCGGCGCGATCAGCGGCACGGTCAGGTTCACCTGACCGTCCAGCTGTTCCTGCTTGAGGATGACCGCGTCGACACTGGGCGGCGGCGTCGCGCCGTTCTTCAACGCATAGGCGCCCAGCAACTCGCCGAAGTCGAGGTTGGCTTCCTTGTAATTGTGGGTGTACTTGCCCTGCGCGGTCACGACCGGGAACAGCGCCGACCAGGCCTGCTCGACGGCCGTCTCGGCAGCCGCCAGGTGGGCCTTTTCGGCGGTCAGCGTGCGATTGGCGCGCCGCGCGGCGGATAGCGCCTCGTCCAGCGTGAGATCGCGCAAGGAATTGTTGGATTGGGCATGGAGAGCCGCCGGTGCCAGCGCGGACGCCAGCACCCCGGCCAGGATGGATCGTTTCACGGCAGGGCCTCGAGATGCGGAGAGGATTGATCGGTGATGGGGACCGGATGTTCGTTCTTGGGCATGATCTCGTCGGCGCCACTCTCCGCCGGCGAACGGGGCCGAAAACCCAGGCGCGCCTTGAGGCGGCCGGCGCTGGTGGCCAGGTCGTCGAACAGCGAGTAGGCGACCGGCGTGGCCAGCAGCGTCAGCAGCAGCGACAGGATCTGGCCACCCACGACCGGGCCGGCGGTGGCGCGGTTGAATTCGGCGCCGATGCCCTTCGAGGTCACCAGCGGCAGCATGCCGGCCACGAAGGCCAGCGTGGTCATCAAGATGGGCCGGAGCCGGTCGCGGTTGCCGTGGAGGATGGCGTCCAGACGCGAATGCCCTTCGGCGCGGAGCTGGTTGATGTGATCGATCTGCAAAATGGAGTTCTTCTTGACGACGCCGAACAGCACCAGGATGCCCAGCATCGTGAAGATGTCCAGCGACTGCCCCAGCAGCAGCAGCGACAGGATCGCGAACGGAACCGTCAGCGGCAGCGCCAGCAAGATCGTGATCGGATGCAGCCAGGATTCGAACTGCGCCGCCAGGATCAGGTACATGAAGATGAACGACATGCCGAAGGCCAACCCGAAGTCCTTCCCGGTGCGCGCGATCTCGCGCGACTGACCGAACGGCACGAACCGGTACTGCGACGGGAGGTTCATGGCCTTGACCGCCTTCTCCAGCGCGGCGCCCACCTCACCGGCGCCCACGCCGGGCGCGGTGTTGGCCAGGAAGGTCACCTGCACCTGACGGGCGTAGCGGTCGATCTTGGACGGCCCCTCGGCGCGCTTCAGGTCGACGACGTCCAGCAACGGCACCGAGCCCAGCCGGGAGGACGGCACGGTGAGCTGCCCCAGGACGTCGGCGTTGTCGCGGAACTGCTGGTCGGCCCGCTCGAGGATGTCGTACTCGCGGCCCGCCTCCTCGTAGCGCGACACCTTCACGCCCCCGATGAGGAGCTGCGAGGCGAGCGCCACGTCGGCCACGTTGACCCCCAGATCGGCGGCCTTGCGGCGGTTCACGCTGGCCACCAGCTCGGGGTTGCCGGTCACCAGCGTCGTGTCGACGTCGACGGCGCCCGGGATTGCCTTCAGCTTGGGGACGATCTGGTTGGCGTAGTCGATGATGCGGTTCAGGTCCGGGCCGGTCAGGATGTACTGCACCGTCGCCGTGCTGAACGTGCCGCCGCCGAACGCCGCCACCGCCGAGGCGCTGATCCGGTAATCCTTGGGCTGCTGGGGGACGATCTCGGTGCGGACCCGGTTCTGCAGCTCGTCCTGCGAAGCCTTGCGCTGATCGGGCGGCCGCAGGCGCACGAAGATGGAGGCCAGGTTGGGCGTCTGCTGGCTGTTGTCGCCGATGGTGAGCATCGTGGTCTCGACCTCGGGCCACTGCCGGACCTGGCGCGCGATGCGCTCGGCGGCGATGGTGGTGGCGGCCAGGCTGGTTCCCTCGGTGGTGCGCAGGCTGATCTCGAACTGCGCCTCGTCGTTCTTGGGCAAGAAGCCCTTGGGCACGGCCTTCATCATCGGGCCCAGCGAAAGCAAGGCCAGCAGCGACGCGCCGACCACGATCAAGCGGCGGTCCAGGAACTTCGCGCCGAAGCGCGCCAGCCGCGACTCGGAGGCCCGCAGCCGCGCCCGCCAGCGCCCGTCGCGAAACAGGAAGCCCAGCGCGTGCATGTAGCCCCGTTCGACGGGGCGGTAGAATCCGTCGACGATGCGCTGGAGAGCGGACTTGCGGCGCTCCTCGGCGGGCCGCGGATCCAGGCGCAGCCAGCGCGACGCCAGCATGGGCGTCAGCGTGAAGCTGACCAACAGCGAGATGGCGATGGCGGCGCCCATGGTCAGGCCGAAGCTGCGCAGGAACCGCCCGGGGACGCTGTTCATGAAGGCCACCGGCAAGAACACCGCCAGCAGCGAGAGCGTGGTGGCCAGGACCGCCAGCCCGATCTCCTTGGTGGCGTAGATGGCCGCCGGCATGGGCCGGATCTTCTTCTCCTCGATGAAGCGGAAGATGTTCTCCAGCACCACGATGGCGTCGTCGATGACGATGCCGACCGCCAGCGCCAGCGCCAGCAGCGTGATGGTGTTCAACGTGAACCCCATCAGCCACATCAGCAGGAAGGTCCCGATGATCGAGGTCGGGATCGCCAGCGCGGCGATGAGGGTGCTGCGGAAGTTGCCCAGGAACAGCAGCACGACCAGCGACGCCAGCAGCGAGCCCAGGATCAGGTGCTCGCGGACCGCGTCGACGCTGGTGCGCGTGGTCTCGGTGTTGTCGCGAATGACCCGCAGCCGGTACCCGGAGGGGAGCGTGGGGGCCAGTTCTTTCATGCGCTCGCGAAGCGCGTCGACCACGGCCACGCTGTTCTCGCCCGACTGCTTGCGGATCGAGAGCACCACGGCCGGCTTCCCGCCGATGCTGGCGGCGGTGGACGCCTCCTCTTCGCCGTCGACGACCCGGCCCACGTCGTTGATGGTGATCGGATGGTTGTCGACGTTCCGGATCACCACGTCGCCCAGCGCCGCCACGCTCTTGACCCGGCCGCTCACCCGGAAGGTCAGCAGCGACGGGCCGGTGTCGACGGTGCCGCCCGGCGTGGTCACGTTCTGCGCCACGACGGCCCGCTGGACGTCGACGGCGGTCAGGCCGGCGGCCCGCAGCCGCTCGGGATCCAGCACCACCTGAATCTGCCGCTTGCGCCCGCCCACGATGGTGACCTGGCCGACGCCGGAGACGTTCTCCAGCGCCTCGCGCACCTCGTGGTCGGCGTATTCGGTGACCTCTTTGATGGGCCGCTCGGACTCCAGCGCCAGGAACAGCACCGGCGCGGCGTCGGGATCCAGCTTGTTGATGATGGGGCTCTTGGTGCCGTCGGGCAGGTCGGGCAGCACGGTCGAGACGTGCTCGCGCACCTCCTGCTCGGCGACGTTGACGTCCTTGTCGAGCTGGAACGAGACGATCACCTGCGAGACGCCCTCGGTCGACACCGAGCGGAGCTCGTCGATGCCGCTGATGGTGTTGATCGCCTCTTCGATCTTGTCCGACAGCTCGGTCTCGACCTCTTCCGGCGCGGCGCCGGGCAGGGTCGTGATGACCTGCACCACCGGCAGATCGACGTTCGGGAACCGGTCGACGTTCAGCGCCTTGTAGCCGATCAGGCCGACGACGACGATGAACAGGACCAGGACGCTCGCGAAGACCGGGCGCCTGACGCAGATGCTGGCCAGCCACTGCATGGCTACTTGACCTTGGCGCCGTCGCGCACGTCGGGGGTCAGCTCGGCCACCACCTGTTCGCCCGGCTTCAGGCCGGCCAGGATCGGGATCTGGCCGTTCAGCGGCTCGCTGGTCTGAACCAGCCGGTCCTCCAGCCGGCCGCCCACCGCCACGAAGACGTGGCGCAGGTTGCCGTCGGCGCGGACGGCGGTGGCCGGCACGGCGGGCAGCGGCTGCTCGCCCACCGCCAGGCGCGCCGTCACGAACATCCCCGGCCGCAGGTCGTGCGCGTCGTTCTGGAACACCGCCTCGACGATGGCGTCGCGGCTCTGCCTGCGGACGGCCGGCCCGACGTAACGGATCTTGCCGTGATACAGGCGGCCGGCGCCGTCTCCGGCGGTCCGAAAGTCGACCTGCATCCCCTGCCGAACCTGCGGGATGTCGGCCTCGGGGACGGTGATCTCGACCCGGAGCTGGTCGGTGTTCACCAGGGTGGCCACCCGCGATTCGGCGCGGACGTACTCGCCGGCGGTCACCGCGCGCTCGACCACCAGGCCCGAGAACGGCGCCCGGATCTCGGTGTCCCGCAGCGCCTCGGCGGTCAGCGTCTTCTTGGCCTCCGCCGACGAGACCGACCACTTGGTGGTGGCGCACTGGGTGCGGATCTTGTCGTAGTCGGCCTTCGAGATGGCGCCCTTGTCGAACAGGTGCTGGGTCCGATCGCAATCGACGGTGGCCTGGGCGGCCTGGGCCTTTTGGACCTCCAGATCGGCGGCGGCCTGGGCGGCGGTGGCGCTGGCGGCGCGCGCGTCGAGCTTGGCCAGCAAGGCCCCCTTCCTCACGTACGAGCCGCGCTCGACGTAGGTGGCGACCACCTTGCCGGCCGTGCCGGCCGCCACCTCCGCCTCCTCGGCGCCGATCAGCGAACCGGACAGCGTGACCACGCGCGGGGTCTTCACCTCGCGGGCGGGAACCAGCTTGACGGCCACGGCAGGCGCCTCCGCTTCCGGACCGTTTTGCGTCGTGGCGGCCGGCGCCGGCGAGCAGGCCGCCGCCAGCAGCGGCAGCAGGGCCAGACCGAGGACGTGCCGGAACGGGGCGGGCGGGATGCGGACATGAGCTTGCGTTCGCATGGTGACAGCGGGTGTAGTCCTACACGACGATATTTGAGGTTGTCAACCATCAAAGTTTCAGACATTATCGGACCTCGATGTCTCCTTCCGCGTCATCGGACAAGAAGTCTTCCTCGCGCGGGCCGGCCATGCCGGATCCGTTCTGGGCCAGCCTGATCGAGCTCTGTCTCGGGATGCGCTCCTGGTGGAGCGCCGTTTGCGAGGAGTTCGACCTCACGCCCTCGCAGGGGATGGCCCTGCGCAGCCTGGACCCCGAGCGGCCGCTGGCGATGAGCACGCTGGCCGACGCGCTGGCCTGCGACGCCTCGAACGTCACCGGCATCGTCGACAAGCTGGAGTCCCGCGGCCTCATCGCCCGGCGCGGCGCCGACCACGATCGCCGCATCAAGATGCTGTGCGTGACGCAGGCCGGCCGCGCGCTGCGCGATCGGTTGATCGGCCGGCTGCTGCAGCCGCCGGCGGCGGTCACCTCGCTTCCTCGCGGCATCAAGAGCAGGCTGACCGGGATCTTGCGGAACCTCCTGGCCGAGCAGACGTTCAGCCCGTCAGGCGAACAAGCTCCGCCGCCGATCCGCTCGGCCCGCGCCTGACGGCGGCTGGCGGCAGGCCCGACGGGCAAAGCGCCGCCGGCGAACTCCGGCCGGCTTGGGTTTACGATGAGGCCGGTGGGCGCCCGTTCGATCCTGGTCTGGCTCGCGCTATCGGCGCTGCTGTCCAGCGGTGCGCGCGCCGACTCCGCCGTCCCGGACGAACGAACCCAGGCGGACGACGCGGGACCCGCGCCGGCCCCGCTGGTCATCACCGGGTATGTCGACGTCGGGTTCGCCAAGGCGCAGGGGGACGGGACCAGCTTCCCCCCCTCGTACCGGGCCGTCCCGCCGCCGGGGCCGGCCGACTACTTCGTCGACCCGTTCGCGCCGGCCGTGAACTCGCGCGGCGAGGCCGCCTCGACGGCGCTGCCGCCCGGCGCCACCGCCGGCGGATTCTTGCCCCGCTCGGCCGGCATCGCCGGCAAGCCGTCCTTCCTGATCAACACCGCCGACGTCGACCTGCGGTACACGGCGCCCGAGCTGCCGATCCTGATCTTCACGCGCCTGCAGGTCATCCCGCGGCTCTACGATCCCGATGCCACGCAGGGCATGGCGGGCGGCGAATCCACCCGGCTGTTTCTCGAGCAGGCGTTCGGGCGGATCGCGCCCCTCGCGAGCGCCGAGCTGGCCATCAGCCTGGGCAAGTTCGATTCGGTGTTCGGCATCGAGTACCTCGACAACGAAGCAAACTTTCGCGTCGGGGTGACGCCGTCGCTGCTGGCCCGGTACACGACCGGTCAGTCGATCGGCCTCAAAGCCTTCTATCGAATCCAGCTGATCCCCGTCGCCTCGGCGGTCAGCTTGAACGTGGCCGCCACCAACAGCGGGAGCTTCGTGGAGGCGCTGCAGGGGCCGTCGCGCAGCCTGACCGGCCACCCGGTAGCCGCCGGCCGCCTGGGGTACGAGCTGAACCTGGCCCACGTGTCGCTGAAGCTGGGCGCCAGCGCCGAGTTCGGCCCGCGCAACGATCAATCGGTGACGGCCGCCGCCACCCAACGGCTGCTGGGAGTCGACGCGCGCCTGATCGTGCCGACGCTGGCCGTCTCGGGCGAGTTCGTCGACGTCGAAGAGGAAGGGGGCGACGAGGTCAGCTCGATGCCGGTCCCCAAGCTGGCCGGCACCGGCGCCTATCCGGAGGTGGCCGAGTTCTACGCGCACGGCTTCTGGGTGCAGGCGGCCGAGGAGCTGCCGCTTCCGGTCGACGCCCAGCTGTTTCGCGCGACGCTCTATGCCCGCTACGAGCAGCGCCACGCCGAGTTTCCCGAGGACGCGACCATCAAAGTCGACCGGGTGACGGCCGGCGTGAACCTGGGATTCGGCGACAGCCTGCAAGTGAAGGCCGAGTATCTGGTGAACCGCGAGCTGCAGGGCGCGCCGCAGGTGGCCAACGACGTGTTCACGTCGTCGGCGGTCTGGACCTGGTGAAAGAGCAACGGGGACTCATGACGAGACGCACACAAGGTCGGCGGGTGCGGCGGCTGGTGGCGGCGACGGCGGTGGCCTTCTGGGCGGCCGCGGGTCCGCGGGCCCGGGCCGCGGACCCGAAGTGGCTGGGCGACGAGCTGCCGCTGCCGCTGGCCGTGAAGACGCCGCAAGACATCGGCTTCAAGGCCGCCGCCGAGCGCCAGTACCTGATCTTCAACCTGATGGCGGGAGGCAAGCTGGCCTTCGACGGCGGCGACTACAGCGGGGCGGTCGACAAGTGGGAGACGTTGCTGCGGATGCCCGCGCTGGACCCGCAGGTCGAGCGCGCCGTGCAGTCATTGCTCGACGAGGCGCGGGCGCGCGCCGGCCGACCGGCGGCGAAGCTGGCACCGCGACCGGCGGCGCCCGCCCCCGACAAGGCCGCCGGCGGGGAGGCGTCCGACCGCGCGCCAGCCGCCCCGCGACGGACGACCGCCACGATCAGCGGCAGCGTGACGGGCGGCGGGCCGGCCGGCCCGGGCGGCGCGGTGGTCTGGCTCAAACGGCTGGACGCGCGCGGCCCGCGCCCTGCGCCGGCGCAGAACCAGATCGTCACCCAGCGCGAAAAGACGTTCCTGCCGCACGTGCTGGCGATTCCGGTCGGCACGTCGGTGCAGTTCCGGAACGACGACCGCATCTACCACAACGTATTTTCCATCGTGAAGCCGAACGACTTCGACGCCGGCATCCGCGCGACGGGCGCGACCTACGTGAAGACGTTCAGCCACCCGGGCGTGGTGCAGCTTCTGTGCAACATCCACGCGACCATGAACGCCTACGTGGTGGTGGTCGACTCGCCTTACTACGCCAAGGCGCAGGCGTCCGGCGCCTTCGCGATCCACAACGTGCCGCCCGGACGTTACGATCTGTCGGCCTGGCACGAAGCCGCCTCGACGGTGACCCACAAGACGATCACCGTCGGCCCCGAGGGGCGCCGGGATCTGGCGGTCGCCGTCGCGGGCGACAAGCGCCCCGCCCCGTTCGTCCCCGACAAGTACGGCCACAAACGCCAGCCGCAGCTCGGCTATTGATCGGACAGCATCCCCGGGCGGCGGCGCGGGTGGCCGGCGCGTGCCAGCTCTTGGGGCGGCACGCGCCGAGAGGCATTTGACCGCCTGACGTGGTATTCGGGCGGTATGAGACGCCTTTGTTTGGTGCTGTGCGCGGCCGCCGCCGTGGCCCTGCCCGGGGCCGGCCGCCTGCGCGCGGAGCCGATTCAACCCCTGCCCACCGCCCCACCGCCCGCCGCCCCGGCGGCGCCGCCGGACGTCGCCGCGGCGCCCGCCGACGCCAAGAAGACCGCCAGCGGCCTGGCGTCGAAGGTGCTGGTCAAGGGCAAGGGGGGCGCCCACCCCGGCCCGCACGACCGCGTGACCGTCCAGTACACCGGCTGGACGCCCGACGGCACCATGTTCGACAGCTCGATCCCGAGCGTCGAACCGGCGCGCTTCCCGCTGGACGCCGTGATCAAAGGATGGACCGAGGGGCTGCAGTTGATGACCAAGGGCGAGAAGCGCCGCTTCTGGATCCCCGGCGACCTGGCTTACGGCGACCATCCCGACCGCCCGGGCGCGCCGGCCGGCCCGCTGGTCTTCGACGTCGAGCTCCTCGACATCAAGAAGGTCACGCCGCCGCCGCCGGCCCCGGCCGACGTGGCCGCGCCCCCCGCCGACGCCAAGAAGACGGCCTCCGGTCTGGCGTACAAGATCCTGAAGCACGGCAAGGGCAAGGCGCACCCGACCGCCGACAGCACCGTCCAGGTGCATTACAGCGGCTGGACCACCGACGGGCACCTCTTCGACAGCTCGGTCGTGCGCGGCGAGCCGGCCACCTTCCCGCTGGGTGGCGTCATCAAAGGCTGGACCGAGGGGCTGCAGTTGATGGTGGTGGGCGACAAGGCGCGGTTCTGGATTCCCGGCTCCCTCGCCTACGGCGACCACCCCGACCGCCCGGGCGCGCCGGCCGGCCCGCTGGTCTTCGACGTCGAGCTCCTCCAGATCAAATAGCTCGCGCGATCGCTCGGACTTCAGACCGCGAAGGCGGTCCGAGGCCGCCGCGAGCCCCGGGACGAACTCGGGTCTGAAGTTCCAGGCGAGCGTTGCCGTGAGGCAACGGTGAGCGGCAGCGAACCATGCCCGACGACGTTCCGCCCGGAGGCTGCTAGGAGGGCGTTGCCGTAAGGCAACGGTGAGCGGCAGCGAACCATGCCCGACGACGTTCCGCCCGGAAGCGGCCTAGCGCAGGATGGCTTCCAGCGCCGTGGTCAGCAGGAAGCCGGCCACCAGCCCGGCCGAGGCGGTCCCCTCGTTTCCGTGGCTGTGGGACTCGGGGATGATCTCGACGGAGGTCACGTAGGTCAGCGTTCCGCCGGCCAGCGCCAGCACGAACGGCAGGGTCGCGACCGCCGCGCCCGCCAGCAGGTCGCCCAGCACGGCGGCGGCCGGGATGACCAGCCCGGTCAGCGCCACGATGGCCAGCCCGTGCCAGCGCCCCACGCCCTCGTGCCGCAGCGGCGCCGACATGACGATCCCCTCGCACACGTTCTGAACGCCGATGGCGACCGCCAGCATGACGCCCAGATGCGACGTATTCGGCGCGAAGCCGGCGCCGATGGCCAGCCCCTCGGGGATGCGGTGCAAGCTCAGCGCGCCCACGACCGCGTAGGCTCGCCGCGCGTCCCGGTCGTGGACGTCGTGCCCCTCTTCGTGGCCGAGGTGCTGATGATGGCCGCCGGCGTGGCGGTGCGGGATCAGCCGGTCCATGGCCGCGGCCAGCGCGGCGCCCGCGGCGATGCCCGCCAGCACCAGCGCCAGCCGCGCCGGGTGCAGCCCGCCGGCGTCGGTCACCGAGCGCAGCGCCTCTCCGACCAGGCCCAGCGTGGCGGCCGCCAGCATCAGCCCGGCGCCCAGGCCCAGGATGCCGTCATAGACCCGCCGCGGCAGATCGCGCACAAACAAAAAGGGCAGCGCGCCCAGGCCGGTCGCCAGGCCGGAGATCGCGGCGGGGAGAGTTCCAGCGGGCACGGTCCGCCCACTATATAAGGTCAGGGTGGCCGTGGCGTACCTGGCATTCGGATCGAACCTGGGCGATCGCGCGGCCTCCATCGCGGCGGCGATGGCGCGGCTGCCGGCGGCGGGCGCAATCGTGCGCGCGCGCTCGCCGCTCTACGAGACGGAGGCTGTCGCGCCCGACCCGCAGCCCCCTTATCTGAACGCCGCCGCCCGCGTCGAGACGGCGCTGGACGCGCGCGCCTTGCTGGGGGCCTGCCTGGCCGTCGAGGCCGCGCTGGGGCGCGTGCGCCCGCCCGGCCAGCTCCATGCGGCCCGCGTGATCGACGTCGACTTGCTGCTGTTCGACGACCAGATCATCGACGACCCGCCGGCGCTGGTGGTTCCCCACCCCCGCCTGCTCGAGCGCCCGTTCGTGCTCATCCCGCTGGCGGACGTGGCCCCGCCGGGCCTGGTCCACCCGGTCACCGGCGCGCGCCTGGATCGCGCCGCGCCGGCGCCCGGCGTCAGACGCCGAGACGGCGCCTGAAGTCGTCGATGGTCGCGGCGATTCCCTGCTCGAGGGAGACGACCGGCGCCCAGCCGCCCAGGAGCTGCTGCGCGCGCGAGATGTCCGGCCGGCGCCGCGTGGGATCGTCGGTGGGCAAGGGCGCCCGGACGATCTCGGACTTCGATTTGGCCAGCTTGCGCGTGATCTCGGCCAGCTCCAGCACCGTCGTCTCGCGCGGGTTTCCCAGGTTGACGGGGTCGGCCCCGTGCGGGCTGGCCATCAAGCGGATGAACCCCTCGATGAGATCGGTGGCGAAGCAGAACGACCGCGTCTGCTGCCCCTCGCCGTAAACGGTGATGGGTTCGTTGCGCAGCGCCTGCACGACGAAGTTCGACACCACCCGGCCGTCGTTCTCGTGCATGCGCGGGCCGTAGGTGTTGAAGATGCGCGCGATGCGCACCTCGACCGAATACTGCCGCGCGTACGACACGGCCAGCGCCTCGGCGCAGCGCTTCCCCTCGTCGTAGCAGGCGCGCGGGCCGATCGGGTTGACGTTGCCCCAGTAGCTCTCGTGCTGGGGGTGCTCGATGGGGTCGCCGTACACCTCCGAGGTGGAGGCGATCAGGATCCGCGCCTTGGCCTCGCGCGCCAGATCCAGCATGTTCAAGGTCCCCTCCACCGCCGTGCGGATGGTGCGGACCGGGTTGCGCTGGTAGTGGATCGGCGAAGCCGGACAGGCCAGGTGATAAACGTCGTCCACTTCCATCGTCAGCGGCTCGGTGACGTCGTGGCGCATCAGCTCGAACCGGTGGTGGTCGAGCAGGTGCTCGACGTTGGCGCGCGAGCCGGTGAAGAAGTTGTCCAGGCACACGACTTCGTGCCCTTCCTTCAAGAGACGTTCGCACAGGTGAGATCCCAGGAACCCGGAGCCCCCGGTCACCAAAATTCGCCTTCGTGACATCGCCCGTTTCATACCCCGGCGGGCGCCGAATCGCCAAGCGGTCCTGTAGCGCGTTTCGCGGGGCGCGGTGTACCATCGGCCCATGTCCGAAGCTGGCGAAGAGCGCCGTGGTGCCGCGCGCATCCCAGTCGAGATGTGGGTCGAGGAGACGACGGGCTCCGAACGCTACTTTCGGCGGGCCCGGAATTTCTCGCGCGGAGGCCTGCGCCTCGAACACACCATCCCCTTGCCGGAGGGGACCATGGTGAACCTGACGTTCACGTTGCCCGGCGACGAGGTGTCCGTCAGCGTGACCGGCGAGATCGTCTCGGCGACCCCGCCGGAGGACCTGCGGATGGGCGTGAAGTTCGTGACCGTCAGCGACACGGCGCGCGCACAGATCGACGCCTTCCTGAGCCGCGCCGGCGCATGATGGCGGCCGGGCGCGTTTCGGCCGTCGCGCTGGGGTTGGGCCTGCTGGCCTGGGTCGGCGCGGTCCGCGCCGACAGGGGCGCGCCCAAGCCGCTCGAGCCGCGGGCCACGCTGAAGGCCCCGGCCGGCCAGGGCTACTTCGACGAAGTGTTCGGACTGGACGACGCCGGCCACCGCCTGGCCGTCATTCGCGAGGACCGGGCGACGTTCGCCAAGCTCGAGACGTACGATTTGACGGCCACGCCGCCCAAGCAGACGGCCTCCGTCGACTTGCCGGACAAGGACCTGCTGCCGGCCCGCATCGAACTTCTGCCGCCCGGCAAGGGGATGGTGATCATCGCGCGCAGCAGGCCCGAGGACGGCGCGCCGGTCACGGCCTGGTTGCTGGACCCGACCGGCAAGCCGATCGCCAAGGCCGGCCCGGCGACCACCTTCGCCCGACCGCCGTCCGACGGCGCCTCGGCCGGCCTGCTGGTGG
>JAICYS010000332.1 GCA_025934105.1 Myxococcota bacterium | reverse complement strand
TGGGGCGGCGGCGTCTCGGCGGGCGGCGGCGGCAGGGGCGGCGGGACGGGCCCGCGGCGGCCCCCGTCGATGCGCGTCGCCTCCAGATAGGCGGCATAGGCGTCGGCCTCGATCGGCAGCAGCACCGTGAAGGTCGCCCCCTCGCCGGGCTGCGAGCGGACCTCGATGGTTCCACCGTGGTTCTCGATGATGCGCTGGCTGATCGGCAGCCCCAGCCCGGTCCCCTTCTCCTTGGTGGTGAAGAACGGGATGAAGAGGTTCTTGAGGTCGTTGGGCGGGATGCCGACGCCGGTGTCGCGGAACCGCACCTCCAGGAACGCGGCGGCGGCCCCCCGGCGGGTGGCCCGCCGCAGGCCCGTCGAGATCAGCAGCTTGCCGGCCTTCCCGCTGCCGGGCGGCATGGCCTGGATGGCGTTCAGCGACAGGTTGAGGAACACCTGCAGCAGCTGCTCGGCGTCGGCACGCACCGGGGGCGTCCGGTCGGCGAAGTTGGTGACGATCTCGACGTCCCCCTGCTCTTGCTGCTCCTTCTGCTCCTTGGACAGCAGCGACAGCGTCTTGCGGAGCACGTCGGCCACGTCCAGCGGCCGCTGCTCGCCGCGGTACGGGCGCGCGTAGTCCAGGAACTGCGAGACGATCTTGTTGAGGCGGTTGACCTCCTCGACGATGATGTCGAGAAACTCGCGATTGCCGTCGCGCGTGACGTCGCGCCCGCCGGCCGCCTGGGCCGCCGGCTGCAGGAACTGCGCGGCCCCCTTGATCGACCCCAGCGGGTTGCGGATCTCGTGCGCCAGGCCGGCGGCCATCTGTCCCAGCGCCGCCAGGCGGTCGCGCTCTTTCATGCGCTCGTACACCTGCGAGTTCTGCAGCGTGATGCCGATGCTGGTGGCCACCCCGCGGAAGAGCTCGATCTCGTCGGTCGAATAGGCCTCGCGCAGGCGGTCGTCGCGGATCACCAGCGCGCCCAGCAGCTGCTCCTCGCTGGAGAAGCCCAGCGCCACCGACCCGTTCATCTGCTCGAGCGTCCTCAACATCAGCGCCAGGCTCTCCTGCTCCTCGGTCGAGGCCGAACGCCGGGCGGTCACCTCCCGCTCGATCCCCTCCTGGGTGATGACGCCGATTCGCCGCAGCCGCTCGAAGAAGCCGCGGTGGGTGACGGCGTCGAAATGCTCTTCGGGCTTGGGCCCCACCTGGCCCGCCAGCTCGAACCCGGACCCGTCGGGATCGGCCAGGTAGACCGAGGCGTGGGTGATGCGGCGCGAGTCCTCCAGCGCGCCCAACACGCGCGGAACCAGCACGCGCATGTCGATGACGTTCGCCAGCTCGGCGCGCAACATCTCGATCCGCCGCGACAGCTCGAACTTCTCCTGGAACATCCAGCGGCTGATCCACGCTTCGACCCGGGTGCGCAGCGGCTCGATCAGGATGACGATGGTCGCCGACGCCAGCAGCGTGTTGAAGAAGAAGAGCCCCGCGTCGTCGCTGCCGACCCACCGGGTGAGGACCCCGTAGATGAACGCCAGGATGAACACCAGCGTCCCCAGCACCACCATCCGCCCCAAAAGCTCGTTCAGATCGAGCAGCCGGTAGCGGACCAGGTTCTGCGACAGGAAGTAGAGATAAACGATGATGAAGATGTTCCCGAAGCTGGGTCCGTGGGGCAGCGACTCGGCCAGGGTGGCCGTCACGGTCGCGAACCCGCCCACCAGCAGGTAAAGCAGGCGCTTCTTCTCGACCCGCGACGGCGTCCCGCGATAGCGCTTGTAGAGGTAGAAGACCGACAGGTAGAGGCCGGCGAACACGTACGCCATGAAGGCCACGTGGAACGAGACGGCGGTGTGCACCGGCTCGATGAAGCGCGAGAACAGCAGCACGCTGTAGAACACCGCGGCGCCGAACACCGTCGAGCGGCTGAGCGGCGGCGGCCCGGCCTCGTCGCCCAGGAACGCCTGGAAGAAGCGCTGCGCCGTGGCCGGCAGCGACACGGCGGCCAGCAGCGACATCCAGTCCCACAGCGCGGACTCGAACCGGCGGGCCACGAAGGACAGCGAGCAGTAAAGCGCGATGTTGAACGCGAAGGTCGCGAACAGGACGTGGGCCCGCCGGCGCGGCTCCCGCAGCAGGACGGAGCCGCCGATGGCGAAGCTGACGATGGCCGCCACCAGCGCCGAAACGGGCTGAATGCTCAAAGTGGCCGAATTTTAGCCCAGCTGTCCGCCTGGCGCGCCCGGTCGATTTTGCCGGAGCGGGCCCGCCCTGCTATCTTGCTAGGGTGACCAACGCGGCTGTCCTGGTGCTCAATCGGCACTATCAGCCCATTCACGTCACCAACGTCCGGCGGGCGTTCTCGCTGCTGTACCTGGGCGTGGCGCGGGTCGTCGACCCCGACTTCAAGACTTTCGACTTCGCCAGCTGGGCGCAGCTCTCGACGGAAGTGCGCGGCGCCGAGGTGATCCGCACCGTCGACCGCGCCATCTTGATCCCGCGCGTCATCGTGCTTCAGCTCTACGACCGTATCCCCAAGACCAAGGTCCGGTTCTCGCGTCACAACATCTACATGCGCGACAGCAACACCTGCCAGTACTGCGGGCGCGAGCTGCCGCGCGTCGAGTTGAACCTGGACCACGTCGTCCCGCGCGCCCAGGGGGGCCGGACCACCTGGGAAAACGTGGTCTGCTGCTGCATCGACTGTAACCTGACCAAGGGGGCGCGCACCCCGGAACAGGCCGGAATGAAGCTGCTCAAGACCCCGATTCGCCCGCGCTGGACCCCCACCTTCCGCACCAACGGGGGGCGGGTCCGCTACCGCGAGTGGCTGCCGTTCCTGGGTCTGGCCGACGCCTCGTACTGGAACGTCGAGCTCGAAGACTGACCCATGTCCAAAAATTCCGGCCCGTCTGACGAAGGCGAAGACATCGTCGTCGACATCGAAGCTCCGCCAGCCGGCCCGGCGGAGTTCGAGGACCCCGACGATCGCGAAGCGGCCGAGAGCGGGCCGACGGACCTGCCGGGGGCCGAGGCGCCGCTCGAGGGCGCGCCGGATGCGCCCGAGCCTTCCGCGCCGGTGGAAGTGGCCCCGGACGCCCCGCGATCGCGCGTTCGCCTGGTGGCGTTCGCCTCCGGCCGGGGCGGGACCGGCCGGTCGCTGCTGGCCGCCAACGTCGCCGTCTATCTGGCCCAGGCCGCCAAGAAGGTGGTGGCCCTCGACGCCGACCCCGCCGGCGGGCCGCTGCACCAGCTGCTGGGGGCGCCCCGCCCGCCCCGCGGGTTCGGCGAGTTCCTGCGCGGCAAGGCGAGCAGCCTCAACGAGCTCATCGTCGATACCCCGATCGCGGGCGTCGGCCTGGTCGGCGGCGAAGGGAGCGCCTTCGGAACCACCCGGCCCAAGCAGACGGCCAAGGCGACCCTGGCCGCCATCGCGGCCCTGGACGTCGACTACGTGATCGTCGACCTGGGACCGGCTGATTCCACGCTGACGCTGGACCTGTGGCTGGGCGCCGACGTCCCCGTGCTGGTCACCCTGCCCGAGCCCGCCTCCGTCGAATCTACCTACCGCTTCGCCAAGAGCGCCTTTTTGCGGCGCCTCCGATCGATCCGCGGGCTCGATCGCCTGGTCGCCAGCTCGAACGGACCGCCGGTGGCGGCGCTGGACCTCTTTCGGGCCGTGAAGCTGGCCGGCAGCCCGACCGAGAAGCTGGAGCAGGAGATCCGTTCGTTCCGGCCGACCTTCGTCGTCAACCAGACGCGGACGGTCCAGGACCTGAAGCTGGGGACCTGGATCGCGTCCGCGGCGCGGCGGCGGCTCGGGCACGCGCTGGAATACCTCGGTCACGTCGAGGCGGACGAGACCGTCTGGCTGGCCGCCCGCCGCCACCGATCGCTGGTCGCCGAGTACCCCGAGGGGAAGGCTTCGAAGAACATCGAGCGCCTGGGCCGCAAGCTGCTGTCGCTGGACAACGAACGGGAGCGGCCGAGCGCCAACGTCGCCCCGCTGCGCCTCGAAGAAGAGCAGACCTACTACGAGATCCTCGAGACCGAGCCGGGGGTCAGCGACGAGGAGGTCCGCCGCGCCTACCGGTCCATCAAGGACATCTACGCCAGTGGCTCGCTGGTGATCGCCGGCCTTTACGAGGACCACGAGCTGGCCGAGCTGCACGCGCGCGTCAACGCCGCGCACGACACGCTGTTCGCGCCCGACCGGCGGCGCCTCTACGACCTGGCGCTGCCCGAGGCCGACCTGGCGCGCGCCGTCCGCGCGGCGGCGAACGGCGGCCGCCGCCCGTCGGCGCCGTTGCCCACCACCGAAGAGCGGGCCGAGACCTCGGAGATGGTCGTCGACCCCGACGCCGAAATCACCGGCGAGTTCCTGCGCAAGATCCGCCAGTCGCGCGGCATCGAGCTGGGCGACATCTCGCAGCGGACCAAGATCAGCGAGCGCTACCTGCGCGCGCTGGAAGAAGAAGACTTCACCGACATGCCGGCGGCGGTGTACATCCGCGGCTACGTGATGGAGTACGCGCGCGCCCTGCGCATCGACGCGCACCGGGTCACCGAACGCTACCTGGCGCGCTACCGGAAGAACGCGGCGGCGCCGGCCAGCAGCGCCGCCACGTGACCCGCCGTCACCGCTTTTGCCAGACCTCTACGGCGGTCGCGCCGCCGCCCTTGTCCTCGAGGACGGTGAGGGTGATCGTGGACCCAGACGTGAAGGTGTAGAGCGAGGACTCACCCGCGCCGGCATCGATCGCCGGGCAGGATTGCGTGAACGTCACCATGGACGCCGTTCCCGTGCCGGAGGTGGTGACCGTTCCGTTGAAGCGGTTCAGATAATTGCCCGACACGTCTGCCTCCTGGATGTCGAGCGCGCCCGCAGTACCAGGAGACAGGACGAGGGTCTTGCGCACTGGAGACAGAATGGTCGGCAGCGCACCGTCGCCCAGGTACACCGTGCTGGAGACCAGGTCGTAGGTTCCGGGCTGGATGTTGCCCCCGCCCGCCGCCGGAAGGGCTCCCGTCCCCGTCCCGACCGTCACGCAAGGTCCGGTTGCATCCACCGTGTTGCACCCCGGCTGGCTGGTCATCGTCGACGTGCCGCACGCCGAGAGCGCGTCGGTGCCGCCGTCGTTGGTGCTGGTCATGCCGCCGTTGCCGCCCGCGTTTCCGGCCGCGCCCGCCATCCCGCCCGCGCCGCCGCCGGC